>NZ_JAUMTJ010000098.1:0-20239 GCF_032654765.1 Bradyrhizobium sp. 33ap4 | reverse complement strand
CCAAGGCCGCCTCCCAAAAAGAAGCCTTGAATCTGATTTGCTCTCAAAAGGGAATCCTTAGAGTCCACACCACCTAGTGCTTTCGCAGGGACGACGCCAGGAAAGAGCCGTGAGCTCTCATTCTCCTTCTTTCCGGCGTCATGCGCGGGTGATGACACCGCGTGTTGGTCATCTTGAATTGCGACTCATCCCCACTGTCGTGCCTGCTTGCGCCGGGAAGAAAGTGTGCTTGCGGAAACAGGCGCGGCACCCCACAAAATTCGCGATTGCTGGTTGCTTCATCTTCAGGCAATGACGGTCTGCAATGAACAAGAGCTTCGAGGAAACTGCCGCTCGTCTGGCGCCGGCGATCTTTGTCGTGCTGTGGAGCACCGGATTCATCGGCACCAAATACGTCATCAACAATGCGGAGCCGCTGACCTATCTGGCGATCCGGATGGCGTTCGTGGTGGTGGTGATGGCGGTCATCGCCGCGATCGCGCGGCCGAACTGGCCGGACCGGACTGGTATTTTCCACAGCGCGGTCGCCGGCATCCTGGTGCACGGCTTCTATCTCGGCGGCACTGCGATTGCGATCGCGCATTCGGTTCCGGCGGGGCTCTCGGCCTTCATCCCGGGCCTGCAGCCGATCCTGACCTCGACCATTGCCAACCGCTGGCTGGGCGAGCGCGTCACGCCGCTGCAATGGGGCGGACTGGTGCTCGGCCTCGCCGGCGTCGTCTTGATCCTGCACAACCGGCCGATGACGAGCGAGGCGGGGTGGGGCTGGCTCGCCTCCGGCGTCTCGCTGATCAGCATCACCTTGGGCACGCTCTATCAACGGCGCTATTGCAACCGGATCGACTGGCGCGCCGGCAATCTGGTGCAGTACATAGCGGTGACGATCTTCTTCGGTATCGGCGCCTTCGTGTTCGAGACCAATGTGGTGCATTGGACCGGCGAGTTCGTGCTGGCGCTGGCCTGGCTCGTGTTCGCGCTGTCGATCGGTTCGATCGGGCTGTTGTACTGGCTGATCCGTCACCATGCCGCGACCTCGGTCGCGAGCCTGTTCTATCTGGTGCCGGCGGTGACCGCGCTGATGGCCTACGTCCTGTTCGACGAGCGGCTGGATCATGTCGCCATTGCCGGCATGGCCGCCTGCGCCGCGGCGGTGCTGCTGGTCAATCGCCGCGCTTAGTCTTTGCGACGGATCTTCGCGTAAGCTGCAAGCGCGCGTTCGCGCCCCTGCTTGTGATCAACGATCGGCGGCGGGTACGTCTTGCCGAGTTCGATGCCGGCGCTCGCCAGCTCGATCGGTGTCGCTGTCCAGGGCTGATGGATCAGCTCGTTGGAGAGCTGCGCGAGCTCCGGCACCCAGCGCCTGACATAGCCGCCGTCGGGATCGAATTTCTCGCCCTGCAGGACCGGATTGAAGACGCGGAAATAGGGCGCGGCGTCAGCGCCGCAGCCCGCGACCCATTGCCAGTTGGCGGGATTGGAGCCGGCATCGGCATCGACCAGCGTATCCCAGAACCATTGTTCGCCTGTGCGCCAGTCGATCAAGAGGTGCTTGACCAGGAACGAGGCCGCCACCATTCGCACCCGGTTGTGCATCACGCCGCTGTGCCAGAGCTCGCGCATGCCGGCATCGACGATCGGATAGCCGGTGAGTCCGCGTTGCCACGCCTCCAGGGCGAGAGCGTTGCGCCTCCACCGAAAGGCATCGAACAGCTCCTGCAAGTTCCGATCCGCCATATCGGGGACGTCGAACAGCAGATGGCGGCAGAATTCGCGCCAGCCGAGCTCGCTAAGGAACTTGTCGATGTCGCCGGCAAGGCGCGAGTCTTCCGCGGCGGCGAAGCGGGCCGCGTGAAAGACCTGCCGCGGGCTGATCTCGCCGAAGCGCAGATGCGGCGACAGGCGCGAGGTGCCGTCGCGGTCGGGCCGATCGCGGTCGTCGGTGTAACCGCTGATCCCCTCATCGAGGAATCGCTTCAGCCGCGCCTGCGCCGCGGCTTCACCCGGTGTCCAGGTCTCGCGCAGGCCGCCGGCCCAATCCGGCCGTGTCGGTTCGAGACCCCAGTCATCGAGGGCGTCGCTCGCGATGCCGCCGATGGATGTGAGTCTCTTCGGCGCCGGCAATGGCCTTGGCGGATCGCCGAGGCCTTGGACGCGCCGCCAGAACGGCGTGAACACGCGCAAGGCCCGGTTGTCCTTGTTGCGGAGCGCCTTCGGTTCGACGAGCAGATCGCCGCGGAAAATTTGCGAGTCGATGCTGTCACTTGCGAGCGCGGCTTCGACTTCTCTGGCAACGGCCTGATGCGGAGCCTGCGCGATGTCGTTCCAGAATACGGCGCGTGCGCCGATTTCGCGCGCCAACGTGGCGATCACCGACGCGGCCGGTCCGGTGCGCAGCACCAGCGATCCGCCTGCCATGGTGAGGCTCTTGCCAAGTGCGCGCAACGACTGCGCCAGCCACCAGCGCGTCGCACCCCCGAGCCGACGTACGGCCGGCGGCATCAATGCACGGCTCTCTTCGTCGCGCACATAGAGGCCGACGACCGGCGCGCCGCTTGCCGCCGCCTCATGCAACGCCGGGTGATCCGACAGCCGCAGATCGTCACGAAACCAGACGATGATCGTCTGTGCGCGGGTCACCCGGACGCAGTGAGCCTGCCGCTACTTCGGCTGCGGCACGATGCGGATGTAAGGCTTCGGCGCCTTCCAGCCCTGCGGGTAGATCGTCTTGGCTTCGTCGTCGCTGACCGAGCCCGCGATGATCACGTCCTCGCCCTGCTTCCAGTCGGCAGGGGTGGCGACGCGGTGCTTGGCGGTCATCTGCAGCGAGTCGATCGAGCGCAGGATCTCCTGGAAATTCCGGCCGGTGGTCATCGGATAGACCATCACCAGCTTGATCTTCTTGTCCGGTCCGATCACGAACACGTTGCGGACGGTCTGGTTGTCGGCGGCGGTGCGGGTGAGGGGATCGCCCGAGGTCGAGGCCGGCAGCATGTCGTAGAGCTTTGACACGTTGAAATCGGTGTCGCCGATCATCGGATAGTTCGGCGCCGCGCCCTGGGTTTCCTTGATGTCGTCGGACCATTTGGCGTGGCGGTCCACCGGGTCGACCGACAAGCCCATCAGCTTGACGCCGCGCTTGTCGAACTCAGGCTTCAGGCGGGCGAGCGCACCGAGCTCGGTGGTGCAGACCGGGGTGAAGTCCTTGGGATGGGAGAACAAAAGCGCCCAGCTGTTGCCGATCCAGTCATGGAACTTGATCTTTCCTTCGGTCGTCTCGGCTTCGAAGTCGGGGGCGACGGCGCCAATCTGAAGTGCCATGATTTTACCTCATCTCTTTGAAGTTGCGATTGAATTTGTATTTGAGGCTGTCTGTTCCAGTATAGGACGGGATAAGGCTTAAGTGAACGGGTTCTGAAAAAAGGTGAAACATTTCTCCTTGAGGGTGGAATTCCAAGCAACTTGTTTTGATCTGGATCCCTGCGGCGAAATATCAGCTGCGGCACAAAGGCTTGGAAATGCCCAGATAATGCCGCTTATCGCAGTCATCACGCCGGCCCTGGCTGCTATAGGACTGAACCGTGACGACGTTTAAAGCGACCAAATAGCAACCATCTAAAAATCTCGGAACGCAAGTTCCGAATCATTAACCACTCGTTTACGCCCGCATGGAAAAGCTGGCCTGAGATAGGAATTGAAAGCTCCCACAATGTCTACCCCAAGTACCAAGACCGCTGAGCCTCTCAGCGGTGCGTTGCATCCGTCCTGCCGCAAGACTGCCGCCCATGCGCTCACCATCGTGCGCGACGGCGTGATCACCGGCGAAGGCCCGACCACCAAGGGCCGCATCCATTTCTCCCGGTCTCTCGATGCCGATGACGCTGCCTGGTGCGCGCGCATCCTGACGGCGGCCGCGGTCGAGCATCAGCCGATCAGCCGGGCCGAGATCGAGGCGCTGTTCGCGATCAACGAGGCCGCCGCCGAGCGCAGCGATGGCGGCCGGTTCGACGATCTGCTCGCCAAGGCGATCGCCCACCATGCCGCCTCCGAGTCCGGCCTGCCGGTGCCGCCGCGCACGGTGGCGCTGTCGCCCGACACCGAGATCGATCGCTGGGCGCCGAGGCAGGGCGCCAAGATGGACACCAAGGTCCTGGAGTGGATCGCGGGCCAGATGCGCGGTCAGCGCCGCACCGGCCGCGCGCTGGCGGCGATGGTAGCGACGCTGGTCGGCGCGACCGCGCTGCCGCTCGCGGCGCAGCTCCCCAACGTGTTCGACATCGGGATGATGTAAGCCATCATCCCGCGTAACTGGAATTCGACGAAAACGGCGGGGATTACTTCCCCGCCGTTTTCTGTTTGCCGCCGGTTTCCTCGAGTCCGAGCGTCCGCCCCGGAAACCCGGCGACGTCGAAATAGCGGGTCGAGAGCACTCGCTGGAATTTCAACACGGTGCGCAGGCCGTTGGCCGACGGCTTCTTCGACATGATGGTGCCCTCGACCATCTTCGGCACGATGCCGTTCGGCAGCGCCTCCGACATCACTCGGCCGATCAGCCCGCCATTGTTCGGCGCGCGCAGGCCGAGCAACTGGGCGGCGGTCATGCCGACATCGGCGTTGCTGACCGGTAGCGGATCGACATAGCCCGCCTTGAAGTCGGGGCCGATCGCCGCGGTGAAGTTGAAGGTGTCGCCGCGGCTGAAGCTGCCATGCATGCCCTGGCCCTGGCGCAGCACGGTGTCGGCGATCTGCACCGAGCAGTTGGTCGGGATCTCGCAACCGCTCGACCAGGAGCGGAAATTGACCACGATCGACGGGTTCGGCGTCACCGCCTTGCCCTTCAGATTGAGGTTCGACATCGGGAGCGTGCCGGGGAAGGTGCCGAGCTTGTCGTCGACAAACAGGCCGCTGACATAGTCCTGCTCGAGCAGCGCCTTGATGACGCGGTCGGCGAGCTTCTTGTCGCGGTTCGGCAGATAGATCAGGTCCGAGCCGCCATTGGTCGCGATCACGGCATCGGGCTTGGCCGGATCCTGGCCGAGCACGCCGTTGCCGGCCTTCGGGTGTGCGTTGTCGGCGACCTTGGCGTTCTTGTCGTTGGGGTCGAACAGCGGCAGGTCCAGCGCCCTGGCGAGGTCGATCGCCAGAAAGCCCATCGGCAGGAAATCCTTCGGCGTGTCGCTGTAGGCGATCTTGGCCGAGGGGCTGGTCTTGCTCTCCTTCGAGATCGTCGAGAACCCGTGGTCGGAGGAGATCATGATGTTGGTGTCGGCGGAAAGGCCGAGCTCGTCGAGCGCCTTGCGCAGCTGCGCGAGGTTGTTGTCGGCGTTCTTGATGCCCGCCATCGAGGTCGGGCCGTTGATGCCGGGGGTGATGGTGTTGAGGCTGTCGCCGGTGTTGTGCTGGCTGCCGTCCGGATCGCGCGACCAGAACACCAGCACGAACGGCTTGTTGCGCGCCTTGAACATCGGCAGCACCACCTTGGTCGCGACGTCGGCCATGTAGGCCTGCTGCGCCACGTTGGCGACCGTGGTGCCGGGCGTCTTGGCATCGCCCGCCTTGGCGTTGTCGCCGCGGCTCGGGGTGGCGAGCGGAAGACCGGCCTTGGTCAGCGCGTCCTTCATCTCGTCGGAGAGCGGCACGCCGGTCTTGCCGCCGGTGGAATCGTCGACCACGATCGTGTTCTTGCCGCGATCGGTGTGGTCGAACAGCAGGGTCGGGCCGACCTTGCCGATGGCGGCGGTGCTGAAACCCTGGCCGCGGGCCATCTTCAGCAGCGTCTCCTCGTTGAGGTAGTCGCCGTTGAAGTGATCGTCGACATCGGCGAGCACCGCGTCGTTCTCGATGAAGGGGACCACGGTGTCGCCCGCCGGCGCCGAGGCGTAGCCGGTATAGATCGTGTTGGAGAAGGTGCCGGTGTCGCCGAGATAATGGCCGGTCGACAGCGCCGAGCTGTTTGCCATCGTGAAGGTCGGGAACAGCGAGTGCGAATTCTTGAAGTTGACGCCCTTGTCGCGGATTTCCGCCATCGCAGGCGCCGTCTGCGGCGTCACGATGCCGCCACGCAGGCCGTCCGGGACGAACAGGATGAGGTTGCGGGGCTTGGCGTTCTGCGCCGAGGCGGCGCCCGCCGAAAGCGCGATCATGCTCGCGGACAGTAAGGTAATGGCACGACGCATATTGCTGTTCCCCCTGATGAAGCCCCGCGGCAGCCCGCCGCAGCCTTCGTTTAGTTTTGCCATATGACAGAAATGTTACAGCGCTTGCTCGGCGCTGTAACGGCCGGATTTTTCCCGCAGGACGCCGGTCAACACACCGTCATTCCGCAGGCTGAATCGCGGTTCTCTCATTGCGCGCAGCGCTGCCGGCATGCCCGTACCGGGCATAGAGCGCCGGCAGCACGGCGAGCGTCAGCAGGGTCGCGCTGATCAGGCCGCCGATCACGACGGTGGCGAGCGGCTTCTGCACCTCGGCGCCGGTGCCGGTGGCGAACGCCATCGGCACGAAGCCGAGCGAGGCCACCAAGGCGGTCATCACCACGGGGCGGAAGCGGGTGAGGGCGCCTTGCTCGATGGCTTCCCGCATCGGCACGCCGCGCTCGCGCAACTGCCGGATGAAGCTCAGCATCACGAGCCCGTTCAGCACCGCAACGCCCGACAGCGCGATGAAGCCGACCGCCGCTGAGATCGAGAACGGCATGCCGCGCAGCCAAAGTGCGGCGATGCCGCCGGTGAGCGCCAGCGGCACCGCGCTGAACACCAGCAGGGCATCGCGGGCCGAGCCCATCGCCGCCAGCAGCAACAGGAAGATCATCGCAAAACACGCCGGCACCACGACGGCCAGGCGCTGGCGCGCCGCGGCGAGGTTCTCGGATTGGCCGCCCCAGGTCATCCAATAGCCCGGCGGCAGCTGCACCGATTGCGTGACTCTTGCCTGGGCTTCCTCGACCACCGAGCCGAGATCGCGGCCGCGAACATTGGCTGTCACCACGATGCGGCGCTTGCCGTTCTCGCGGCTGATCTGGTTCGGCCCCTCGGTGAAGGAGAACTGGGCGACGCGGTTGAGCGGCAGGCTCTGCACCGGCGAGCTCGGCGTTGCCTTCGGCAATGCGACCGGCAAATTGCTCAGCGCCTCGAGATCGGAGCGCACGCTCTCCGGCAATCGCACCACGATGTCGAAGCTGCGATCGCCTTCGTACACAACACCGGCATCCTGACCGCCGACCGCGGCACCGATCACGTCCTGCACGGCCGAGACGCTGAGGCCGCGCCGGGCGATCGCCGCCTTGTCGACCTTGATCTCGAGCACGGGCAGGCCGCCGGCCTGTTCGACCTTGACGTCGGTCGCGCCGCGCACGCTGCGTAGCGCCGAGGCGATCTGGTTGGCGGCTTTCTGCATCGGCCCGAACTCGTCACCGAACACCTTGACCGCGATGTCGCCGCGAACGCCGGCGAGCAGTTCGTTGAAGCGCATCTGGATCGGCTGGGTGAACTCATAGACGTTGCCGGGCAGCCGGCCGACCGCCTTCGAGATGTCCTCGATCAGTTGTTCCTTGGTCAGCGATGGGTCCGGCCACTGCTCGCGCGGTTTCAGGATGATGAAGGTGTCGGACGCGTTCGGCGGCATCGGATCGCTCGCCACCTCCGCGGTGCCGGTCTTGGAGAAGACGAACGACACCTGCGGAAAGCGGCTGACGGCCTTCTCGACCGACAGCTGCATCGCCTGCGACTGTGACAGCGCCGTGCTCGGAATCCTGAGCGCGTGCATGGCGATGTTCTTCTCGTCGAGCGAGGGGATGAACTCCTGGCCGAGGCGGAAGAACCCGAACAGGGCGGTTGCGAACAGCACGACCGCCACCGCGATGACCGGGATAGGCGTTGCAACCGCGCGCCGGAGCAGCGGGCTGTAGCAGCGCTTCAGGGCGGCAACGAGCCGGTTTTCCTGCTCCTGCACGCGGCCGGTGATGCCGATCGCGATCAGCGCCGGAACCAGCGTCAGCGACAGCACGAAGGCGGCCGCAAGCGCAAGGATCACGGTCAGCGCCATCGGCTCGAACATCTTGCCTTCGACGCCGGTGAAGGTCAGCAGCGGCACATAGACCAGGAGGATGATGGCCTGGCCGTAGAGGCTCGGCTGCACCATTTCCACAGCGGAGGCCCGCACCGTCGCCAGCCGTTCATCGCGCGTCAGCACGCGGCCGAGCGCATGCTGCTTCTCGGCGAGGTGACGCAGGCTGTTTTCGGTGATGATCACGGCGCCGTCGACGATCAGGCCGAAATCCAGCGCGCCAAGGCTCATCAGATTGGCGCTGATCCGGCCTTGCCACATGCCGATGGCGGTCATCAGCATCGCGACCGGGATCACCAGCGCCGTGATCAATGCCGCGCGGAAATTGCCGAGCAGCACGAACAGCACGGCGATCACGAGCAATGCGCCTTCGCTGAGGTTGCGCGCCACCGTGCCGATCGTTGCATCAACCAGCTGGGTCCGATCCAGCACCGTCTTGACCTCGATGCCGGCCGGCAGGGATGGCATGATTGTCCGCAGTTTGGCGTCGACCGCGGCCGACACGGTGCGGCTGTTGGCGCCGATCAGCATCAGCGCGGTGCCGACCACGACTTCGCGGCCGTTCTCGCTGGCGCTGCCGGTGCGCGTCTCACCGCCGATCGAAAGCGTGGCGAGGTCGCGGATCCGAACCGGGACGCCGCCGCGGGTGGTGACGACGACGGCGCCGAGCTCGTCGATGTTCTCGAGCCGGCCGCCGGAGCGCACGACGAAGCCTTCGCCGTTGCGCTCGATATAGCGCGCACCGCGGCTGACATTGTTGGTCTCGATCGCCTTGGCAACGTCGGCGAAGGTGAGACCGAGCGCAATCAGCTTCGCCGCATCGGGATGGACCTGATACTGCTTGAGGTATCCGCCGATCGTATCGACGCCGGCGACACCAGGCACCATCTTGATCTGCGGCTTGATGATCCAGTCCTGCACGGTACGCAGATAGGCGTCCTTCTCGACCTCGCTTTGCAGCATCTGGCCGTCCGCCGTCAGGAAGCGGCCGTCGCTTTGCAGGCCCGGCGCGCCGTCGGTCTGCACCTTCTGGCCGGAGTAATGGACGGTCCACATGTAGATTTCGCCAAGGCCGGTCGAGGTCGGGCCGATCCGCGGCTCGATGCCTTGCGGCAGCCGCGCGCGGACTTCGGTCAGGCGCTCGCCGACCTGCTGGCGGGCGAAATAGATGTCGGTGGCCTCGCTGAACACCGCCGTGATCTGGGAGAAGCCATTGCGGGAGAGCGAGCGCGTGCTCTCGAGCCCCGGCGCGCCGGCCAGGGCCGTCTCGATCGGGAAGGTGATCTGCTTCTCGATTTCGGCCGGAGACAGCGCCGGGGCCACGGTGTTGATCTGGACCTGCTTGTTGGTGATGTCGGGCACCGCGTCGATCGGCAGCTTCGTCAATGCAAGGCCGCCGAGGACCATCAGGATCGCCGTCAATGTGACGACCACCCAGCGCCGCCGGATCGCAAGACCAATGATGCGCTCAATCATGGTCGTGCTCCGCCTCGTCCTTCTCGAACTCCGCCTTCAGCGTGAAGGTGTTCTGCACCGCGACGGTCTCGCCGGCTGTGAGGCCGGCAACGATCTCGATATCGTCGTCGTCCTCGCGGCCGGTCCGCACCGATCTCGCCTCGAAGCCGTCGGCATCGCGCACGAACACGGTCGGCGTTCCCTTGATGGTTTGAAGCGCCTTCTTCGAGACGATCACGGTCGACGGCGCGCCTGACAGCGGGACCTCGGCGGTGACAAAGGTGCCCGGCTTCCAGCGGTGGTCCTTGTTGGGCATGGTCGCGATCACGCGCGCGTTGCGGGTCTCGCGGTCGAGCAGGGGGCTGACGAAGATCACACCGGCATTGGCTTCATCCTCGGTGCCGATAGCGCGGATTTTCACTGAAACACCTTCGCGGACCGCGCCGATGTCTTCGGGGGAGACCGCGAGGTCGACCCAGATGTCGTCGAGATTGACGATGACATAGAGCTCGCTCTCCTGGCCCTCGCGCCCGATCAATCCGCCGAGGTCGACACGCCGCTCGGATACGCGGCCGCTGATCGGCGCGCGCAAGAATTGCGTCCGCAGGCTCTCCGGCGGCTGGTTCGGCAGGTCGGCGATCTCGGCCTCCGAGAGACCAAGCGCGAACAGCTTCTGCCGGGCGCCGTCGAGCTTGATCTGGGCATCGTTCGCGGTCAGTCGCGTGCGCAGGAACTCGTTTTCCGACACGATGCGGGTCTCGACCAGCGTCTTCTGCCGCGCGTAGAGGGTCTGCTGCAAATCGTTGGTGAGCCGTGCGGCGAGGTATTCGCTCTTGGCGTCGGCCACCTCGCGGCTTTCGATCGCGGCGACGATCTCGCCCTTCTCGACGACGTCGCCGAGACGCTTGCGCAGTTCTGTGACCGTCGCAAGCACGCGCACCGAGACCCGGCCGATATGATCCGCGTCGGGGATCAGCGATCCCGGCGCGAGGAAATGCCGCTTCAGCATGCCGCCGCTGGCTTGCGCGAACGTGATGCCGGCTTCGCGAACCTGGTCTTCGCTCAGCTCGATATGCCCGGGGGCCTCGTGCCGGGCCTCGGTCTTTGCGTCTGTCGTCGCAGTCTCCTGCGTCGCGGCCGGGAACCTGACCGGCCAGCCGATCCATCCGGCCGCCACAACGACCAGTGCAATGCCGGCGGCCACGCCGGCGAAAAATAGAACAACCCGTTTCATATGCGCCTCTCCGCAGCGCAGGCCGATGGCCCTGCGCTGTCGCGACATCGATCTGTGCGGAAGGGTGCGCGCTGCCGAATGGCAGCAGCGCACGGCCGGTCACGTCGACCGGATCAGGCGCGGGGTGGCTTGAAGGGCGAGCGGCGATCGGCCAAGGCCGGCAGCCCGATGTTGGTGTCGCCGTAGCTGTGCGGCGCATAGGCGATCGGGAACGCGGCCTCCTGCGGAGCCACGGAGGCGACGTGCGTCAGGCAATGGTCGCTGTGAGGCGAGGCGGGATGCGCCGGAGCCTTGCCGCCGGCGTCGTTGATCGACTGCGCGATCGAGAAGCCGGGAGCCGCGTCGGCATCGCCGTCGGAGGTCCAGCCGTGGAAGAACGACAGCACCAGCGCAAGCGAAATCAGTCCCGCAAGCAGGCTGCGCCAGCGGCGCGATCCCGTTGCGTGAGGAGAAGACTGAATCATGGTGCGCGAAGCGTCCATGGGGCCTACTTAGCGCCGTGCCCGCGCGCATTCAAGTTCCGGTCCGCGACAGATTGGCCGCGGATACTATAACGTTACGCGCGGTCTGCGGTTCGGCGCAGCAGCCATCGGCGCGCCGCGACGACCGCCCAGATCGCTTCGACGAGGCCGAACGGCCAGGCGCCCTGCAGGAAACCGTAGGCCGAGCCGAGCGCGCAGGAGACAGCGAAGGCCAGGATGAACCAGGGGCTGCGATCTTCGGCCGCATAGCAGACGAGCATCATGGTCACGGCGAATAATCCGAACAGCGTCAGCGCATCCATTCCGCAGCAGAACTCCTGTTGTAACGCTGTTGATATCTGATCATGCTTGGGATGGAATATCCATCCAGCGTCGCCGCCCTAACCTAAAGGGACTGCACCATGAAGCGCATGCATGTTCACGTCGCCGTCAAGGACATCCCGCAATCGGTCGGCTTCTACTCGGCGCTGTTCGGGGCCGAGCCGACGGTCGTGAAATCAGACTATGCCAAATGGATGCTCGACGATCCCCGCGTCAACTTCGCGATCTCGAGCCGACGCCGCGAACCGGGCCTCGACCATCTCGGCATTCAGGTCGAGAGCGCTGAAGAGCTCGGCGAGGTGTACGGACGGCTGCGCAAGGCCGGCGGCGAGGTCATCGAGCAGGGCCAAACGGTGTGCTGCTATGCCAAGTCCGAGAAGTCGTGGATCGACGATCCCGCGGGGATCGCCTGGGAGACGTTCCACACGACCGGTGAGAGCATCGTCTATGGCGACGGCACCGGCGAGCGGACCGCGCGTGTCGCGCACGAGAAGCAGGAAGACAAACAGAGCGCGTGTTGCGCCCCACAGCCCAAGGCCGCGCCGCCCGAGGCTTCGGCTTGCGGCAGCTCGTGAGTATGGAGCGGCCGAGTGGCCGGCTCTGCGCGAGTCCACGTTGGCCTTAACCGTCCGATAACTGATTTTCCTAACCACCCCTTGGGTTGTGTTCCCGTACAAGGGCATCCACAGGGGCAGGAAAATGTCGGTTGTCTCAACGAGCAGCGTGCCGGAATACCGGCGGCTGTCGATCAAGGGTGTGTTGCGCGCCAGCAGGATGGGCGCGATCCAGTGGCTCGTCTTGAGCGCCGCGCTGCTGGTGCTCGCCATCACGCTTGGCACCGGCTATCTCGCGCTGCAGTTTCGCGAGCGCGCGCTGGAGATGTCCGAGCGCGAGCTCAACAACACCGCGCTGCTGCTGTCGCGACATTTCGACCAGCAGCTTACAGATCTCCAGCATGTCCACGACGACATCGTGAATTACCTGCGGGCCGAACAGGTCGAGACCGCCGATCAGTTCGAAAAGAACATGTCACTCCTGAGCGCGCACGAGATGCTGCGCACGCGGCTGGCGGCGCTGCCGCATGTCGGCGGGCTCAATCTGTTCAACGCCAAGGGATGGCTGATCAACTCATCCGAGATGTGGCCGGTGCCCGACATCAGCGTTGCGGACCGGCGCTATTTCCAGGAGTTCACTTCGGGACGGCCAACGTCTCCTGTCATCGTCGAGCCCGCAATGAGCAAGGTGACCGGCAACTGGACCACGATCTTTGCGCGCAAGATCACCGGGCGCAACGGCGAGATCATCGGCTTCGCGAGCCGCGGCGTCGAGCCAAGCCATTTCGAGGATTTCGTCGCCTCGCTGGCGCTGAGCGGCGACACCGTGATTTCGATGATCCACCGCGACGGCACCATCATCGCACGCTATCCGCAGGATGCCGGCGTGATCGGTCGCAACATCATCAATCTGCCGGTGTTTCAGAAGGTCATCAGCTTTGGCGGCAACACCTCGGGACGGTTCGTTGGCGCTTCAGGCGAGGAGAACGTCGGTGCGGTCAGATCGCTGTCGCATTTTCCAATCCTGATCCTCGCTACCACGAAAACATCGAGCGCGCTGGAGGACTGGCGCACTCAGACCAAACTGCAATTTTGCGCAGCCGTGTTGGCGGTACTGATCATCAGCTTCGCGGTCTTCCTGATCGTCCGCCAGCTGCAGCGGCAGCACGATGCGGCAAGCCGCAGGCTGTCCGAGAAGAGCCAGCACCTCGACACCGCCATCAACACCATGACGCAGGGGCTGCTGCTGTTCGACGCCTCGGCGCGGCTCGTGATCTGCAACCAGCAATATATCGACATGTTCGGCCTCTCGCCTGATGTCGCGAGGCCGGGCTGCCATCTGCGCGACCTGATCCTGCATCGCCAGGCGATCGGCTCGTTTGTCGGCGACGTCGACGAGTACTGCGCCCGCTTCACCAACCCGAGGGGCGATGAGGTTCGGGACTCCGTGATCATGACGCCGGACGGTCGTAGCATCCGCCTGATCTACAAGCGTGCGCCCGACGGCGGCTGGGCCACCACGCTCGAAGACGTCACCGATGGGCGGCGTGCGCAAGCGCGGATCGAGTATCTCGCGCATTACGACGCGCTGACCAATCTGCCGAACCGGACGCTGTTCCAGCGCCACGCGGAGGGGCTGCTGCTCGAGGCCGCCACGCGCGAGTTCGCCATCCATTACATCGATATCGACGAGTTCAAGCGGATCAACGACACGCTAGGCCATCTGATCGGCGATGAGTTTCTGCGGCGCGTCGCCGAGAAGTTGCGCCAGTCGGTCGGGTCGAACGACTTCATCGCGCGGCTCGGCGGCGACGAGTTCGCGATCGTCCAGCACGACATCACCTCGGACGACGACGTCGGCGACCTGGTCGCACGCATCTATCAGTCGCTGCGCACGCCGTTCGACTGCCTCGGCCACCATTTGTCGAGCGACGCCAGCATCGGCATTGCGATCGCCCCGCGCCACGGCTCCGATCTGTTCCGCCTGCTCAAATGTGCCGACCTTGCGATGTACGCCGCCAAGGCGGCGGGCCGCAGGACCCATCGCTTCTTCGATCCGGCGATGGAGGCGCAGGCCAATCTGCGCCGCGCGCTGGAGGCCGATTTGCGTATCGCGCTGGCCGAGGGCGGCTTCGAGCTGCACTACCAGCCGCTGGTCGACCTGCGCAGCGACGAGGTGACCGGCTGCGAGGCGTTGCTGCGCTGGCGGCATCCCGTGCGCGGCATGATCTCGCCGGCGGAGTTCATACCGGTTGCCGAAGAGACCGCGCTGATCGAGGAGATCGGGCAGTGGGTGCTGCGCACCGCCTGCACCGAGGCGGCAGCCTGGCCGGCGCATGTGCGCGTCGCGGTCAACGTCTCGCCGATCCAGTTCAAGTCGGAGACGCTGGCGCTGAAGGTTGCGAATGCGCTTGCCGACAGCGGGCTCGACCCGCGCCGGCTCGAGCTCGAGATCACCGAGGCGGTGCTGATCGCCGACGACGATGCGGCGCTGGTCACGCTCGGCCAGCTCCGCGCGCTCGGTGTCCACATCGCGCTCGACGATTTCGGCACCGGATACTCGTCGCTGCAATATCTGCAACGCTTCCCGTTCGACAAGATCAAGATCGACCGCAGCTTCGTCAAGGAAGTGACCCGCAACAGCGGCTCGGCCTCGATCATCCGCGCCGTGGTCTCGATCGCAGCCGACCGCAACATGATCACCACCGCCGAGGGCGTCGAGACCGATCAGCAGCGCGACACCGTGCAGATGCTCGGCTGCACGCAGATGCAGGGCTACCTGTTCAGCAGGCCGGTTCCTGCGCGGGACCTGCGGACGTTGCTCGCGGCCGATTGCGTCGCCGCCTGAGCGCCTGCCGATCCGGTCCCTCAGGAACAATCGTCGCCGTCTCCGATTGAAAGTGGAAGCTCTTGAGAGGCGAGGCGGTCCATGAAAAGCAAGCTCGTGTCCGATGCGCCCAGCGCGCAGGTTCACGTCGTCGTGCTCGATAGCGGCGAGGAAGCGTTCGGCGCGCTGACGAAGTTCGCCAATGATGCGAAGGTGACGGCGGCATCGCTCACCGCGATCGGCGCGTTCGAGCGGGCAACCGTCGGCTGGTTCGATTTCGCATCCAAGAGCTATCGGAAGATCGAGATCAACGAGCAATGCGAGGTGCTGTGCGCGATCGGCGATATCGCGACCGGCGACGACGGCAAGGCCAGCCTGCATATTCACATCGTGCTCGGACTGTCGGATGGATCGACGCGTGGCGGCCATCTGCTTGCCGGCATCGTTCGGCCGACACTGGAGGTTGTGGTCACCGAAGCCCCTGCCAGGCTTCGCCGGCGGAAGCGGCCCGAGCTCGGCATTGCCCTGATCGATCCAGCCGCGACCGCCTGACGCTTTCCTCCGAAAAGTTCCTAAAAATCGACCTGCCTACGCCGAGGCGCGGAACCGAACCCGTGGAACCGCGTTCCCTTGCGGGGCTCGACCGGCAGGCGATCAATGAAAACCGCAGCAACGTCCGCGGCCATGCTGCTATTTGCCTCGTGCATGGCAAACGCAGAGAGTGGCCTTGCGTCCTATTATCGTGGCATCGGCAGGAGTGGCGAGATGACCTGCGCGCATCGCAAGCGGCCATTCGGCAGCATGATCACCGTCTCGTATCTGGGAAAATCGATCCGGTGCCGCGTCAACGACCGGGGCCCGTTCGTTCGTGGACGGATCATCGATGTGTCGACCACGGCGGCCCGCGCGCTCGGCATCCTTCAGCTCGGCGTCGCGCATGTCGTGATCCAGTAGAGCGCGGCCGGCGGCAGGATCAGGGCCTGGGAGCAGCCGCCCGCTGTTCGGCGATCGCCTTGCGGAGCGTCCGTGACAGCGCCTCGACCGAATAGGGTTTCTGGATCAGCTCGAAGCCGCTGTGCGCGTTCTCGGCGAGCACGTTGCTGTAGCCGCTGGTCAGCACCACCGGCAGTCCAGGAAAGCGATCGCGGATGATTCCGGCGAGCTCGACGCCGTTCATGCCCGGCATGATCACGTCGGAGAACACCAAGTCGGCGGCGAACTCGTTCTCCGAGAGGATCGAGAGCGCGGCATTGGCATTGGCCGCGCGCTTGACCGAATAGCCGAGATCCTCGAGCAGCTCGGTGGAGAACTGGCCGACATCGTCGTTGTCCTCCACCACGAGGACGCGATAGCCGCGGCCGATCGAAGCCTGCTCGGTGCCCGCGCTGGCGGCGACCTTGGCGTCCGCCGGGCGCATCGCGTGCGGCAGATAGATGGTGAAGGTCGCACCGTGCCCGGGCGTAGAGGTGACCTCGATGTCTCCATCGGATTGCTTGACGAAGCCGAAGGCCTGGCTCAATCCGAGACCCGTTCCCTTGCCGACCTCCTTGGTCGTGAAGAACGGCTCGAAGATCGCGTCGAGGTTTTCCGGCGAGATGCCGGTGCCGGTGTCCTGGATCGAGACCGTGACGAAATCGCCGCTGCGCGAGGCCTGGGCGCGCAGGGCAGGGATATTCTTGACCTTCCGGACGCCGATCGTCAGCTGGCCTTCGCCGCTCATGGCATCGCGGGCGTTGACCGCGAGATTGAGTAGCGCGGTCTCGAACTGGCCGATGTCGGCGATCGCAAAGCAGTCGGGATCCTCGATCCTGACCTCGATGTGGATCCGCGCGCCGACCAGCGGGCGGATCAGCTGCGTCACGCTGTCGACCTGCGTGCCGACATTGAACACTTCCGGATTGAGCGGTTGCCTGCGCGCAAATGCCAATAGCTGGGCGGTGAGCTTGGAGGCCCGCTCCACGGTCTCGGAGATCGCATCGATATAGCGGCGGCGCCGGTCATCCGGCAGATCGCGGCGGCGCAGGAAGTCGGTCGCGGAGCGGATGATGGTGAGCAGGTTGTTGAAATCGTGCGCGACGCCGCCGGTGAGTTGGCCGACGGCTTCCATCTTCTGCGATTGCCGCAGGGCTTCCTCGCCGCGGCGCCGTTCGGTGATATCGACGGCCTCCGGAACGGCGCCGACGATGGTGCCGTGCTGGTCCTGCAGCGGCCGCATCGCGAAATCGAAATAGCGCTCGCCGATCGGCAGGCGCAGCTGCATCTCGATCTTGACTTCCTCGCCGCGCATCACGGTCGCGAAGGCATTCTGGATCACGCGCGGCATGCCCTCGGTCGCGGCGAACCACGGCGTGTCCCAGAACGGCTTGCCGACGACGTCGGCGGCATCGGTACAAATGCCGGCCAGCGCCGTCTGGTTGGTGTAGAGCAAGCCGCCATCGCGGTTGAGCAGCATCTGGTATTGATGGCTGGTTTCCAGGATCGCGCGCGTCTGCGCTTCACGGGATTCGAGCTGCGCGGTGCGCTCCAGGATGCGCCGCTCAAGCGACTCGTTGAGCTTGCGCAGCTCGATCTCGGCTTCCTTGGCCGCCGTGATGTCGTGGGCGACGCCGATGAAGCCGATGTGCTTGCCGTTCGGGTCCCAGCGCGGCTGCGATTCCGAGCGCAGCCAGCGCCAATCGCCTGCGGCGTTCCGATAGCGGGCCTCGAGCACGAATGGCTTCAGCGAGAGCTCGCCGGTGATCTGCTCCTGCAGGATTTGCGGCAGGTCATCCGGATGCAGCGCCTTGCGCCAGTCGAACACGATCGCTTCCTCGAACGGCAGTCCAAGGAAGTCGAGATAGGCCTGGTTGGCAAAGGAGCGGGTGCGGTCGAGCTTGGTCACCCAGATCGGCACCGGCGCGCTGTCGGCGATCAGGCGGAAGCGCTCTTCGCTCTCGCGCAGGGTCTCCTGTGCCAGCATCTGATCGGTGACGTCGAGATCGGCGCCGACCAGCCGCAGCGCACGGCCGCTGCGGTCGCGCTCGATCTTGGCGACGACGCGGATCCAGCGGCTCTCGCCGTCGTTCGGGCGGATGATGCGGTATTCGGCCGTGTAGTCTTCGCCGCCGGCCTTGAGCACGCCGAACAGGTGCCGGATCGTGCGCTCGCGATCCTCGGGGTGGATGCGCGCGACCCAGTTCTCATAGGTCTCGTTGATCTCTTCGGGCGGCAGCCCATGCACCAGGAGATATTCGGGAGAGCGGCGGTTGCGCACGCCGTCGCGGAAATCGATCTCGAGTCCGCCGACCCGCGCGATGCGCTGGATCCGCGCCAGCTCCGCTTCGCGCTCCTGGAGCTCGCGATGGGCGCGATCGCGTTCGCGCGCGATCTCCTCAAGATGCTGCCGCAGCCGTTCGGCTGCCGCAGCTTCGGGAAGCACATCAGCGGGATCGGATGGGGTCATACGCGCCGGCAACCTCTCGGTGCAGTCTCACACAGGACGCGGCAGCTTTGCCAGCTTGATTTACGGCAATCGTTAGGCTGAGTCATTCCGGGGCGATGCGAAGCGTCGAACACGGAATCTCGAGATTCCGGGTTCGCTTCGCGCCCCGGAATGACGATGCAATCCACGAGCTCTTCATTTGCTCTTGGGCGGCCGGCAATTATAGGCCCGGCGGAACCCAGCGGCCTGTGCATCTTCCTCGGAGCAGAACCAGCGATCCGGATTGCCGAGGCCCGGGTAACTGCGGCACGCCTGCAGATGATAAATGCCGACATTGCCGGTGACGCGGGCGCGCACGGCGTATTTGCCCTTGATGTTGCAGCTGGCCGGCATCGGCAGGTCGTCGGGGAAGAGCACATTGCGGATCTGCGTGTCACGGTCGGCGGGGCAGGCGTTGCCGAGCAGGGCGCCATCCTTCCTGGCCGTACGAAAATCGCGCGGCGCCACGAAGCAGCCCTTCCAGAGCCCGGCGCGATTGTCCTTGGCGGTGGCTTCATCCGGCTTGAATCGGCCAGTGGCCGACCCCTCGACATTGAGAGCATAGCCCTTCTGGACCAGCACCTGGCTGAGGCTGGTCGGGTCGCCCTCGATCTTGCAGACGCCGAGGCGGCGCTTCTTGAAGGTCGGATCGACGCCGATATCGTCGCAATGAATTGGCTTGCCGCCGATCAGCCTGGTCAGCTGGTCGCGCGCCTCGATCCCGCAAGTCCAGGCGTCGGCGTGCTCGTCGATGCAGAGCTGATCGACCGCCGGCGCGTCGATGCCGTCGAGCCGATAGGTCGTGTTGCCGAGCTGAACGGTGCCGGCGTCCTTGATGACCGCAGTGGCCGTGGGGCCTGCGGTTGCAGTCGGGCTGGTGGTTGCAGACAGGAAGGCCAGGAGAAGCGTCGTGGCGACCGGATTTCGAAACCGCATTTTCTCAACTTCAGATCTTTGGCGGGCAGCCGAACTTCTAGCACAAGCCGGTACGATCCAACCAAGGACTGTTCGCGAGCGGGGCGTGCGAACCGTCACATCCCGATCGGCATTCCGTGGCGCAGAACGGCCGGACATTGCCATTGAAGGGATGCGCATGGGCGAGTTTCGTTATCAACGTCCTCCGCCGAAATCATCACCGGCATTTGGAGCCTGCAATGCCTCGCGCGCTGGCGGCGGAAGAGAAAGACGGCCCAGGAGGCCGCGCCCGATCAAAGATCCAATTGACTTGATGAGAACAAAATAGGAACATGATGCACCACCTGAATCCCGGATACCCCATGATGTCTGCACGGCCCGAATCTGACGACGATGACGGGCCGGAAGCCGCTGTCGATCAGGCCATTTCCGCCTGCGGCGGGAATTTGCGCGCCACCATCCGGGCGCTGATCGTGGCCAATGAATTCCTGGAGAACGAGGTCAGCGAGCTGATGAAGGCCGTCGCGAAGGCTCATTCGCGTGGCCGCTTCAAGACCTATTCGGGCTGAAATACCGATCGGGCTACCGCCGCGGACTGACCAGGGACTGGCCGGGCAGCGGGCAGGGTCTGCATTAGACCGTTGCCTCCGGGGCAATTTGCTGTACCAACGGAGTGGTTACGCCCAATCGCCCGTGCCAGATTGCGCGGGGAGGAATCCTGCCAAATGGACAATTCGAAGTCCGAAAAAGCCCAAGCAAGAAGAGCATGTTCAAACGAATCCTGATCGCCAACCGCGGCGAGATCGCCTGCCGGGTCATCAAGACTGCGCGCCGTATGGGGATTGAGACGGTTGCCGTCTATTCCGAGGCCGACCGCGACGCGCTGCATGTCGAGATGGCCGATGAGGCCGTGCTGATCGGACCGCCCGC
>NZ_JAUMTJ010000097.1:0-20357 GCF_032654765.1 Bradyrhizobium sp. 33ap4 | reverse complement strand
CTAGTGTCCTTATCGAATCCGAAGTTCGCTCCGAAGGTGCGGCAAATGATGCGAACTTCGGATTCGGGACACTAGCCCGGAGCCGGGACCGGCATCCCCAGGGTTCCTCTGGCGCGGCTTGACAGCACCGCCTCCGTCAGTGTCTTACGGCCCGGTCCGGGGCCGGTTGCAAGGCTGGGCTGCCAAGGCTGGGCTGCCAAGGCTTGGTTGCCAAGGCCTGATTGCCAAGGCTTGGTTGCAAGGGATTGGCCCGGACCCGCTGTGGCGCGTTTTGCGCGACGCGGATACCGTTTTCCCCTGCGGCAGGCGTAAAGCGCCTGCGCGGAGATCACGCTCAACAAGGTAGGGATCGCCGATGACGGCAGCATTTACGTTTCCCGGGCAGGGCTCGCAGGCGGTTGGCATGGGCAAGGCCCTGGCCGACGCCTTTCCGGCGGCCAGGGCGGTGTTCGACGAGGTCGATTCCGCGCTGGGCGAGAAGCTGACCGCGATCATCTGGGATGGTCCCGGCGAGACATTGCAGCTCACCGAAAATGCCCAGCCCGCCCTGATGGCGGTGTCGATCGCCACATTGCGCGTGCTCGAGAGCGAGGCCGGCTTTTCGGTCGGCCGCAATGCGGCCTTTGTTGCCGGACACTCGCTCGGCGAGTATTCGGCGCTGGCCGCCGCCGGGAGCCTCTCCGTCAGCGACACCGCGCGGCTGCTCCGCACCCGCGGGCTCGCGATGCAGAAGGCGGTGCCGGTCGGCGTCGGTGCGATGGCCGCACTGCTCGGTCTCGACTACGAAACCGCCGTGGCGGTCGCCAACGAGGCGGCGCAGGGACAAGTCTGCCACGCCGCCAACGACAATGGCGGCGGCCAGGTGGTGGTCTCCGGCGACAAGGCCGCCGTCGATCGCGCGGTCGAAATTGCCAAGACCAAGGGCGCCAAGCGCGCCATGCTGCTGCCGGTGTCGGCGCCGTTCCATTGCAAGCTGATGCAGCCGGCGGCCGATGCGATGGCAGAGGCGCTGTCGGGGGTGACCATCAAGGCGCCCGCGGCGCCGCTGGTCTCCAACGTGCTGGCCTCCGCCATCACCGATCCCGACGAGATCCGCCGCCGCCTGATCGAGCAGGTCACGGGCACCGTGCGCTGGCGCGAGTCGGTTGCCTATATGGCAGGGCAGGGCGTGACGCGGTTCTTCGAGATCGGCGCCGGCAAGGTGCTGAGCGGCCTCGTCAAGCGCATTGCCGACGGCGCGGTCGGCGTGTCCGTCGGCGGTCCGAACGATATCGCTGTGGCCAAGGACGCGCTCGCGGCTTCGGCTTGAAGCAGCCGGAAGGAGAATTCGATGTTTGATCTGACTGGCAAGACGGCGCTCGTCACGGGCGCAACCGGCGGCATCGGCGGCGCGATCGCGCAGGCGCTGCATGCGCAGGGCGCGACGGTAGCGATCTCGGGGACGCGGCGCGAGGTGCTGGACGGCTTTGCGGCCAAGCTCGGCGAGCGCGTGCATGTCCTGCCGTGCAATCTCTCCAGCAAGGATGATGTCGAGGCGCTGGTGCCGGCAGCGGAAGCTGCGATGGGGCAGGTCGACATCCTGATCGCCAACGCCGGCATCACCCGCGACAACCTGTTCGTGCAGCTGCGCGACGAGGA
Source organism: Bradyrhizobium sp. 33ap4 (assembly GCF_032654765.1). Lineage (NCBI taxonomy): Bacteria > Pseudomonadati > Pseudomonadota > Alphaproteobacteria > Hyphomicrobiales > Nitrobacteraceae > Bradyrhizobium > Bradyrhizobium sp. 33ap4. The sequence continues at coordinate 18,719 of NZ_JAUMTJ010000097.1, read as the reverse complement.
TTGGGACGACGTGATCGCTGTCAACCTGACCGCGACGTTCCGCCTGGCGCGCGCGGCGACCAAGCTGATGATGCGCAAGCGCTTCGGCCGCATCATCGCGATCACCTCGATCGTCGGCGTCACCGGCAATCCGGGGCAGGGCAACTACACCGCGTCGAAGGCCGGCATCATCGGCCTGATCAAGACGCTGGGCGCCGAATACGCCAAGCGCGGCGTGACCGCCAATTGCATCGCGCCGGGTTTCATCAAGACGCCGATGACCGATGCGCTCAACGACAAGCAGCGCGAATCCATCCTGGCGAAGGTTCCTGCGGCGCGGCTCGGAACGCCCGAGGACATCGCCGCCGCGGCGGTCTATCTGGCCTCGAACGAGGCCGCCTACGTCACCGGACAGACGATCCACGTCAACGGCGGGATGGCTATGATTTGAGCTACTGGCCGCCTCTCGCAATGCGGCGAAAAGCCGTTTTCGGGAGCCGGTTCAGGCGTGTAGTCAAGGCTTTGGAAGTATGGTAGCTGAAGCCCCCGTGGATGGGCGAAGAACGCCATTGCAGGATTTTGAAACCCTGTATATTGGCGTGGCGACGCCTGCCGTTCGCCGGGGCTTTAATCGGCTACGACCGGGCCGAATCAAGACTATGCGCGACTGAGTAATCGAGACGACCACGATGGCTCGTATCGTCTTGGGGTCGGGTCCAATGGAACAACGAGGTTGAACGATGAGTGAGATTGGCGAGCGGGTTAAGAAGATTGTGGTCGAGCACCTTGGTGTCGAACCCGAGAAGGTGGTCGATAGCGCGAGCTTCATCGATGACCTCGGCGCCGACAGCCTCGACACCGTCGAGCTCGTGATGGCATTCGAAGAAGAATTCGGTTGCGAGATTCCCGACGACGCGGCGGAGACGATTCTGACCGTTGGCGACGCGACCAAGTTTCTCGAGAAGAACGCGAAGAGCTGACGCCGATCGCGAAGTTGACGGGGCCGGACGGACCGTGATCGAGCGGTCCCCCGGCTTCTTATTATCAGCCGCGCATTGCTGGCCGGAGAGGTGGAAATGAGACGAGTTGTCGTCACGGGGCTGGGCATGCTTACACCGCTCGGCTGCGGCGTTGACGCAACTTGGGCGCGCATCCTCGCCGGAGACAGCGGCGGCAAGAAGATCGACACGTTCGACGTGTCCGACCTGCCGAGCCAGGTCGCCTGCTACATTCCGCGTGGCGACGGCACTGGCGGCACCTTCAATCCCGATCAGTGGATGGAGCCGAAAGACCAGCGCAAGGTCGACGACTTCATCGTCTATGCGATGTGCGCGGCCAAGCAGGCGCTGGACGATGCCGACTGGCATCCGAAGTCGGACGAGGACCAGTTCGCCACCGGCACGATGATCGGCTCCGGCATCGGCGGCCTCACCGGCATTGCCGAGACTGCGGTGCTGCTGAAGGAGCGCGGACCGCGCAGGGTCTCTCCGTTCTTCATTCCGGGCCGCCTGATCAATCTGGCCTCCGGCTATGTCTCGATCGAGCACGGCCTGAAGGGGCCCAATCATGCGGTGGTCACGGCGTGCTCGACCGGCGCGCATGCGGTCGGCGACGCGGCGCGGCTGATCGCGCTCGGCGACGCCGAGGTGATGGTCGCCGGCGGCGCCGAATCGCCGATCTCGCGCATCGGCATCGCCGGCTTCTGCGCGGCGCGTGCGCTGTCCACCGGCTTCAACGAGACCCCGGAAAAGGCATCGCGGCCGTACGACAAGGATCGCGACGGCTTCGTGATGGGCGAGGGCGCCGGCGTCCTCGTGCTCGAGGAATACGAGCACGCGAAGCGCCGCGGCGCGAAGATCTATGCCGAGGTGACCGGCTATGGCCTGTCGGGCGATGCCTTCCACATCACCTCGCCGCCGCCGGACGGCAATGGCGGCTTCCGCAGCATGACCATGGCGCTGAAGCGCGCCGCCCTCGCGGCATCCGACCTCGACTACATCAATGCGCACGGCACCTCGACGCAGGTCGGCGACGAGATCGAGCTCGGCGCGGTCGAGCGTCTGCTCGGCAATGCGGCCTCGAAGGTTTCGATGTCGTCGACCAAGTCCGCGACCGGACATCTGCTCGGTGCGGCCGGTGCGATCGAGGCGATCTTCGCGATCCTGGCGATTCGCGATAACGTGGTGCCGCCGACCATCAATCTCGACAATCCGTCGGTGCAAACGGCGATCGATCTTGTGCCGCATACGTCGCGCAAGCGTGACGTCAATGTGGCGCTGTCCAATTCCTTCGGTTTCGGTGGCACCAACGCTTCCGTGATCGTGCAGCGCGTGACCAATTAGTAGGTCGTTAGAACTAGTCCACCGTTTTGCCGTATTCCGCGGTGACTCCTAATAGCGGGCGTATGCTATTGGCAGGGCAGGGGTTTGCCCGGCCACGATTCAACCGGCAGGATATTGGTTTGCATCGATGAGTGAGAGGCCGCCCATTTCACCGAGGAGTCCACGCGCCGCGCTGGAGCCCGAACAGCTTCCGCCGCCGCCCAAGCGCTCGGATCGCGCCCGCAATCCCTTCGTGATCGTCGGCAATGCCATCTTCACCATCCTGATCATCCTGATGATCGGCGCCGGCGCGACGTATTACTACGGCAAGCAGGCGCTGGAATCGCCGGGACCGCTGCAGGAAGACAAGATCGTCAACATCCCGGCGCGCGCCGGCAAGCGTGACATTGCCGACGTGCTCTCGCGTGAGGGCGTGATCAACGTCAATCCGTGGGTCTTCATCGGTGGCGTGTTCGCGCTGAAGGCAAGCTCCGATCTCAAGCCAGGCGAATATTCGTTCCAGAAGAACGCCAGCCTGCGCGACGTCATCGCCACCATCGTCGACGGCAAGGTGGTGCAGCACGCCATCACGATACCGGAAGGCCTGACTTCCGAGCAGATCGTGACGCGGCTCTCCGACAACGACATCTTCACCGGCTCGGTGCGCGAGATCCCGCGCGAGGGCACGCTGCTGCCGGAGACCTACAAATTCCCGCGCGGCACCACGCGCGACCAGGTGATCCAGCGCCTGCAGCAGGCGCAGAAGCGCGTGCTCGCCGAAATCTGGGAACGCCGCAACACCGACACGCCGCTGAAATCGCCGGACCAGCTGGTCACGCTGGCCTCGATCGTCGAGAAGGAAACCGGCCGCGCCGACGAGCGCAGCCGCGTCGCCGCCGTGTTCGTGAACCGCCTGCGCCAGCGGATGAAGCTGCAGTCCGATCCGACCATCATCTATGGACTAGTGGGCGGCAAGGGAACGCTGGGCCGTCCGATCAAGCGCAGCGAAATCACGCAGCCGTCGCCCTACAACACCTATGTGATCGACGGCCTGCCGCCCGGACCGATCGCCAATCCCGGCCGCGCCTCGCTGGAGGCGACCGCCAATCCGGCGCGCACCCGCGACCTGTTCTTCGTCGCTGACGGAACAGGCGGCCACGCCTTCACCGAAACCTACGACCAGCACGCGAAGAACGTCGCCAAGCTGCGCGCGTCGGAAAAGCAGATCCAGAACGACACCGTCGAGCCCGCGGATGATCCGGCGCCCGCCGCCGCGACGCCCGGCGCCGACACCAATCCCACGGCGACGACGCCGAAGCCCACCAATCAAAAGAAGCCGCCGCGCGGTCGGCAGGGCGCAGCCCAACAGACCAATTCGCCGCCGGTGGTGCAGCGCTAAAGCGCGATCGTCATCGCGCTTTAGCTTCTTGTTTGAGCATGATCTTTCGGAAAACCGCCATACACTTTTCCGGATCATGCTGTAGCTCTGCATTTTCCGGTGGTGGAACGTAATTCCACTTTCACGGAATCCGTTTTAAGGTCGCACCGGCTCCCCACGAGTCTCGCAGGCTCCGGGTGAGTCCCATATCCTTCTGTTGGAGAGTTCACGCGATGGCGCTGTCGAGCATGACTGGCTTTGCCCGAAGCCATGGCGCAAGCGGTCCCTATACGTTCGAGTGGGAGCTGAAATCGGTCAATGCCAAGGGCTTTGACCTGCGGTTGCGGCTTCCGCCGGGCTGGGACGAACTGGAAGCGCTTGCCAAGAAGCGGGCCGGCGCGCTGCTGTCGCGCGGCACGGTCTACGCCAATCTCAGCGTCAAGCGCACCGACGCGGCGCAGACGATCCGGATCAATGAGGACGTGCTCGCCGCCGTGGTGAAGGTCGCCGGCACGCTCGCGCAGCGGATCGACGCGGTGGCGCCGAGCATCGACGGACTGCTCGGCATCAAGGGCGTCATTGAGGTGGTCGAGCCCGAGAGCAACGAGGACGAGGACAAGGCGGCGCGCGAGGCGGCGGCGATGGCCTTCGAGCAGGCGCTCGGCAGCCTTGTCGAGATGCGCCGCCGCGAGGGCGATGCGCTGGGGCAGATCCTGATGCAGCGGATGGACGAGGTCGAGCGGCTCGCCAGGCGCGCCGAGACCGCTCCCGGCCGCAAGCCCGAGGCGATCAAGGCGCGGCTGGCCGAGCAGATCGCGGCCCTGCTCGAGACGTCCGACCGCTTCGATGCCGACCGCCTGAACCAGGAGGCGATCCTGATCGCCACCAAGGCCGACATCCGCGAGGAACTCGACCGCATCGCCTCGCACATCGCCCAGGCGCGCGAGATGATCGGCAAGGGCGGTCCGGTCGGGCGCCGGCTCGACTTCCTCGCCCAGGAATTCAATCGCGAGGTAAACACCTGCTGCTCGAAGTCGAACGACGTCGAGCTGACCAACACCGGGCTTGAAATGAAGAACGTGGTCGAGCAGTTCCGCGAACAGGTCCAGAATCTGGAGTGAATGATGACGGCGCAGGGTTTTGACGGCGTAGAGCGGCGCGGACTGATGTTCGTGCTGTCGTCGCCGTCGGGCGCCGGCAAGACGACGCTGTCGCGCATGCTGCTGGAGCGCGAGCCGGGCCTGAAGATGTCGGTGTCGGCGACGACGCGGCCGATGCGGCCGGGCGAGGTCGAGGGCCGCGATTACTTCTTCGTCGACAAGAAGAAATTCGAGAAGATGGTCGAGCACGGTGAACTGCTCGAATGGGCCACCGTATTCGACAACCGCTACGGCACGCCAAGTGCGCCGGTCGAGGCCGCCCTAGCGGTGGGGCAGGATGTTCTGTTCGATATCGACTGGCAGGGCACGCAACAGCTCCACCAGAAAGCCAGCGCCGATGTGGTGCGGGTGTTCATCCTGCCGCCGTCGGCCGCCGATCTCGAGAGGCGGCTGCATACCCGGGCGCAGGATTCGGAAGAGGTCATCCGCGGACGGATGAGCCGCGCCAGTCATGAGCTGAGCCATTGGGCGGAATACGACTACATCGTCGTCAACCACAACGTCGACGATGCCTTTGCCGAGGTGCAGTCGATCCTGAAGGCCGAGCGCCTCAAGCGCGAGCGCCGCACCGGCCTTACCGAATTCGTGCGCGGCCTGCAGCGTCAGCTCGAGAAGTAGCGCGTTGCGGACGTGATGCGAGCGCATCACGTCCGTTTGCATTTTTTCCTAAGCGGACCTTAGTTCGTCGCGCTGCGCGCAAGCCGCTGCAGCATCGCGGCGATCTGCTTGTTGTCCTGCTCCCTTTGATCCCGATCACGCGCAGTCTCGCGACGTGGAGCAGGCTTCTCGGCGCGGCGTGGAGCGGGCGTCTCCGCGCGACGTGGAGCGGGCGTCTCCGCACGGCGCGGAACGGGCGTCTCGGCGCGGCGCGGCGCAGCCTCGGACAGCCGCAGCGGACGATCCCGGCTGACAACTGCCATCGGGGGCGCCGGCTCGGTGTGCAGCGAATCCCACGGCGCCTGCCACTCATCCTCGGTCTCGTAAGGCGGCGTACGCGTGCGGGTCAGCCGGAAAACCAGCGTGCTGACCAGGCCGGCCAGCGCCAGGGCTCCAACCATCACGATCAGCAGCATCTGCGTCGACGACGGTGACTTCTCCACGGACGCTTCGGCCGTGGCGGGGGCGGCAGGCGCCGGCGCGGCCGCCGGTTGCGGCGTCGTGTCTGCCTGCGCAACCGCGGTCGGCTGGTCTGCGGCGCGTCTGGTTCCGTTGGTTCCGGCCATGCTCGATGCATCCAGCCATCTGGCGTTCACGTCGGACGGCTGCGCGTTGGTACCGGTGGGCGGGGCTGCCGGGTCGGGCGTCGCTGCCGTTCCGCCGGCCTGGCCGGCGTCGGCGCTTGGCGCAGGTACGGCTGCGACCTGGGGCGAGGGCCATTCGGCATGGGCATCGGCGACTGATCTGCGCATCGCCGGCTGCTGCGGCGCGGGCTGGCTCTGCGGCGTCGGCTGGCTCTGTGGCGGCGTCGCGTCGGCCGTTGTGGTATCGGGCGCTGCTGCCGCTGGCGGCTGCTGCGTGCTCGTCGTCGCCGTCTTGGCGGCCTTGTTCTTGGCCTCGTTCTTGGCCTCGCCGAGATACCAGCACTTCTTCTTGCTGCGATCGAGATGGTAGAACCAGTGGCTTCCCGCAGGCGCGGTTCCCTTGGGCGCGGCCAGGCAGGTGTCCGCCGTGTTGTTGGTGCTATTGGCCGTATTGGCGGCGGTCTGGGCCATGGCGCTGCAACTGGCGCCGGCCAGGATGCTGGCGGCAAGCGCCGCAGCGAATTTCGCTGAACGATTTGACATACGCGTCCCCGGTATCTCTTTTTTAACGCAAACGCTGGAGATCCCAATCTCGGCAAAGAGTTGGGTCGCAATGCGCCGCAAATCCGGAACGGGTGGGGCTTAATTGGGGCTCGCGGCGTGCCGCAATTGCGGCGAGCCCGAGGCTGCGGAACGTGAACCGAACGATGGCTTGGTTCGACCGTCAGGTTCCATCGGAGCGGCCGCGTCCCGCTGACGGTAGCAGCACCGGCGGGACGTCATGTCTCAGCGTGATCTTTCGGAAAACCGCGTCACGCTCTTCCGGATCATGCTCTAGTTCTTCAGGACGATGCGTCCGACGACCTTGCCGGCGCGCAGCTCGTCGATCCATTTCTGGACGTCGGCCATCGGCTCTTCCTTCATCGGCGTCGGCTTGATCTTGCCGGCGCGGGCGAGCGCCATCAATTCCTGACCTTCGGCCAGCGTGCCGACCATGAAGCCTTCGATGGTCATGCGCTTGTACACCCACTGCACCATCGGCAGCGTGAATTGGCCGCCCATCAGGCCGGACACCACGATCTTGCCGCCGCGCGCGACCGTCGACACCGCAAACGCCATCGACTTCTCGTTGCCGGCAAAGTCGACGACGCCGTCGAAGCCGCCGTCGCTATCCTTCAGCATGCGCTTGACGACATCGGGCTCTGCCGGGTCATAGGCGGCCGCCGCGCCGTTTTTCAGCGCGGTCTCGCGCGCCGCGGGGCTGAGATCGGCAACCGTGATCGGCTGCTTGAACATCGCCTGCGCGAATGACAGGCCCATCATGCCGACGCCGCCAAGGCCGATCAGCAGCAAATTGCGTTGGCGCGGACGATCGACCAGGCGCTTCAGCGCGCCATAGGCGGTGACACCGGAGCACATCAGGGTGGCGGCCTGGTTGACCGGCAGCGGATCGTAATCGAGCAGGTATTTTGCGTCGGGCACCAGCACGTGGGTGGCGAAGCCGCCGTCGATCGAGACGCCGAGGAAGCGCTGCTTGACGCAGAGGTTCTCGTCGCCGGCGAGGCAGTCGCGGCACTGGCCGCAGCCGATCCAGGGGAAGACGGCCTTCTTCGTCCCGATCAGATCCTTCGGCGCATCGGGGCCGACCTCGTCGACCACGCCCGCGATCTCATGGCCGAGCGTGAAGGGCAGGGTCATGCCGCGGGTGGTGTCGAGCTTCTTGCCGCCGCCGAGATCGGCGTAGCCGTCCTGGATGTGGAGATCGGAATGGCACAGGCCGCAGCGCTCGATGCGCACCAGCACTTCGCGTCCCTGGGGCTTCGGCGTATCGACGATGGTTTCGCACAGCGGTGCATCGAATTTGACGAGGGATTGGCGAACCATACGCGCCATTACGTTTTCTCCTGTTGTTCTATTTTGTGGCCCGTATATCGGCCAATTCCCGGGCCATGGCAACAAAGCCCGCGACCGGAATGGTTTCGGCGCGCCGTGTCGCGTCGATATCGGCTGCGGCAGCAAGCCGCGCCGGATCGACCGACAGCGATTTCAAACTCTGGCGCAGCATCTTGCGGCGCTGGCCGAAGGCGGCGGCTGCGACCTGCTCGAGCATGCGGCGGTCGCACGGCTCGGGCGCGGCGCGCGGTATCACTCGTACCACCGAGGACGTGACCTTCGGTTGCGGCACGAAGGCCGCGGGCGATATGTCAAACAGGATCTTGGTCTCGGCGCGCCAGTTGGCGAGCACCGCGAGCCGGCCATACGCCTCCTCGTCCTCATGGGCGACGATGCGCTCGGCGACCTCGCGCTGGAACATCAGGACCATCATGTCGTACCAGGGCGGCCACGGCTCGATCGACAGCCAGTCGACCAGCAGCTGGGTCGCGATGTTGTAGGGCAGGTTGGCGACGATCTTGGCCTTGGCGCCATCGAGCAAGGGACGCGGGTCAAAGCGCTGCGCGTCGCCATGCACGATCTCGATGCGGCCGGGATAGCGCTTGGCGATATAGTCGAGCGCAGCCAGCGCCCGCTCGTCGCGCTCGATGGCGATCACGCGCTTGGCACCCAGCGCAAGCAGCGCGCGCGTCAAGCCGCCGGGACCGGGGCCGACCTCGATCACGGTGGAGTCTTCCAGCGGGCCCGCGGCGCGGGCAATGCGCGCGGTGAGGTTGAGATCGAGCAGAAAATTCTGGCCGAGCGATTTGCGCGCCGACAGCGAATGCTCGCGAATGACGTCGCGCAGCGGCGGCAGATCGTCGATCGTGCTCACTTAGCTTGATGCCGCGGCCATGCGCGCGGCGAGCCGGAGGGCGGCGATCAGGCTCGACGGATTGGCCTTGCCGGTGCCGGCGATATCGAATGCGGTGCCGTGATCGGGCGAGGTCCGGATGAAGGGCAGCCCCAGCGTGACGTTGACGGCGTCCTCGAACGCGACGGTCTTGATCGGGATCAGCGCCTGGTCGTGATACATGCAGATCGCGCAGTCGTAGGTCTTGCGCGCGGCTGCGTGGAACATGGTGTCGGCCGGCAGCGGGCCCCGGACGGCAATGCCGTCGCGGCGCAGGATCTCGACCGCGGGCGCGACGATCTCGACGTCTTCCATGCCGAGCGTGCCGTCTTCGCCGGCATGCGGATTGAGGCCGGCAATGGCGAGCCGCGGCGCCGCGAGGCTGAACCGCGCCTTCATGTCCGCGACCACGATCCGCGCGGTCGACACGATCAGGTCGGTCGTCAATTGCGCCAGCGCCTCGCGGACCGACACATGGATCGTCACCGGGACGACGGCGAGCGCCGGCGACCACAGCATCATCACCGGCTGCGGCGCGCGCCCGCCGTTTGCGGCAAGCTCGGCCAAGAACTCTGTATGGCCGGGATGTCGGAAGCCGGCGCGGTACAGCACGTTCTTGGCGATCGGATTGGTGACGACGGCGCTGGCCTTGCCGGCGGCGACATCGGCGACGGCCTGCCGGATCGATGCCAGCGCCGCATCGGCACTCGTGCCGTCGGGCTGGCCCGGTCGCGCCGTCACCGTCTTGCCGGTCGCAACCACGGGAAGGGCGCGTGCGAACGTCGTGGATGCCTCCGCGGCGCTGACCTCGGCCAACTCGACGGCAAGCCCGAGCGTCTTGGCGCGTTCGGCAAGCGCGGCGCGGTCGCCCAGCAGATAGAACGGCGGGAGATCGAGTTCGCGGCGGCGCAGCCATGCGGCGAGCGTGATGTCGGGGCCGATGCCTGCGGGCTCGCCGGATGTAAGTGCGAGAGGTTGAGCCATGCGTCAACGATAGTCGATCATCGCCCGCCTGGATATTCGATCATCGCGGCTTTTCGGACTTCCTGCAGGTAGGCCTTCGACTTCGCCTCGTACTTCTGCACGTACATCTTGTCGCGCATCTCACGCTTCTTCGGCGTGTCGACGGTGGTTGCCTTCCTGCCGCAGAGGGCGACCATTTCAACTCCCTGCTTGGTGACCTCGGGAGGGGTGAGGTGGCCGACCGGGGTCTTGTCCAGGATGTCGCGCAGCGACTGCGGCAGGTCGGCCGAGGTCTTCACGACGATCTCGCGGATCGCGGCGTTGCGCATCGACTTGAAGAAGGTGTTGGCTTCCTCGCAACTGGTGACGCGCTCGCGCAGGCTGTCCGCCTCCTTGCGGCGTCCCTCGAACTCCGACTGCGGCGCGCCGCGGGGCACGATCAGAACGACCGGCTGCATCCTGTATTCGAACGCCTCGGCCTCAGCCGCGCCTCCGGCCTCCTTGACCGCGTTGGCCACGTCCTTTTCGCCAACCTGCAGGCTTTCCTTGAAGCGGCCGCGGACCAGGCTGGTCCAGACCATGTCGGCCCTGATGCGTTGCTTTAGCGTATCCGGGCGGATGCCCTTGCCCTCGAGCACCTTGGTGAGCTGGTCGCCGGAAAGCCGCATCCGCTGCGCCATGCCGCCGAAGGACTGGTCGATATCGCCGGCGGAGGGATCGACGCCGAATTTCTTGGCTTCCTTGATCTTCAGCTTCTCATCGATCAGCTCGTCGAGGACGGTCTTCCGATCAGGCGTCTTGCCGCCGGTCAGGGCGTTCAGCTTGGCGCGCTGCTCGATGTCGTAATTGGTGATGGGCTCGCCATTGACCATCACGGCGATGGTCTGGGCATGCAGTCGCGCACCGCCTCCGAGCAGGAGGAAAAGAGCCAGCAGGGAACTCAACACTAGCTGATGGCGGCGCGTTGGCAGGCTACCGGTCGTCATTATCGTCATGTCAGCCGTTTAAACCAATTCAAGCCGGAGCCACAGGCCCGCAGGCAATCCAAGCACCCCGCCAGACCGCTCGCTACTGCATGCCAGCCGAACTGCTGGACGTGGAGGTCTGCGCGATCGTCCGCAGCCCGATCTGGAACATGAACGCGTGGCTGAGGACGGGCGGCGTCGAGCCGGCCTGATAGGTATAGGACGTGACATAGTTGGCGGCCAGCACGAAGCAGTCGTCCACATAGCCCGCGCCGAACGCGTACTGGTTGATTTTGTTCGCTTCAAGGTCCCAGCGCGCCGCGCCCTGAACCACCCAGTTCGCCGCCACCTTGATCGATCCGCTGGCGAGGATGCCTTCGCGGCGCGTCAAATAGCCAAGCTCCGGCTGCGCGGCATAGTCGCCGTACATCAGGCTGACCGACCAGCGGTCGAAGTTCGCGCTGGCCTGGGCCTCGAACCGGTTGATGTTCCAGGTCGCCTCGTCCATCCGCGAGCGGACGCTGAATGTGTAGGTGCGGTTGGGCGAGTAGGCGAGGCTCGCGACATAGTCCGAGCGCGGATTCTGCAGGCCGGAATCGATGCCGGTGTTGGTGACGTCCGCGACCGCGAACGAGTTCAGCCCGAACATCTGATAGGACTGTCCGAACATCGCCTTGACGCTGCCGCCGCGATCGAACTGCGTGGTGGCCTGCACGCCGACATTGGCGCGGCTGCCGCCTTCGACGCGGTCGTAGCCGGAGAATTTGTCGATCGCGAACAGGTTCGAGGTATCGAACACCAGGCTCTGCGCGTCCTCGTTCGGAAGCTTGCCGGCGCTGGGTTCGTCGGGCCGGATGATGACCTGCGCAATCGGCTCGATGGTCGTCGTGCCCCACGGCTGCACGTTGATGAAGGGGTAGCGGTATTCGAAGCCGACGGTCGGCATCAGGCGGACCGTCTGGGTGTCGCCGACCGGCAGGAAGTTGGAAACGCCCGGCTGGTTCGAGATGTCGGCGTTGATGGCATCGGCGCGGACACCGACGAACGGCGTCCAGATCTGGCCGAGCGGGTCGGTATAGGATTTACGCCACTGCGCCTCGGCGGTCAGCCTTGTGTAGGTGCCGGGCATGCCGCGCAGCAGGCACTGCGACGGCGTGCGCGCCATCGGGTCCGCGGATGTGGTCAGGCACAGGCCGTTGGTGTTGGCCGTCGTCGTGATCGGGTCGAACACCGCGGTTTCGCGGGTCAGGTTGGTGAAGTTCACCTTGTAGCTGAACTCGCCACCAAAGATCGGGCTGTTGATCACGTTGTTGTAGTCGATGACAGGCGCGACCACCGGAACCTGGTTCTGGTTGCCGGAGTAGCTGAGATAATAGATCGCGCGTGCGTCGAAGAAGCTGCGGTTGCCGACGCCGGTCAGATAGAGCTGCGAGATCGCCTCGGTCGGCAGCGACAGGAACGATCCGAACGGATCCTTGTACTGGGCCAGCCGGTAATCGGACATGAAGTAGTAGTCGGACAGCAGCACGCCGTCCCAGCCCCAGGTCCATTTGTCGTTCAGCGCGAACTGACCCTTGGTCTCGATGCCGCCGCGGAACTGGCGGTCACCGGGCTGGCCCTTGAAAGCGTCCTGATCGAGTTGGTCGATGCCGTAGAGCCGGATCTGGTAGGCGCCGTTCGACAGACGCTGGCGGAATTCGCCCTGGAACAGCACGCCCTGCTTCGAGGTGATGCGCGGATTGAACGTCGCGTCGAAGTCCGGCGCGAGCGCGAAGTAATAGGGGATTTCGACGCCGACGCCGAACGCCGAATACGTGGTGAAGCCCGGCATCAGGAAGCCGCTCTTGCGCTTCACGGTCGGATCGGGCGTCGAGAAATAGGGCAGATACGCCATCGGAACGCCGAAGAATTCGAGCTGGGCGTTCTCGAAATAGAGCATCTTCTCGGTCTGGTTATGGATGATGCGCGCGCCCTTGACCTGCCAGAGCGGCGGCTTCTTCGGATCATCCTTACAGGGCGCGCAGGCGGTATAAACGCCGTTGTCGAACACCGTGTAATTGCCGCTGGACCGATCGGCGCGGGTCGCCGCCATGCGGGTCTGGTCTTCGGTGTCGACGCGCAGCGAATCGACGAACCCGTCGCGGTAGTCGTCGCTGAGATCAAGGATGTTGGCGTAGGTGATCTTGCCTTCCGCATCGGTCATGCGGATGTTGCCTTCGGCATGAAGACGCTTGGTCTTCTGGTCGTAGATGACCTTGTCGGCCTCGACGCTGGTGCCGTTGTAGAACATCTGGACGTTGCCGACGGCCGAGATGCGCTGGTTGTTGTAGTCGTAATCGACCTCGGTCGCCTGAACGAGCATCTGCCCGTCATTCTTGGCCGGCGGGCGGGGCGGCTTCGGCGGACGCGGATTGTAGGTGAAGGCCTGCGCGGCAGCCGGCGTCGACGCGACAACATCGAGCGCGCTGACCACGACGAACGCGGCGAGGAGAGCTGAGATCGAAACGCCAAACGCGGCCATGCGGCTCCGTTGACGGCGCAGGACACTGCGCCGCCCGAGAGCAGGCGACCTCAACTGGCGGGCGGCGACGATAGCCACTACCCGTCCTCCTGGTACAGCAAGGCTAAGAAACCGGTGAGGCTGCCCACAACGACAGGCAACCACGCCGCAGCGATGGGATGCATCAACTCAGCCTTGCTCAAATCTTCAGTTACTTTCGACAGCACGTAGAGCAGAAAGCCTGCGCCCACGCCACTCAAAACCATCTTCTGCACGCCGCCCATCCGAAAGAAGCGGAGGCTCACAGAAGCCGCCAACATCACCATCGCAGCCAGCAAAAACGGCTGTGCGATGAGCTTGTGATACTGCAAGCGATAGCCAGCCGTCGCGAACCCTGAGCTCTCCGACGAACGGATGTAGTTCGGCAGTTGCCAAAAGGACACAGTTTCCGGGGTGGAGAAACTGTTGCGCACCTGTGCCGGGGTAAGGGTGGTGGTCAGGTAGAAGGTGTCCTGATCCACCGGAGGCTTATCGAGGGTGAATCGGCGCACGCCCTTGAATACCCAACGGCCGTCTTCGAGCGCCGCTTCGCGCGCTTCGATTCGCTCCTTGAACTGGAGCGCCGTATCGAATCGGAACACGGTGAGGCCGGTCAGCCGGACGCCCTGCTGCTCGCTGCGGGCCGCATTGATGATCGCCTGACCCTCGTCGTTGATCTGGTTCAGCCAGAAGCCGGACGCGTCCTGAATGCCGCCGCCGGGCGCCGAGCCGAACAGCTCGGCTTCCATCCGTTTGGACAGCTCGCGCAGATTGGCCGATACCGGATTGTAGGCGGTGGTCGCGAAGATGCCGAGCATGATCGCACTGGCCAGCGCCGGCGAGATGAATTGCCAGGCCGAGACGCCGGCGGCGCGGGCCACGACGAGCTCCAGCCGACGCGACAAAGCGAGGTAGCAGGTCATGGCGCCGATCAGCACGCAGAACGGCATCAGCTTCTCGAGCAGCTGCGGCACCCGGAATAGCGAAGTCTCCGCGACCGTGATCGCGGAGGCCGAGACGAGGCCCGACGTCTTGCGCACCATCTCGATGTAATCGACCAGCACGAGCAGCACGAAGATGCCAGCGAACACGCCCACCGCCGCGACCACGAAGCGGCCGGCGAAATAACGCCCGAGCGTGTTTGTGACCATGCTCATGCGGTTGCCGGCCTCCGGAAGAGGCGCGCAATGCGTTCGTTATTCCTGTTGATCGCTTCCATCAGCCGCGGCGGCGGTTCGACGACCACGCCGCCGACGATCATCCAGATGCCGATGCCGATGCCGCCGAACAGCATCAGATACTGCACCAGCGCCGCGAGCGGCGTCTTCACCGCCATGACCGAGCAGGCGAACCCGACCATGCGCAGGCCGAACACCGCGAATACCGAGCCGCCGATCGAGAAATTGCGGCTCTGGCGCGTGGTGCGCGGCGCGCCGAGGAAGGCGAAGGTGAGGGCAGCGAACGCAAACGGATAGATCGGCGCCATGAAGCGATCATGCAGCTCCGCGAAGAACTGGCCCGACAGCTGCTGATAGGTCTTGTCTTCCTCGTCCGGCCACATCAGCTCCCAGAGATAGCGCTCGCGAATCCCGAGCGTGACGTCGCGGCCCTGCGAGAATTTCGACATGTCAAAGGCGTAACGGGCGAACGCGACCAGCGCCGGATCACGCTTGCCAACCTCGAACCGTTGCAGATTGCCGTCATAGAGCACGAGGTACGAGCCTCGGTCGGTCTTCTGCACGGTGCCGTGGTCGGCGATGATGGTGACGCGCTCCTGCGGATCGCGGCGATCGTCGACGAAGACGCCGCCGAGCACGCCGCCGGGCAGGCGCTCGCGGATCCGGATCGTCAAGTTCTGGTCGAGTTGGGCGAAGCGGCCGGGCTGCAGGATGTTGGTCAGCACGTCGGCGGTGATCTCGGCGTCCCACTGCTTGATTCGACGCATGCCGTCGGGGGCGAGATAGGCGCCGATGAAGGCGACCAGCGCCGCCACCACGCAGGTGGCAAGGAAGAACGGCCGGAACAGCCGGATCGGTGAGAAGCCCGCCGCGTTCATGACGATGATTTCGGAATCGGTCGCGAGCTTGTTCAGCGTATGGGAGATCGCGATCATTAGCGCGATCGGGGCGATGATCAGCACCAGGGCGGGAATCACGAGACCGGTGATGCCAAGGAAGGTGAGGATGGTCTGACCCTGGCTGGTCATCAGATCGATGCCGCGCAGCGCTTGCGTAATCCAGATCACGCCGGTGAGGCTGACCAGGACAAGCGCAAACGACGCCAGCGTCGTCTTAAAGATGTACTTGTCGATCGACCCCATCGCTACCGCACGACCCCCAAGGCCCCCTGCACGCAACCAAACGCACGGCTCTCGACCATCCCCGTCAACCCGGGTTCCCCTATGGTCGAGCCGCGGACCCGTCCGGCTCACTCTCTAGTCATTCTCTCACTACCATCCCTTTGATCCGTCAGCAAAATGGCCGGGCCAAGGCACGCTTAATTTATGGTTAATTAATCGCTTTTGTGGCCTTCCGGCCACTCCGGCGCTTGGCAGCGGCGCAGCCGGCAGGTCATAGTGTATGACAAGCCCGGTCCGGGCTGGTTTCGGACCGCCATGCAATGCTCACCCCGCGTGCCGGAAGGACCGCCTCAGGTCCGAGCAACACCCTGAGTTCTGGAGGATTTTCCTATGTCCGACGCCGTCAAGGTCGGCTTTGTTCCGATCTCCGCGTCCGCTCGCGGTATTCTGGTGGTCTTTTGCGACGACCAATTGAAGCTGGGAGCCGCCACCCGGAAGGCGCTGGGAGTTGCCGCCGAGACGGTCAAGCGGGCCGCGGCCGCCAACCAGTTCAAGGGCAAGAGTGGGGCGGTCCTCGACATCCTGGCGCCGGAGGGAATCAAGGTCGAGCGGCTGATCGTGATCGGCACCGGCAAGGCGGCCGACCTCAAGGAGAAGGATTTTCTCAAGTTTGGCGGCGTGGCGGCCGGCAAGCTCAATGCCGGCAGCGGTTCGATGACCGTGGTCGCGGAACTGCCCGAAGCCGCGATGGCCGCCGGCCAGGCCGCCGCGATCGCCACCGGCATCCGTCTGCGCGCCTACAAGTTCGACCGCTACAAGACCAAGAAGAAGGACGGCGAGGACGGCGCCCTGCGGGCCGACGTCTCGATCGCCGTCGACGATGTTGCCGCCGCCAGGAAGGCCTACGCGCCTGAAGCGTCCGTCGTCGACGGTGTGTATTTGGCGCGTGAGCTCGTCAACGAGCCGCCGAACGTGCTGTATCCCGAGGAATTCGCACGCCGCGCCAGCCAGCTTCGCAAGCTCGGCGTCAGCGTCGAGGTGCTCGACGTCAAGGCGATGACCAAGCTCGGCATGGGCGCGCTGCTCGGCGTCGCGCAGGGATCGGCGCGACCCGGCCGCACCGTGATCATGCGCTGGAACGGCGGCAAGAAGAGCGAGGCGCCGGTCGCGTTCGTCGGCAAGGGCGTCTGCTTCGACACCGGCGGTATCTCCATCAAGTCGGCCGGCGGCATGGAGGATATGAAGGGTGACATGGGCGGTGCGGCCTGCGTGGTCGGGCTGATGCACGCGCTGGCGGCGCGCAAGGCCCGCGTCAATGCGGTCGGTGCCATCGGCCTTGTCGAGAACATGCCCGACGGCAATGCGCAGCGTCCGGGCGACATCGTCACCTCGATGTCCGGCCAGACCATCGAAATCATCAACACCGACGCCGAGGGACGCCTCGTGCTCGCCGACGTGCTCTGGTATGTCGCCAAGAAGTTCAAGCCGAAATTCATGGTCGATCTGGCCACGCTGACCGGCGCGATCATGGTCGCGCTCGGCACCGATCACGCCGGCATGTTCTCTAACAACGACGAGCTCGCCGAGCGGCTGGCCAAGGTCGGGCTCGAGACCGGCGAGAAGGTGTGGCGCATGCCGCTCGGTCCCGAATACGACAAGCAGATCGATTCGCAATTTGCCGACATGAAGAACACCGGCGGGCGCAACGGCGGCTCGATCACGGCAGCGCAATTCCTGCAGCGTTTCGTCGACGGCACGCCGTGGGCGCATCTCGACATCGCCGGCACCGCGATGGGCGCGCCGAAGACCGAGATCAATCAGAGCTGGGGTTCGGGTTATGGAGTCCGGCTGCTCGAGCGGCTGGTCTCCGACTATTATGAAGCCAGGAAATAGAGTGTCGGCCAGCGCATGACCGAGGTTCTGTTCTACCACCTGCAGAACATCACGCTGGAGAGCGTGCTGCCGCCGCTGCTCGAGAAGTCGCTCGAGCGCGGCTGGCGCGTGGTCGTGCAATCGACGTCACAGGAGCGTGCCGAGACGCTCGACGCGCATCTGTGGACCTACAGTGACGATTCGTTCCTGCCGCACGCGACCTCGCGCGTTGCCGACGCGCAGGACCAGCCGATCATCCTGTCGATCGAGGAGAGCAATCCGAATCGGGCCAATGTCCGCTTCCTGGTCGATAATGCGGCGCTGCCGGCCGACTGCGACAGCTACGAGCGGGTGGTCCTCGTGTTCAACGGCGACGACCCCGACGCGGTGGCCTCGGCCAGGGAAAGCTGGACCGCTTGCAAGGCGCGCGGCTTCGAGGTCACCTATTGGCAGACCGACGAGCGGGGACGCTGGCAGCGGCGCCAATAGCGATAGCTACTAATTAATGATAATTCGACGTTTCTTGGGGCGGGCCACGGTCATGCCGCAAAGTGATGTTCGGACAAGCCCTTAGGTAAGGGGTAGGAGCTTTGTCGATCGTGCGGGACGGAACATTCAGTCGGAAGTCGCTGCTGGCGTTGCTGGTGCTTGCACCGGGACTTGCCGGCTGTTCGGGCGCCGGATCCGACTTGTTTTCGCGCGATGCGGAATGGTTCTCGCGTCCCGGGCGGGTGTTCATCCGCAACATCTCGATCGAATCGCCGCCACTGACGCCGGACAAGCCGGTGACGAACGACGATCTCGTCAGTGCCGACGGCAGCTGTCCAGGCATGGCACCGCCGCCGGGCGCCACCGATGCCAACGCACAGGCCGGCGGTGCACCACCGCCGCAGCCAACGGGCGGCAGCGTTGCACTCGGCCACACTGAATGCGACGTCGTGCGCGGCATCGGCGCTCCCGACAGCGTCAACCTGTCCAGTGCTCCGGGCGGCGGGCGCGTTGCGGTCGTGACTTGGTCGCGCGGCGCGCGCGCCGGCATCTACACCTTTACCTCGGGGCGCCTGTCGTCCGTCGAGCGCGGCCCGGATCCCGTGCCCGAGCCGAAGCAGGCGAAGCCGAAGAAGAAAAAGACCTCGCACGGCTAGGTGGTGTGGACTCTAAGGATTCCCTTTTGAGAGCAAATCAGATTCAAGGCTTCTTTTTGGGAGGCGGCCTTG
>NZ_JAUMTJ010000096.1:0-20825 GCF_032654765.1 Bradyrhizobium sp. 33ap4 | reverse complement strand
TCCTTCGACGAGACGGTGGTCGCGCTTTTCGTAACTAGCGCGGAGCAGCGCACCTTGCCGAAGGTCCTGTTTTCCGGTATCCGCGAGGAGATTAACCCGACTATAACTGCTGCTGCGACCGTGCTCATCCTGTTCTCCATTACCATGCTGACCACCATCGAGCTGCTGCGGCGCCGTTCGGAACGCCTGCGCGGCATCCGCAACGCATGAGGGGCATGTCTGCATGGACGCCTCCGCGAAATCGGCAGATCATTGTGCCCATCAAAGCACTTTGGGCGAGGTCGCGATCGGCATGGCAGTGCCTGCGGACCGCTTGTGCAACTTCAGCGGGAAGGACCCGGCCGCAATGCCGCCCGAACCTGCATAGCCTGGAGCAGTCGAGCGAGATTTACGAGAGTACGGCTGCTGACCGGGGCGCAGCTTTACAAGACGAGCGATAGGTTACCGGCTCGGCGTCGCTGCCTATGCCGTGCTCGTATTGAAAACCGCCACGGCATAGCGGTGGGAGGCAGGTTTGCGGAGGCGCAACCACCGATGCCGACATGCAATGCATCCGGCGTCAAGACGGCGCTGCCGCGATGATCCTGCTTCGGAAGCCGCGGTGAAGAAGCACGGTCTGACGCTGCGCATGCATTTTCGGGTTTGTCTGCGCCGGCGTGTCCTCGCGTATCATGGGCGTCGGGCCCGGTGCCGGCCGGCTGGAGCTTGGCGAGAACTTCCGGTGTCGTCTCGGCTAGAGGATGCTCGTCCTTGTCGGTCGGGGGCGGCCTTGCCGCCGGGATGGCTTGAGCCAATGTCAACCCGAGCTCTCGCTACATTGCCCCCACCTTCTGCGCGTGGGCCCACGACGCTTTCGCGAGTGGCGCAGTGCGTTTGGCGGATTCGAGCGCCTTGGCACTCGCCGCGGTACCGTCGCGGACGCGACCGGCAATACCCTGGGTGATGCCCACCAATCGAAAGAGATTATAGGCAAAATACCAGTTCAGGTCCGGCAACTCCGTGCCGGTAAGATTGCTATAGAGCTGGGCGGCCTCTTCCATGCTGGGGATGTTCTGCGACTTAAGATCGGCGCCGTGTAGGCCCGGCATCGTCCACTGCATCAACAAATAGGTAAAATCAGCCATGGGATCGCCGAGTGTCGACAACTCCCAATCGAGCACCGCGATCACCTGCGGCTCACTGACGTGGAAGATCATGTTGTCCAGCCGGAAGTCGCCGTGCACGATTGAGATGCGCTTTTGTTCGGGCAGAGTCTTCGGAAGCCATTCGATCAACTTTTCGACCTCCGGAATGTATTGCGTCTCGGAGGCCCGATACTGCTTGGTCCAGCGGTCGACCTGGCGCGCGAAATAATTACCTGGCTTGCCGAAATCGGCGAGACCAATCTTTTCTGGATCATACATGTGGAGCTTCACGAGCGTCTCGATCTTGCTCCTGAAGATCTTCGGCCGCATCTCCGCCGGCAGGGCAGGCAGCGCTGGATTCCAAAAAACCCGCCCCCGCTCCATCGACATGATATAGAAGGCCGCGCCAATGACGGCGTCGTCGGTGCAAAGCGCATAAGCCCTCGCAACCGGAAAGCCCTGTTCGCCAAGCGCAGAAATGACGCGGAACTCGCGATCGACGGCATGCGCAGAGGGTAACAATTTGCCGAACGGCTTTCGACGCATCACGTAGGAGCGGCCGGGCGTATCGAGCCGATAGGTCGGATTGGACTGACCGCCCTTGAACTGCAGAACCGTCAGAGGGGCGGCATAGCCTTCAACATGCTCGCGCATCCAGGCATCAAGATTGGCCTCATTGAAGCGATGCCGCTCCTCGACGGGCTTCGTCCCCGAAAATTCTTCGTCCTTCTTGATACCGTCGGCCACCAGGATACCCTATTACTTTACCGTCATTCAGCGGGGTCCGAAAGGACCAGACCTGAAATCTCGGGATTCCGGGTCGACGCCGCGCATTACCCCAGACTGATGCTGTGTGGGGCGCTCCGCGACTGTACCTTGGCAAATTCGTCGAAGCGTTCGCATACTTCCGAAGCTCAAGTCTCGTAATGGGCGCCAGACGCATCGTGCGCATGGAGGCGTAATTGCGCGCCAAGCCCGCCTCGTCAGAAACGCCTGCGCCGCCGAAGACCTGGATCGCCTGGTCGATGATCCTCAGTGCCATCCGGGGCGCGGCGACCTTGATCATCGCGATCTCAAGCTGCGCAATCTTGTTGGCCACCTTATCCATCATGTCGGCGGCCTTGAGGCACAAGAGCCTGTTCATCTCGATGTCGATACGAGCTTCTGCAACGCGCTGCTCCCACACGGAGTGTTTAAGGATCTTCTTGCCGAAAACGACGCGCGCGTCGAGCCGCTTGACCATTTTCTCCAACGCCTCTTCGGCTTTGCCGATAGTGCGCATGCAGTGATGAATGCGGCCGGGACCAAGCCGACCCTTCGCAATTTCAAAGCCTCCGCCCTCGCCAAGCAACAGATTGCCCGCCGGCACCCTGACATTCTCGAGCAGAACCTGCCCATGACCGTGCGGCGCGTCGTCATAGCCGAACACGGGCAGCATTCTTTCGATTTTAAGGCCGGGCGCTTCGAGAGGTATTAATATCTGCGACTGCTGCTTGTGCCGCGGCGCGGTGAAATCGGTTTTGCCCATCACGATTGCGATTTTGCAGCGGGGATCGCCCACGCCAGACGACCACCATTTGCGGCCATTGCTGACGTAATCATCGCCGTCGCGCTCGATGCGAGTCTCGATATTTGTAGCATCAGAGGAGGCGACCCCAGGCTCTGTCATCAAGAAGGCGGAGCGCATCTCGCCGTCCATCAAGGGCTTCAGCCACTGCCGCTTCTGCTTCTTGGTCCCGTACCGGATCAAGACTTCCATATTTCCGGTATCGGGCGCTGAGCAGTTGAATACTTCCGAGGCCCACCCTACGCGGCCCGTCGCTTCTGCAAGCGGCGCATATTCCAGGTTGCTCAATCCGGCCCCGTGGAATTCATCATCCTCGTGCGAGGACGGCGGCAGGAACATGTTCCACAAGCCCTCGGCGCGCGCCCTCTTCTTGAGGCCTTCCACGATCAGGATCACCTTCCAGCGGTCGCCTTCGGCGTCCTGCTGCTTGTAGATGGGGACGGCGGGGCGGATGTGGCTGATCATGAAGGAGTGCACGCGCTCGAGCCATTCCTTCTGCTTTGCCGAGATGGTGAAGTCCACAGACGCTCCATTGGTAATTCGCGGGCTGCACCGATTGTAGCGTTGTTTCAATACTCGTTACATGCAATGAGCCGTGCGCTGCCGCATAAATCCGGCGTTCGGTTACACTTTTTCGTAGAACGCCGCTGCGCTAGCGTCCTGTTTTTTGGGCGGTAAGCAGTCGCTAGCGTACGATCATTCGATGTAGGCGATAGGATTTGATCAGCTCGATAACGCCATCTACTGCAATCGGCGGATCACAATGCCAATTGCGGTGCAGATTGTGCTAAACGGCGGTACTGGTCACGTCCAAGCCGCCATGGCCGGCCGCTGCAAAGGCATCGAGCATGCCTTCATCACGAGGACGGTCTGACGATGTTTGCAGGGTCGACATACGCAACTGGCGGCTCGGCACGCGTCACACCTGGGTCAGTTGCGCGATCAGCCTTCCTGTCGGATCGAAATTCAGGAGCCGGATGAGCGGTTATATCTACCAATTGAGGCAACCATCTCGGACCACGGCTGAAGGCCGACGGCGAGTCCTCGGTCTCGACCGCCACACACACACACACTCTCTCTCTCTCTCTCTCTCTCTCTCTCTCTCTCTCTCTCTCTTGTGCGCTCTCTGACCCGAGGTGTCGGGCCTGACCAGGGGCGGACAGGACCGAGCTGCGATCGCTTGGAAAGTTTATTCCCTCGGGTCATATGCAGCAATCCCGCGCGAGTTCCGCTATAATTGCGCAAATTTGCAGTTCTGTGCCGGTATAGTCCTTCGGGCGGCCAGGAGCTCTCGGTCGCACTGGCGGGCGTGGCGCAGCGAAGGGAAAAGAAGATGATTTCCGAAGTGTTCATCACCTGTGCAGTCACGGGAGGCGCGCCCGCGAAGCAGCCGAACGTGCCGAAAACCCCGGCGCAGATCGCTGAGGCTGCGATCGATGCTGCTCGAGAGGGAGCGGCGGTGGTGCACATACACGTGCGGGATCCTGAGACCGGGATGAGTTCGCGAGATCCGGCACTCTTTCGGGAAGTGGTGCAGCGAATCCGCAAATCAGACGTGAACCCTGTCCTCAACTTGACCGCCGGCACGGGCAGTGACCTCGTGTTGGGCGGCCCCGAATCTCCTCTGTCGCTTTCGCCTCGGACGGACATGCCGGGCGCAATGGAGCGACTGGCGCATGTTGAAGACTTGCGCCCCGAGATTTGTACTGTGGATTGTGGTTCGATGAACTTCGGCCGTAACGAATTTATCATGGCCAACACGCCGGGGATGCTAAGCGCCCTTTGTGCGCGAATCCAAGAGCTGGGGGTGCGTCCTGAACTCGAGGTCTTCGATACTGGTCATTTGGTGCAGGTCCACGATTTAATCAAGGAAGGGCTCATCGACGATCCGCCATTGATTCAACTGTGCATGGGGATTCGGTACGGCGCGCCAGACGATGCGACGACGCTGATGGCCTTGGTGCACCAGCTACCGCCGCGGGCTATCTATTCGGCGTTTTCGATTGGGCCGATGCAGATGCCGTATGTAGCATTGGCGCCGATCGTCGGCGCCAATGTGCGGGTGGGGTTGGAGGACAACCTTTACCTGTCGCGAGGTCGGCTGGCGACCAATGCCGAACTCGTTCAGCGGGCAGTGGGAATTCTCGAGAGGATTGGGGTGCGCGTGATGGGCCCGGATGAGGTGCGGGAAAAGCTCGCGCTCAAGGCTTATCATTGAGAGTGCCTTTTATGACCAGCAATTCACCGACGGATTATCCTGCGGTTGGACAGTCGCTTGAGGGCGTCGCGCTCGTAACTGGACCGGCGTGGCGGCTTGACAAAGTCATCGTGACAGACCTGGGTGAGCCCTGAGTTGGCGCCGTTGATCGGTGCCAACCGTCGGCGGGGTGCAGGACAACCTGTATCGGCTTCGCAATCGGCAGGCAGCAACGCCGAGCTCCTCCGGCGAACGATAGGCTTTCTTGAGAAGTAGAGGGTGCGGGTGATGAGCCCGGAGGTGCGCGAAAAGCTCGCGCTTTTAACGTTCATGCTTGAGGCTAAAGTTTATGTCTGAAACCAAACAGTGCGTAGCTGAGAGGCGGCCGCGGGCGATCGGGTTGTTGGGGGGGGGGATCATTGGCGGCGGTTGGGCCGCACGATTTATCCTCAACGGCGTGGAGGTGCGGCTGTATGATCCGGCACCTGGTGCGCTTGAAAGTGTCCGCAACATTCTGGCCAACGCGCGTCGGGCTTTTGGGCAGCTGACGATGGTCCCACTCCCTCCCGAAGGGACATTGACGGTAGTGGGGTCGATCGCAGAAGCAGTGGATGGGGTCGAGCTTGTGCAGGAGTCTGCTCCGGAGCGTCTCGAGCTCAAACAACAACTCCTCTCAGAGGCGAGCCGGGCGGCAGCACCCGAGACCTTGATCTGCTCCTCGACTTCAGCGTTGCTGCCCTCGTTGCTCCAGATAGGGATGAAACATCCTGAGCGCTTTCTCGTCGCGCACCCATTCAACCCAGTGTACCTGGTGCCGCTAGCTGAGCTGTGCGCTGGACAGCACACAGCGCCCGAGGCATCGGCGAGAGCGGCAGAGATCTACCGTTCTGTGGGGATGCACCCGGTTTTGGTGCGCAAAGAGATAGATGGATTCATCACGAGCCGGGTGCAGGAGGCGGCGTGGCGCGAGGCGATGTGGCTGGTCCATGACGATGTCGCCACTGCGCAGGAGGTGGATGATGCAGTCCGTTATTCCTTTGGGCTGCGCCGTCCGATCATGGGACCGCTGCAGACCTACCGTATGGCCGTCAATGAGGCGAATGGGCGTCGTGCGATGGTGCGGATGGGGCCTGAGCTGAAGAAGCCGTGGACGAAGCTCACCGAGGTGCCCGAACTCACAGACACCTACCTGGACAAGCTCGGCCAGCAGTTAGACGCTCAGATGGAAGCCGAGAACGTCACTTTTTCAGAGCTTGAGCGAAAGCGCGACGACTGCCTTGTCGCCGTGCTGCGGGGGCTTCGTTCAGAAGAGCACGGCGCGGGCTCGGCGCTGGCCCGCTGGGAACGAGGGTTGCGCGAGCGCGTTCCGCAGCCTGCCAAGGGTTCTGACCCGCTGCGGCTGCCAACGCTAGTGATTCCGTCCAGCTGGCTCGACTACAATGGTCACGTCACCGAGAGATGCTACCAACAGCTCTGCAGCGATGCGACAGAAAACGTGCTCAACTACATCGGCATCGACGCTGCGTATCGGGCAAGCAGCGGCAGCTATTTCTCGGTTGAAACACATCTGACCCACCTTCGGGAACTGCGCGCCGGCGATCGCGTCCAGGTGATTACGCAGGTTCTCCACGCCGACGACAAGCGACTTCATCTATTCAATAGGGTGATGCGTGAAGGCGATGATGGTCCGGCAGCGACGAGCGAGCAGATGCTGATACATGTCAGCGCAAACAGCGGACGCAGCGGACCTGTACAAGGACAGGTGCGAGAGCGCGTTCTGAAGCTGGCGCGTCTGCATGCCCAGCGGCCGCGTCCGGAGCGCGCCGGGGCAAGCATCAGGCTGCCTTGAATTCGTCAAAAGCGCTTTTCCCAGAGCCTCTTGGCGCTCATCAAGCATTCATTTCAATAATGCATAAGTATAGGCTTCAGTGTCGCAAAACCACTGCCGCTGCGCTGAAGCGACGTACAGCGATCAAAGGCCACTCAGCGGGGGATCAGTGCGACCCGGAGGCAGCCCAGGTTCTTGCAACAAATCGTTGCACGCGCACATTCCTTCGGAGGCAAATGGCTGTTGTTAAGTTCATACAGCTCTGCAATCACATGTTACATCGCAGAAACGAGGACTGCGTTGCCTCCCTGATCTTGATTAGAATAATTAGGCCGCCAGATCTGGGGTATAAACGCGGTGTGGATCAGGCCCTCGTTCCGCAACTGCTCTCGTACCTCCTCAAGCCCGCGGCCAATGACGGTGGTCGATCTTCCTGCTTCCGTTGGAGTACAGGGGCCAGGGGCAATGACCTGGGCGGTGGCGATCAAGCTGAGACTTCGCTCGTGCAATGGCCCGCGGCTTACGACGAAGCTCGCCAGATCCCCTTCTTCGTCAAAGGAGCAGAAACGGCCAGCAGCTCAATTGTTCGAATGTGGCGCGCTAGGCAGCGTACAGGCTTGATCGACGTTACGTGAGTGCAGTGCTTGCTGAATCAGGCGGTGGTCCTGGTTGGATCGTGGTCGCCAGCCGGGACTGCGCGCCATCGCGAACACCAATCGAGAATTTGCGAGTTGTAAGCCATCGAGGCTAGCGAGCAGGCGCGGCATTGCGTAAGGCGCCACCAGGGCGCGATGGAACGCGCGGTTGGGCCATTTCAAATCCTGAAGCGTCTGTGCCTTGTCTCCCTCGATAATGGCGAGCTCAATCCGTGCCAAATGGGCCGATGTGAGCTTTGGAGCTGCATGGCCAACGCCACGCGCGCTGCGCCGCATTTCGGCGGTTTCCCTCGCTAAATTGCTATCGAGCGGGGAACGCGCGCACCGCGACGGGGCGCAGCTACGACAAGATGTTGGGGTTCCAGTTGCCGAAACGCCTCACGCACGAAACGTGGCTTGAATTGAGTTACCGCGGCACATCATCCTGCCTGAGCCGGGCACCTGGCTGCAGCGCGGCACTGATAATTCGCTTGCCGATTGACTCCGCTATGCGCCCGTCAATCGTCGTATTCTCGTCGCGGCTCGTCATAGATTATCGATCATAAAGCCCCGCGCGTGAGCTTCCAAAAATGCAGCCAAAGCTTGTAGGACTTTCACAATTTTGAACCGATTTTCGCGACTTTCGAGCTATGCCGGAAAGTGGGGTGCGCTCCGAAGGTGCTTACCAACAGTGGAGGAAGCGTCCACCCAGAGAGTTGTCGATTGACTTGGTAGCTGAAGAGCGGTTCGGAGGGCAACTGACGGATCGGTGACAAAGGGCGCCGTTGGACGGCCGAGCGATCCAGCGGGCCGTAACGTGAGTAGTGCGCTGGGAGACCGGCAAGAAGTATGTGCTGAAAGTCCACTGCGATGAAGGGTTAGCAATCCACGTCGCCCCCGATCCGTGCACAGGCGCTCGCGAGGGCGTCGGCGAAGCGCCGGTAGGGGAGCGTATAGGCCCGCCATTGAGCCGCGAACGGTTATCAACCTGGATCCCGACGTTGTTTACTTCCACGGAAGACAAGGCCGACAGGTGCGTTACTGCGAGCGCCTGCCGGACCCGGCGTGGTCTGAGACCCTGGCATGTACGGACGCTCTTTGGGCGGGAACCGGGAGGTCTTTGGATCGGCCATAGGCCTAAAGCCGCAAGGCAAAGGAAGGGGCAGTTCACCGCGCTTCTCCACGACATCAACGTCGATATACTCCGGACGGCGTTCTACGCGCTCAAGCGTAAAGCCGCCCAGGCGTGGCATGACATGGCAGGATTACGAGTCGGACCTCGAACTCAGGCTTAAGGATCTGCACGGACGAGTCCATCGGGGAGCCTATCGGCCGCAACCGTCTCGCCGGACGTACATCCCGAAGGCGGATGGAAAGCAGCGACCGCTGGCGATCGCCGCCTTGGAAGACAAGATCGTTCAGGGCGCAACCGTCTTGGTGCTCAACGCAATCTACGAGCGCGACTTCGTCTTCAGCCCAGACGAGGACCGCATGTTTTCGACGGCGGTTAAATTGAGCAAAGTGAACTGGATACTGGACGCCGACATCCGAAACTGCTTGGATGTTGCGTCATACTACACCTTCGTTTTTTTGAGAGGGCCGAAGAGGTCCGGAGCAACTGCAGGTATTGAATTCGTATGCCTTTTGCCCGTCCGCGATAGACGTAAACGGCCTCAAGCTCGTCGCGCTTTACACGTTGCAAGATGGTTTGCCGCGAGACGCCGAGTAGTTCATGGCCTTGAACGCCTTCCCGTAACCTTCGAGCGCGCTCTCCACAAAGCGCGACCGCAACTCGTCATTGATACGGATGCGCTACGGCGCGCCAGGTGTGATCTGCTCTCCGGCAATGAAGCCGTCGTTGAGGCAGCGATGCAAAGTATAGGGTGCGATCCCGAGAGCATATGCTGCTCTCTCGATCGTCATGCACTCGCCGTTCTGCACTTGCTGTTTCGGCTCTAAGCAGGGATCTCCCAGCGCGTCCGCAGGCTCGACACACGATTTGCCGTAAGCGACAGTCCTGTGGCCCTTGTACGGCCTTGGCGATTGAGGATGCCGGCGATCCTAGTGTCGGGATAATGTGGAGCCAGTCGCCACGCTTGAGCTCGCGGGCAAAAACGGACCAGCCAGGCCTTGCCACCTTGTGGCGACCAAGCTTCACGCTTGGTACCCCCTTAGAGCAGTTGCTCCAGCTCGGCGTCGCTACCGCTTCCGGTGCCTGCCATGTCAGAACCGCGCGCGTGTCAGAACCGCGCGCGCAAACCGCTTCAGCGTGTCACGCACCGTCGTCGACCCAATGTCGACGCGCCCGCCAACCACGCGCGTCTAGAACTCAGCCTCAAGGCTCAACCTCACAATCTTGGCACCTGACGCATGATAACCCTCCTCGTGCTCGGTGCGCGCGGTGATCTCGGAATCGGCAGCCGGCGGGTCGCCCGCTACAATCACCAGAACGTCCACCCACTCCACGGCTGCCTTCGCGATCCGGCGCGACGAGTAGATACGCTCGCATAACGGTGCAGAAAGTAGCGCCGACGGCGGCTGTCCAAACCCGCTCCGGTAGCTGGCGGTGATCGCAGATAGGTCGAGGCTCTCTCGCGCCAGCTATACAATCAGCGCGACAGGTGGTCCTTCGGTACATAGTCCTGCACGCTCGGCGGCAGAAGCTGCGCCTCAAGGGCGAAATCCCTTGCTCATGCGCACGCAAGGAATCTGACTCGCACCCTCTTGACCTGCGACTACTCAGACAGTAGCAGAGGCGTTTGGCAATTTTGGTCGCGGCGTGCGCCTAGCGGTCGAAGCGGCCGCGCAGCCGAAGCGCTTGGCCCTGGAATGCCAAAGCAAGAGGTGCTCTGTCAGGAATCATCACCAGCGATCGAATCCATTGCACGTTAAATCCTGCTCTGGCTCGATTCAAAGTGACCATCGTTTCGAAGCGCTTTATCTCCGAACTTTCGTGTGCAAGGCGACGGGTAAAGCACTCATAATCTTCCATATCGCTAGCTGTAACGAGCAGGACGAAGTCGGCTGGGCCACCAGGCGCGGTCGTTTCCGAGATTGCCCGGCGACACGGGCTGCCCCCACAACAAGTGTTCACCTGGCGTCGGTAAGCACGCAAGTTGCCTACGCCGATGGCTAACGATCCGCCGTTTGTACCGGTGGTGGTAGACGCCACCGTTCGCGGCTGACATAGCCGCAGCCATGCGGCGTCGTGAAAGGTTATCGGGGTTACTATGCACCGGGCGGCGGCGATGAAGGCAACCTCAATGCCGGTAGGACAGTGCAAGTGGAGGAACTTCCAAGCCCTGCCTACGCCGCAGCGGTAGCATCGGTCTCCAAAACAACTTGAAGCGCCTGTGTTCGAGCCCACTCGTTGACGGAGTGTTGCTATGAGAGAGTGAGATCTCGTCAGGCCTACGAGCAAAGACGCGAAATTTCCAAGATGCGGGCGCTGTAGTCATCGCGGCGGCGCTAGTCCACAAGTCGCTGCGAGGCTCGATAGCGGTGGCACTCACGGCCCGCCATATTGACATGGAATTGCATCGTCGGCTTATAAGCGCGATGAGCGATCCTCTGAGCAGGAAGCCTGATGGCAAGGTGAAGAGTTTGACAGAGCGCGAACTCAGGCATGTCGTGCCGCTCCGAGAGGCCCTTGTCTGGGAACGGCAAACGAAAGAAGGCGCCCGCGCCACACTTCCGGTTGGTGGCATTCTCGAAGCACGCATTTGAAAGCTTGCGCGGCTTATGAATAACCCGCCAAGAATGCCGTTCTGTTCGCGGACGAACCGAATGAGTGAAACGCATCTGGGCCACTCACGCGTAGTACACGAAGAAGCGACACTCAAGACTCTCACGAGGCGTTGCATTGGGACACGCAGGACGATTGTCGAACGCCGAGTGAGCCGTCTTCGGATTGCAATGAACCTCGGAATCATAGCTCTTAAACAGAATGAGCTCGTCCGCGGTCATTGCCGGAAAATAGTACCAACGCTGAGTCGGATTGAAGTGCACAAAGCCGAATTTAATCGTGGTGCCGAGAGCGGCATAGTCTACGGCGTCAATATCGGCATCGTGAAAGGAGGCACCGTCGCAGAATGCTAGGGGGAAATCCTGCGGGGGTGGAGAGAGCGCATGCCAAGCTTGAATTACCATCAATCGAGAATACGATCGAATTGGAACTCCCTCTAATTGGCTCGTAATCGCGGCAAGCACAGGACCATCTATTGGCACGTAATCAATATGAGCCAATGCAACGGGATCCTTTACTCCGGAAATCGAGCTCCCGCCGGCAGCACGAGCGATGACGGATCCCCGGCGGGCAATGACCCACGACGCGTGGAAGTAGTTTCTGATAAATGGAACCATCTCTTCCAGGTACTTATCGCGCATAATCTCTGGATCACACTCGTTTGCGCAGAATGGCTTGTGCCGAATTAGAGTGAAGCCTTCCCGGTCAAGCGTGAATTCGTTCACGATAGGACGCGCGTTACGAATGATGACGTCGTAGGTTAGCATAGGCGGCGGTTCGCCTATGTGACCAAACAGCATCTTGGGAAACAGAGCCGATACTGAAACCTCGGGAGCTTTTTCGTCGGATGTGCGTCGAGCAAAATGAATTTGACCTTTGACGCCCTCCAAGCAATCGCGGCTTTCTTGTGCAGTCGGTGAGGCTTGTTTCGTATTTCCCATGTTTGCTTGTCTCCCTATCAGATGATGAAGGCGCTTCGGCAGCCGCGTTCTATCGTGACCGATCGTTCCTGAAGAATACAGCAAGAGGGAAGAGAGTCTTCCTACCAATTCCGAGCGCACGCGGAAGGTCACTCTCACTTTACATGGGCACTAATTGCTAAAATCGTGAATTTTGGAGGTTTTAGACGCCGGAGCTCGATAGAGCGAGGTCTGAAGCACTTCTCCATGCCGGCGATGCGATCTCGATCGATGTACGCTTGACGCTGGCCGCACCGAAGGCCAAAAGGCGCAAGCCGTCGCCCGGATGCGATCGTGGCTCGCAATTTGCGGCGTCGACGTATCCCTAGGCCTTGCTTAGCCGCGGGTTCGTAGGTTTGGGCCTGCGCGGTAATCCTTGCGACAGCGCGATGCCACAAAGCTTCATGAAAACATTGGGGTTGAGGCCGTCGCTAGCTCTGACTTACGGAATACTATTAGTCTTAGCAGGTTCGTTGTTCCCGACTTTCGGGTAAGTGACTGCAGGCTGAAAGACAGGTGTCGTGCAACGGATCGGTTTTCGTGATCCTTGGACTTCGATCCCCGATTACTTCCATACAAAGCGCTAGCAGAAACAGGTTAGGAGGATACTATGGGAAATGCTAAGAGGTCCTCATCGGCAGCACGAGTAAACCGTGATGATCTGGAGAGTGTGGTAGGTCAAATTGGCTTTGCTCGACGTACACCCGACGAGCGTCCAGCAGCTGTTACACCAAGGGGATACGACAACTTTAGCTTTGTCGACCACGACGTTACTATTCGCAACGCGCGTCCGATCGTGGACGAGCTATCGCTCGACAAGGAAGGCTTCGCTCTCATCCAGCACAGATTGTCTTGTGCAAACGAGCGTGATCCAGAGGCCTTCCAAAAGGAGTATCTGGATGAAATGGTTCCATTCATTAAGGACTACTTCAGTGCGTCGCGGGTCACGACTGCAGATCTTGGCGGCGTCGCTCTTCGTTCTATCGGTGGAGACCTCTTTCGTCGTCCAGAAGTTGAGGGCCGAGGCGCAGGCGTGGAGATCGGTGAGGACGCCGGCGAAGCCGGCAAACATTCAGTCAGAAACTTCGGGGTTGGATATGCCCATTGTGATTACGCGCCAATCGCCGGCCCCCAGATTGCCGCGCGTGACAGCCAACTGCAGGGCAGTGAGATTCGGTGGTATTCCCGATTGATGATCATTCAAACTTGGTGTGCTCTCTCGCCGCCTCCGCAGGATCTCCCTCTTGCGTTCTGCGATGGCTCATCCGTCCCAGAGACTGATCTTGTCGTGACGCCACTGACCAAATTAGGCGAAATTATCAGCGTTTGGATCCCATACTACAGGCCTTCTCACCGTTGGTACTACTTCCCTGAAATGACCCAGGACGAGTTCGTTCTGTTTAAGGGCTATGATTCCGACACGCATTACAAGCCGAGGTCAACTCACTCGGCGTTTGACAATCGTCGCTTGTACCCTAATGCCAAGCCCCGAGAGAGTGTCGAGACTCGCCTCTACGTATACTACGACTGAGTGGCCGAGATCATTTTGTCCAGTTTGATTGCTGCTCAAGTTCGCAGGAGGACTGGAGACGGGGCGCGCGGTGTACTGAGGCAATAGGGTAGCCCCACGGTTCTGATCATAGGCGCGAACCGCGTGTCGGCTTGGGCCTCTCGCGGCAATGGCGTCACTTTCCAGCGCAAGCTGCTGTCGCCTATCAAACACGAGGCGGCGGCTCAAAGGCACAAATTAGCTTCGGAAGGTTCATTACCCTCGTAGGAGCTGGCGCCAGCTTCCATAAGTTGTTCGCCCTTGAGCTGGCCGCTCGGATGTGGCGACGCTAGCGGATCGGATGCGGCTGTGGCAGGGCAACCTCCATATGCCGCCTGATGCTCGGTGGGGCTAGCGGCACGCTTCGCGACTTCTGTCCCAAAACAAACGCGCCCAATGTCTGGAAGTCACCATGCTGGCTGCGGACGGAACATTCGGCGCGCTCCTCCGGCTTAGACTGGCCTAAATCCTGCACGATAGTAATGGGAGACGGTCGAATTTCGATCTGCCAAGCCAAATAAAGTCGGCGGCCAGCCTTCACGTGGACTGCCAAATGCATTGGTGGGAAGAGAAGCAGATTATCATCCGAACAGCGATTGGACTTGGATTTAGATGTGGAGGAACTATGCGCATTTGCGGAATTAAACTGACTCACGACGGAGCGACCGCTCTCATCGATGATGGACGGCTGGTTTTTTGCACCGAGCAGGAGAAGCGGGGCAATGGTCGTCGGTATCAAGTCATCGAGAATCTCGATGCAATTGTGACCGCTTTGGCTGAGCACGGTCTCGATCCTGAGGACGTTGATCAGTTCGTTATAGACGGATGGTTCGGGGGGATAGAGCCTCGGTTCAGGGTTCTCAGTGGTACGGAATCTGTCGTTCTCAAAGGGGCTCCATACCTTGAATGCCATGGTGATAGCCTTCTCACTTCGCGCAACGGCGTCGGCCTAATGCTCGACGGAAAGATCTTCCCTTATAGAAGCTATCCGCACATTGCGAGCCATGTGGCCTCGGCATACTG
The DNA here is from genome assembly GCF_032654765.1 of Bradyrhizobium sp. 33ap4. Lineage (NCBI taxonomy): Bacteria > Pseudomonadati > Pseudomonadota > Alphaproteobacteria > Hyphomicrobiales > Nitrobacteraceae > Bradyrhizobium > Bradyrhizobium sp. 33ap4. The sequence goes on along the minus strand of NZ_JAUMTJ010000096.1, from coordinate 6,198 downwards.
TACCAGCCCATTCGCGAGAGCCGAACAGCCGGCATTTTGCCTGGTGTGGGATGGTGGCACCTTTCCGCGTCTCTACTATGTGGAGCGCCACGACGTCCGCTTCCTCGAATGTCTGTTCCCGATAACTGTGTATGCTTATGGTGCGGCGGGCCGTCACTTCGGGCCATATAGGCAGCCGGACCGCATCTGGCGGCAAGACCTAGGTCTTGCGGGAAAATTGATGGCCTATATCGCGCTCGGGTCTGTTGATGAAGCCATCGTGGCAGTATTTCGTGAACTGTACGAGGGACGATTTGCGGCGGATACCGAGCTTGCTCGTCGTTATCGGGCAGACATTAACAGCATGAATAACTCCGACGCTCTGCTTGAGATTGTGCACGAATTCTTCGATGCCAGTGAGCTGCGATTGAAAACCAAGGCGCCTGAGGATGTGCTCGCCTCATTCCATGCTTTCCTCGAACGCCTCCTCGTCAGCGGAATGGAGATGGCTGTGCGGGGGCATTCAGGTGTTCGGGAACCGCGGAATTTGTGTATAGCGGGCGGCGGCGGCCTCAACATCAAGTGGAACAGTGCACTACGGGCGTCCGGCTTGTTCGATGCAGTCTGGGTGCCGCCCTTTCCTAATGATAGTGGCTCGGCAGTCGGGGCCGCTTGTTCTATGCTGGCGGCGGAGAAAGGTTTCGTTCCGCTAGAATGGTCGGTCTATAGTGGCCCAACCCTAAAAAACAGTGACGTACCGTCTGAATGGGAGGCTGTGCCATGCAGCACGCGTGAACTTGCCGCGATTCTCGCGAGCAACAGGCCCGTGGTTTTTCTCACCGGCCGCGCAGAGCTCGGACCACGGGCTTTGGGTGGGAGAAGTATTCTCGCAGCCGCGACATCGGCGGGAATGAAGGATCATCTCAACGCCATCAAACTTCGCGAAAACTTTCGACCAGTGGCGCCCATATGCCTAGAGGATCGTGCGCCGGATATTTTCAGCCCTGGAACGGCGGATCCCTACATGCTGTTCGATCACCAGACACGTGCGGAATGGCAGAATAAAATCCCCGCCGTTGTACATCTCGACGGAACGGCGCGATTGCAGACCATCTCCAGAAACTCTAAGCACAAAGTCGCCGAGCTCCTTGTCGAATACGAACAACTCACGGGAATTCCCCTGCTTTGTAACACGAGTGCGAACCTCCACGGTCGTGGTTTTTTTCCGGACGTTGCCTCGGCTTGTCGTTGGGGACGCGTTGAACAGATATGGTGCGAGGGCCTACTGTGGACGAAAAACTGCAAGTGAGCGATCGCCACCTTCGACAGCCTTTTCTATCCTAATGACTGTCATTTGTGGATAAATGTCCAGCTCACTTGAGCGCTAGGTGAGCGTGGTCAGTTATCGCATCCATAGGACGATGGCAGCGAGAGTGACGACGGCTCGGTAGTTTCGGGCGGTTTTTTCGAAGCGGGTTGTGACGCGACGGAACTGCTTGAGCTTACTGAAGCGGCATTCGACGAGATGGTGCTGGGCACAGAGATGTTTGTCGAGGTGAGGGCGCGCGACGGGTTGTTGGAGATGACGGCGAGCGCGCCCTTGGCTGCGATGGCCTGGCGCAAGTGATCCGCGTCATAGGCCGTATCGGCCATGACGGCCTCGGCGGGCAATCCCTCGATCGATGTGGCGGCTTGTGGTGCATCGCCGTTCTTGCCCGCGGTGAGCGTGAACCGCACCGGACATCCCAAACCGCGAACGGCCATATGTATCTTGGTGCTCAAGCCACCGCGGGAGCGCCCGATGGCTTGAACTTCAGACCTCCCTTTTTCGCCCCGGCGGCGTGCTGATGCGCCCGGACGATGGTGGAATCGACGATCAGATACTCGAAATCCGGATCGTCGGACATCGCTTCGAAGATCCGCCACCACACACCCTTGATGCTCCATCGACCAAAGCGCAGAAACACGCTGTTCCAATCTCCAAACGCCTCCGGAAGATCACGCCAGGCCCGTGCGTAGGATCCACAGCTCACCCTCCACGAACATCCGGTTGTCGCGTCCGGTCGAACCTTTCTGGTCAGGCCGGCCTATAACGAGCGGCGCCATGCGCTCCCGGGCCGCGTCGCTCAACACCAAACGCCATCACCCCCCAAGGCCGCCTGCCAAAAGAAGCCTTGAATCTGAATTGCTCTCAAAAGGGAATCCTTAAAGTCCACACCACCTAGCCGTATTCGGTTCCGGTGCCCACTTGAATGCAGCTTTCGATGTTGAGGCCTCGCAAGCTGCGCCTTCATCTTCAAGGGTAATCGACGCCAGTTGATCGGTATGTCGGACTTTCGCCTCGCTCATCCAATGGCCCCCGGGCAAGATTGCTGTCATAAGTCCGCTTGGTACGTTCCGGCTCAAAATCTGCATCGATGTGCACGATTAGTTTCCCAACTTCCCACCAGTCAGCGCTTCCGCATCCGCTTCGAGCAGACGCGGGGGCCAACGTCTAGTAGCAACGGGTCAGCATTGACGCGGTTGGCTCCGTCTCGACGACTCGGGAACGAGAGCTGGCATTTTATGTTAATTCATCTAGCTCGTCTCAAGTGAACGTAAGCGGCAAGGAGACCCGTCTGGCGGCTGCTGAGTTTGTGAGGCGATGTGAGCTTCTATGTCTGCGCCTAGCCGGCGCGTAGCAGCCGGGCGAGAGAAACGGCGTCGCGGCGATTTGTCTTCACCCGGTCGCCCGGCCTCCTTGGAATCAAATGGCGCCACCACCGTGCATACGTTGCCGAGCGATCGAATCAGACTATAAAGGCCATAGCCGGTCGGACCTCCTTCGTAGCAGAAATGCACGCGGTCAAATTGGTTGACGATCCGCGCTATGATGGGACGCATGTTGGTTGCCGAAGCGTCGACCTCGCCGAAGAAGCGAACCGTTCCCTCCCGCCGGCCTCCACAATCGCGATGCGTTTTCTCAGCCTGGCTACGTCGATTCCGACAGTGCTTCCGTATAATCTGCCACGGCTCGCCTATCGTGCTGAGGATCGGCTCGGTTCGCCCGAGCAACCCTCAGACGCGCAGTGTAGGGCCACCACCTCATTGGCGGAGGCGACATACGGTCTTGCGAGACCATACGCCCATGCCGAGGGTCTCTCGGCTGGAAGTTGTCGAAGGGCGCTCGGCGCCATTGGGCATTCAAAGAGAAGCAGCGGATTGCCCGAGAGTTATCGCGGGCCACGATTGGTGTCGGTAACGGCGGGGCGCAACGCGATGTCTGCGATTCACGTGGCGTCAGACGCGCGAAGGCCGGCTGAGCAGGGATACCGTGCCGGCTCTTGTTCCTGTCGAGATCACACCTGCGCCGGTGACGGTATCGATCAGCACGCCGCACCGGGTTCTTCAACCGCTGCGTAGCGCCCAAGTACGCATACGACGAAGACCGCCTGATTGACGCATGCGCGCGGGCACAGTGAGCTCTATGATCGGTTGGGTGATGGTCAGGCGGCCTGCTGACCGGCAGGCTTATCGGCCTGGCGCAAGAGCTTCCATTCCCAGGGCAGCAGTTCGTGCAGGCGCGACGCGGGAAGATCGGCGATCCGGGCGAGGACCTCGGCGAGCCAGGCCTTGGGATCGACGTCGTTGAGGCGACAGGTCGTGATCATCGTCAGCATGATGGCGGCACGGTCGGCGCCACGCTGGCTACCAGCGAAGGTCCAGTTGCGCCTTCCCAAGGCGATGCCTCTCAATGCGCGCTCAGCGCAATTGTTAAAGGGCATGATGTTTTTAGCGCTCAAACCCGGTGGAGAGGACTGGTCGTCCGGATTAGTCTGTCGAAGCCGGGATAGGGGCGCTGGAGCACGAAACGGTGGCAGGCCGCCATGACCATGAGCTGTGAGCTCGCTTTGTTACTTGGCCGCCCCCCACGACTTGCCCGGCTGCGCTGCGAGCGCGGATCGGTAGATGTCGTGCAAGCCACTGGCTCCTGAGATAAAGGAGAACCAAGCATGCAAATCGTTGGCATGGACATCCACCGATCGTTCGCCCAGGTGGCGATCCTGGAGGACGGAACAATAATCCGACAGCTCCGCGTAGAGCTCGTCCGCGATCGGCTCGTCGCCTTCGCCAAGACACTCAGCCTCGAGGATGAGGTGGTCATCGAGGTGACTGGCAACAGCGCGGCGGTCGAACGTCTTCTGCGCCCGCACGTTAAGCGCGTCGCGGTCGCCAATCCGAGGCTCGGTCGGGCGACCGCCTATGCGCGAGTCAAAACGGACAAGGTCGATGCTGGGACCCTGGCAAAGTTGCATGCTGCCGGCTTCTTGCCGGAGGTCTGGGTTGCTGACGAGGACACCTACAGCCTCCGGCGCCAGATGGCCGAGCGCGCTGGCGTCTGGGCGCAGATCATCCGGATTAAAGGACGCATGAAGGCTATCCTGCATGCCAACCTCATCCCGCCCTACAAAGGCTATCTCTTCGGCAAGCGCGGACAGCATGACGCGCTCGCGTTCGATGTCGTCCGGCCACGGCTTGCGCACCGGCCGCTTGCGCATGAAGGGGCGGACGTTCTGGGTCTTCGCCGCTGCGGCCTGCGCGGCAAGCTCATCCTCGCTCGCTGTGGTGACGAGCTCTTCCAGCTCCAGCTGCTCGAGCAGCCGTGCCGTGCGTTCGGAGCGTTGCCCGTACAGTTCGCGTTTCAGCGTCTCGATGCGCAACTCGAGATGCGCGATTAGCGCCGCGGTATCCGACAGTTGCGCCTGCGCATTCGCGGCTTGCGCCGGCCAGTTGGCAGCCACCGCCTCAGCTCGCAGCCGTGCCTCACGCTCGGCCTGCAGCGCCGCCAGGGCACTGACGAGGTCCGATGGAAGATCGTCCGGCTTCGATATCATGAAGCCATTGAATCAGATCAAGCAGCAGATTCAAACCGTAAAAGCGGCTATCCGACCCGCGTCGGCCGATGGGTTTCTTGAGGGTTACGCCAATCGATCCCGGACAGCAGATAGCTCAACTGCGCCGGCGAGATCGTTACCGATTCTCCGGTAACCGATGGCCAGATGAACTTTCCTCTCTCGAGTCTTTTTGTGAACAGGCAGGCTCCCTGGCCATCGTGCCAGATCGCCTTCACAAGATCGCTGCGGCGACCGCGGAAGACGAACAGATGACCGCTGAGCGGGTCTTTGTGCAGCACCTCCTGCACTTGGAGTGCCAGCGACGGAAAGCCCCTGCGCATATCCGTGTAGCCTGTCGCGAGCCACACTCGCACATTCCCCGGTATCGCAATCATCGGCGTCCAAGCACATCGAGGACCCGCGCCAACGCCTCCGGATCGACGTGCGCATCCACCCGGATGCACCGTCGGTTGCCGAGATCGATCTCTATCAATCCAGTACGCGCGGCTGCCACGGAGCGAACTCGGCCATCAACCGTAGGCAAAAGCTTCGGAGTTTCCTCAGCCGATGCCGCTACGGCGGCGATCTGCACCGGCGTAAAAGATGGTACAACTTGTTCCGATGTCCGTGCTTGTCGACGCCAGGTAAACACAGGCTGGCCGCTACTCCGTTGCGACGCGCAACCTCAGTCACCTTCGCGCCCGGCGCCAATGTCTCCTCGACAATCCGCGCCTTGTCGTCCTGCGACCAGCGCCGCCGTCGCTCCAGCCCGCCCAAAACCTCGACCCGCATCGCCTGATGACCTTAAAGCTAGACTTAAGGTCACACGCTTCGCGAATTACCACTCGTCACGCAAGACGGCCTCGTCGGATGCGTAGTGTGCCAGTGAAACTGGCGAAGGATAGTCGATGAAAGTTCAATACAGGAAAGGAGTAGCGACCCACCCTGACCCCGAGTCATGCGGTGGCGTCCGTGAGGGCGACTTCGAAGCGTTGACAGGGGAAGCCGCAGGCCAGCCATTGAGCCGCGAAATCGGAAGTCTGGAGCGCCGACGCAGTTATGCAATGCGGAAGGCAACACGTTGGGTGGCATGTATCGCAAGCCACCCGACGGCTCCACGCGGTCGGAGACCCTGAGCATGCGGGGAAATCCTTCGCACAGGAACTGGGAGATCTCGTCGTCGCCCGAGGGGGGACAACCTTCGGGTGGGCTGGGGAAGGCTGAATGCCGTAAGCCCAGCGTCACCGTCGACGAGAAGTCGGATGTCCGCATAGTGTGCGCTGGGCAGCGCATGAGTCAGGAGGGTTCAAGTCCCTCCGGCGCTCGAATGAGGGGCGCCGTATCC
>NZ_JAUMTJ010000095.1:0-21038 GCF_032654765.1 Bradyrhizobium sp. 33ap4 | reverse complement strand
GATACGGCGCCCCTCATTCGAGCGCCGGAGGGACTTGAACCCTCCTGACTCATGCGCTGCCCAGCGCACACTATGCCGTCTGCTGACTTCTCCGTCGCGATCACGGACCTTGCGGCCCGCTCAGTCCGGTCGCCCGGACACGCCGAAGATCTCCCGAGGTAAGTTCGACCGCCTTCCCTGCACGCCCGCCGGATTTACCACCCCAACCCTTGATGACTGTGGACTTTGCGATCATTGGCTCGCTCGTCCAGTTGGGTAGGCCTCGTTATCCGGTTTTTGTCCATCGGGCCGCAGGTTTGCTCCACGCTTCCTTCAGACCCCACCTCGCGATGACGCCCTTGCGCTTCGCTAACCCTTCGCCGCCATCAGGCTGGGTAAAGGACTTCCACCTCCAAGCTGTCGAACATGCTCGGCACACCAAAAAATGGCCGCTGCCGCGGCCCAAGGGCTCAGATCGATCCCGCGAAGCAGCGCCTGTCCGTCGATGTCGCCCGACGCGGTCACCAGCGCCTGGGCGAGCCAGAACGTGCGCAGAGTTGTCAAAGCGACGCAGCTGACCCGAGCATGTCTAGGGCACTCGAATATCTCCTGCAGCGTTTACGAAACCGTCTCCGCGGCGCCGGCTCCGTGGTCGCCTCGCGAGGGCCAAACCTTCGCACGCAGGCCGGCAAACCACCGGCTCATCCCATCGAGGTAGATGTAGACAACCGGCGTGGTGAACAGCGTCATCAGCTGAGATACAATCAGGCCACCGACTATGGCGTATCCTAGCGGCTGGCGTAGCTCTGCGCCGGTGCCGGTGCCGATCATCAACGGCACGCCGCCGAGCATCGCGCACATCGTCGTCATGAGGATTGGACGAAACCGGATGCGGCAGGCTTCGTATGCCGATTGCTCGGCCGTTAGCCCTCTGTTGCGCTCGGCTTCGAGCGCGAAATCGATCAGCATAATGCCGTTCTTCTGCACGATGCCGATCAGCAGGATAATCCCGATCAACCCAATCACGTCGAGACCGAAGCCGAACGCCCAGAGCGTCAGCAGAGCGCCCAGCCCTGCGGACGGCAGCGTCGACAGAATGGTGACCGGGTGAATAGCGCTTTCATACAGCATGCCCAGGATGAGGTAGACGGCGATCACGGCGGCAACGATGAGGATCGGCGTAGAAGACAGCGAGGATTGGAATGCCTGGGCATTGCCCTGGAAGCTGGTCGCGACTGTCGAAGGCATGTGCAAGTCGGCCGTGGCTTTCTGCACGGCAGCTACCGCCGTACCCACCGCCGTCCCGGGCGCGAGGTTGAAGCTCAATGTCACCGACGGAAACTGGCTCTGGTGGTTCACTGAGAGCGGTGCAACACCGTATTCGATCGAGGTGAACTGGCTCAGCGGCACCATAGACCCGTTGGAGGAGCTGACATAAATGCGGTTCAACGCATAGGGCCCAAGCTGGAACGAAGGATCGGCTTCCAGGATGACATAGTAGGTGTTGAGCGTCGTGAAGATCTGGGCGACGTGGCGCTGACCGAACGCATCATAGAGCGCATTGTCGACCGCCGCGGGATCGATGCCCAACCGAGACGCGGCGTCGCGGTCGATATTCAGCTTGAGCTGGCGGGCGGCATTGGCCTGGTCGGTCGCGACGTCGGCCAGTTCCGGCAGCGTCTTGAGCTTATTGAACAGCTTGTCGGACCAGCTGTTGAGCTCGTCCTGATTCACATCCGTCAGCGTGAACTGATACTGCGTCTTCGATAGCCGGCTCGCAAGGTTGATGTCCTGCGTGGACTGCATGAACACCTGAATGCCCTTTTGCGTCTGCAGCTTGGCATCGAGCTGACGGATCACCTGGTCGGACGAGTACTGCCGCTGCGCGCGCGGCTTGAGCAGCACGAACAGGCGACCGTTGTTCTCGGTGACGGTCGGGCCGCCCGGCCCGATATAGCCGGTTGCATTGGCGACCGAAGGGTCTTTTGCGATGATGTCGATGACATGACGCTGCAGCTCCGCCATTTGGCTCGGCGAGACATCGGCGGACGCCTCCGTGATGCCGGCGATCATGCCGGTGTCCTGCTGAGGGAAGAACCCTTTCGGAATGCCCGCGAACAGCACACCTGTGACTCCTACGCTTGCGAGCAACACCGCCATGGTTAGCGGCTTGAACCGCAGCGTGAGCCGGAGCACGGCTTCGTAGCCGGCCTGGATCGCGACAAAGCCCCGCTCAAGGCCGCGCAACAGCGCTCCCGGGTTCGCGCCGTGCCCTGAGTCGAGAAGGTAGGCGCACATCATTGGTGTCAGCGTCACCGAGACGATAACGGATACCGCGATCGCGACGCACACCGTGACGGCGAATTCCTGGAACATGCGTCCGATGACGCCCCTCATCAAGAGCAGCGGAATGAACACCGCCACCAGCGACACCGAGATCGACATGATGGTGAAGCCGATCTCGCCAGCCCCTTTCAACGCCGCCTCAAATGGCGGCAAGCCTTCCTCGATATGCCGCGAAATGTTCTCGATCATCACGATGGCGTCGTCGACCACGAAACCGACCGCGATCGACAGTCCCATCAGCGACAGGTTGTCGAGGCTGTAGTTGAACAGATACATCACCCCGAAGGTGCCGATCAGGGAGATCGGCACGGAGATGCCGGGGATCAGGGTCGCTCGGACGTTGCGCAGGAACAGGAAGATCACGCCTACGACCAAAGCGATCGTCAGCACCAATGTGAACTGCACGTCCGCCACGCTCGCGCGGATGGTCTGGGTGCGGTCGGAGGCAATCTCGACCTTGATGTCAGACGGCAGGCCTGAGATCAGCTGCGGAAGCAGCTGCTTGATCCGGTCGACGGTGGCGATTACGTTGGCGCCGGGCTGCCGCTGAATCGCAAGGACGACGGCCGGCTTGTCGTTGAACCAGCCATGCAGCGTAATGTCCTCGGCGGCGACGATCGCCTGGCCGACGTCGCGAAGCCTCAGCGGCGCGCCATGCCGATAGGCGATGATGAGGTCGTCATAGCCCTTGGCGGTCAGGATCTGGTCGTTAGTGGCCAGCGTGAAGGATTGCTGCGCCCCGTAGAGCGCGCCCTTCGGCTGGTTGACGGTCGCGACGCCCAGCGTTGCACGGAGCTGTTCGAGATCGAGCCCCGCCGCCGCGAGCTTCGCCGGGTTGACCTGTACCCGGATCGACGGCTTCTGCGCGCCGCCGATTGTGACCAGCGACACGCCCGGCACCTGGGAGAGTTTTTGCCCCAAAATGCTGTCGGCATAGTCGTTGACCTTGGTGAGCGGCTGGGTGTCCGACGTCAATGCGATCAAAAGCACCGGGACATCGGCTGGGTTGATCTTCCGGAAGATCGGCGGTGACGGCATGTTCTTCGGCAACTGGCCTGAGGCCGCATTGATCGCCGTCTGCACGTCCTGTGCGGCGGCATCGACGCTGCGGTTCAGCGCAAATTGCAGGGTGATCTGCGTATTGCCGAGCCCGCTGCTCGAGCTCATGACGGTCAGCCCTGCAATCTGGCCGAATTGCCGCTCTAAGGGCGTTGCAACCGAGGAGCCCATGGTCTGCGGATCGGCGCCCGGCAACTGCGCGGTCACTTGGATCGTGGGCGTATCCACCGTCGGCAACGCCGAGATCGGCAGTTGAAAGAAGGCAACCAACCCGATCAGGGTAATCCCAATGGTGAGAAAAGCGGTCGCGACGGGTTTGCGAATAAACCCTGCTGAAACGTTCATGGCAGCATCCCTGCACTTGCGGTGGTGGCGTTCTGAACCCGGCGGCTCTGGCTGTCCGGAACGAGTTCGACCGTCGTTCCCGCGCTGAGCCGGTATTGACCTGCGGTCACCACGGTCTCGTTCGGTGACAGCCCCTGCTCGATCAGCACCTTGCCGGCACGCGATTGCCCCGCTACGACCTGGTGCACAGTTACCTTGTGGTCGGGCCCGATCACGTACACAAAGGCGCCGTTCGGGCCCTGCTGGACCGCCGTCAGTGGCACGGTCAGCGCATTCTTGCGGACCGCGATGGTCAGATGGATGTTGACGAACGCGCCGGGCCAGAGAGTCCGGGCGGCATTGGGAAAGGAGGCCTTGAGCCGCACCGTGCCGGTCGAGCTGTCCACCTGATTGTCGATCAGCATCAGGCTGCCATGATCGAGCCGGCGGCGGTTCGAAGCATCATAGGCGTCGACCGCGACGTCTCCCGCCGCAATCGCCTTCTGCACATCGGGGATCTCGGTGGATGGCAAGGTGAAGATTACTGCGATCGGCTGCAGCTGGGTCAGCACGACGAGACCGTTGGGATCACTGGGCTGGACGATATTGCCTGGATCGATTCGGCGGATGCCGGTAACGCCATCCAATGGCGCGGTGATCGTGGTGAAGCTCAACTGCGTTTGCGCCGCCTCGAGCGCTGCCTGGTCGAGCTGAATGGTACCCTCGCCCTGCGCCACCTGCGAATTCTGCGTATCCAGCGCTTGCTGGGTGGCAAAGCCACGGTCCGCAAGCGGTCGTGTCCGCGCTAGGTTTGCCTTCGCATTTTTCAGGCTTGCCTGGTCGCGAGCGAGCGCCGCGTCCGCCTGGTCCACCTGCGCCTCGTAGACGCGCTGATCGATGCGGGCCAGCACCTGGCCACGTTTCACCTCCTGTCCCTCGACAAAGTCGACGCTTTCGAGAGTGCCCTGCACCTGAGTACGAATGGTCGCGGTGTTGAGCGGGCTGACTGTGCCAAGACCTTCCACAACGATGGGCGCATCACCTTGCGCGACGCCTGCGGCTGTCACCGGGATAGCGGCCTGTATGGGGACAGGCGTGCGGGAGGCCTCGCCACGGGACGCGGCGCTTTTCGCCGAGCCCAGCCAGATATATCCGCCAAAGCCGGCCGCCGCGGTGACTAGAAGAGCTGCACCCGCCATCTTCAGAGGTCTTGGCATCATCATCTTCAAGCTCCGTGTCCGCTGTGACGACCGACCATCGCGGCCAGCTCCAGCACAAAGGCTTCCGCAGCGCTCGCGATTGTCGCTGATTTGTTGGCGACAGCACCAAGTCCGATGACGCGAACGTCAATGTTCGCGCGCTGCAATTGTTCGACGAGGCCATCTCCGGCCCGCCCCGAGCCGTGGTGATGCACGACGAGGCGGATAGCCGTAGGCGTTGGAACGATGGCGAACGAGAGCGGGTGGCAGGGTATGTCGATCGCGACGATCCCTGCGCAGTCGATCGTACCTTGGGCGACGAGCTCGAACGCTCGACGCCCGGTTTCGCCACAACCGAGGAGAATCAACCGCCGGGGGTTGGCCGCCCTTCGCTTCATCAGCGCGGCGATATTGTCGAGAATCGTGGTCCGGTTGACCTGGGTCAGGCCGATGAGAGCCCACATTGCGGAGGGGATTAGCTGCCGCCAGGGCGCCAGATCTTCCGGCGCTAGGGTCGACGGTTCCGGGCCGGCAATCAGCACGACCATGATCCTTGCATTGGGCCGCGCCGAGGGCGTCGCGGTGTGACTGACGAAGAACATGCTGGGAAACTGGCGTTCCTCAGCCTATTATTCAAATGAATTGCCTTTATCTCTCAATTCACGTTGTGCATCTAGTCCGCCATGAGACTTCGCAATCTCGATCTCAATCTGCTGCTGGTATTTGACGCCGTACTGCGTGAGAGAAGCGTCGTGCGGGCGGCCGATGCGCTTTCGATCAGCCAACCCGCAGTCAGCCACGCGCTGAACAGGCTTCGACACGCGCTGAAGGATAAATTGTTCGTCCGCACGCCGTCGGGAATGATGCCGACGCCGCGGGCCGAGCAGCTTGCGCTACCGGTCCGAAAAGCGCTCAACGAGCTCCAGCTCGCAGTGGAAGGCGACAGCTTCGAGCCGTCCACGGCCGACCGGCGCTTTGCCATCGCGGTCAACAATTATGCCGCAGTCGTCGCGGTGGGCCCTATCGTGGCCGCCGTCCGCGCCCAGGCGCCGAAAGTGCGGTTGTCGTTGGTCCCGAGCGGCACGCTCAATCTTGCCGATCGGCTCGATCGCGGCGAACTCGATCTCGCGATCGCCGCGAGGGAAGCGGCCGGCGAGCGATTTGCCTCGCGGCTATTGATCGATGATCGCTATGTCGCGGCTTTGAGAGGCGGCCACCCCGCGCTACGGAAGAAGCTGACGGTCGAGGCCCTCGCGGCAACGCCCCATCTTGCGATCAGCTCAAGTGGCGAGGATCTGGAGTTCATCGATCAGGCATTGACGCAGAAGGGGACCCGCACCGTTGCACTTGACGTGCCCTATCTGTCCGCTGGTGCTGTTCTGGTCCAATCCAACTTGATCGCCATCCTCGGGCGCAAGCTCGCGCAGGAGTTTCGTCGGGCCCATGCCATCGAGATCCACGAGCTTCCATTCGACACTCCCAGGCTGCGCAGCGTCATGATGTGGCACCGCCGGTTCGACGACGTGCCGGCCCATCGCTGGCTGCGCGACACCATCGTGGCAGCGACAGCCGCAATCTGACGACGAGCGGCATGTGGCTACACCAGAGATCCTCGGTGTGCAGATCAGCCTGATTTTACGGGGGCATTGACCCCGGAAAACCTCATCCTGCAGGCGACGTCGCTGCATGGCGAGCGGTTGCCGATGATGCTTCCCGGCATCTGGATCGGCGCGAAGCCCGACGATTACACCCCTTTCAAGACCTTGCGGATAGCGATCTTTGACAGGAGAAAGCTGGACGATATCGGGCGAGTCGCTGTCGGCCGAATGATGTGACGGAGAGAGTGTCAGTCAATCCCCGTTGAAAGATAAAGCATTTTCGACCTTCATAGACCAAAACCCACCAATTCAGCTACGCGCAGAATTGAAAATTCCTCTGCGCGAGCACGTTGGAAGACCGGCACCATCGGGAGTGGGACTTAGGAACCAACATAGACCGAGCTACGCAGTTCGACACAGAGGACGGACGCCCAAATACTGATCGAGGGAAAAGATCCTGCGTGCCACTGCTGAAATCGAGCCGGTTTTCGTCACACGAACCAGCCAAGCCAGGGCGCCTACGATATCCATGAGCATACTCGGGAGGATGAGCGGGAGCTAATCGGAGATGAGGACGCGCCGGTAGCGCTGTGGGGCGTAGCAACAGGTGCTATTGGCATCGTATCCGCAGCACGAGGCGGCGGGAATTGCGCAAACGCCGCACCTGGCACCTGCGAAATCGCTGCGAACGTCGCAGCCAGCGTCAACGGTTTCTTTCGGGACATAGCGTCTCCCTTGCTAGAATTGCGGCTCAAGGGTCGGCGCTGACGCATCGCGCGGGGAGCTTCGCCCGGGCGCGGCGATTTCGTGCACCGGAGCATCGGCTCCATGCAGTTGATCGCTGTGATCAGGATGAATTCTAAACCACGCCACATACAGCGCCGGCAGAAACAGCAGCGTCAGCAGCGTACCGACGATGATCCCACCCATCATGGCATAGGCCATCGGCCCCCAGAAAATTTCGCGTGCGATTGGGATCAACGCGAGACTTGCGGCGGCCGCGGTCAACAAGATTGGTCGCATGCGGTGCTCGGTTGCTTCCACCACGGCATCCCAGGCGGGCCTGCCCTCCTTCTTGAGATCCTCGATTTGCACGATCAGGATCACGGAGTTCCGGACCAGGATGCCGATGAGAGCCAGCACGCCGAGGATGGCCACGAAGCCCAGCGGCGCGCCGCTTGGCAGCATGGCCATGACAACGCCGATCAGCGCGAGCGGGGCGACAGCGAACACCAGAAACAGGCGCGAAAAGCTCTGCAGCTGCACCATCAGCACGGTCGCCATGATGAACAGCATCAAGGGTACGACCGCGACGATCGGCCCCTGGCTCTTGGCACTCTCCTCCACCGAGCCGCCGATCTTGATCGAGTAGCCCGCGGGCAGCTGCTTGGTAAATTCCGCCACCTTCGGCGCGAGCTGGTCGACGACCGTCTTCGGCTGAACGTTGCCGACCACGGCGGCCTTGAGAGTAATCGTCGGGATCCTGGCGCGGCGCCAGATCGTGGGCTGCTCCAGCTCGTAGCGCAGATTGGCGACCGCGCCGAGCGGCACCGATTGGCCGCCGAGCCCAGTCATCTGCAGGTCGCGCAGCGTATCAATCGAAGCGCGCTCCGGCGCGGTCGCTCGTCCCGTGACGTTGACGAGATAAATGCTGTCACGCACCTGCGTGACCGGCGAGCCCTGAAGCACCGAGTTCAGGGTGGTGGCGATATCTTCCGAGGTCACGCCGAGCTGGCGCGCCTTGTCCTGGAGCACGTCGACCTTGACGACGCGCGCCGGCTCCATCCAGTCGAACACCACATTGCCGAGGTCAGGATTGCTGCGGATGACGCCTGCGAGCTTCTGCGCGAGGTTGCGTACCTCGGCGATGTCGGGGCCGCTCAGGCGGTACTGCACCGGGCGTCCCACGGGAGGGCCGACCTCGAGCAGCTTGACGTAGGTGTCGGTGCCCGGGAACGTCTTCCTCAAATAGTCCTCGAACTGCGACTTGAGCTTGTCGCGCGCGGCGATGCCGCCCTTGGTCACGATCACCTGCTGACCGAACCAGGTGTTGGCGGTCTGCAGGTCGAACGACAGAACGAAGCGCGGCGCGCCGGTGCCGACATAGGTGGACCAGTGCTCGATGGAGTCATTGCCCTGCAACTGCTCGCGCTCGAAGCGCGCCATCTGGGTATTGGTCTCGGTGATCGAAGCGTTCTGTGGCAGGTTCCAGTCGATCACGAGTTCGGCACGGTCGGACGAGGGGAAGAACTGCTGCTGCACGAACTGCAAGCCGAACAGGGCGAGCAGGAAGGCCCCGGCCGTGACAGCGACGGTGCTCCAACGGTGATGCATGCAGAACAGCAGCAGGCGCGCGAACATCTGCGCGACGCGCCCCTTTTGCTCGTGGTGTCCCTTCATCTTCGCTCGCAGAATGGTGACGCCGAGCAACGGCGTGAACAAGACGGCCACGATCCAGGAGACGATCAGCGACACCGCGATCACGACGAACAGCGTGAACGTGAACTCGCCGGCATTGCTGCTGTTGAGCCCGATCGGGATGAAGCCAGCAACCGTGACAAGCGTTCCCGTCAGCATCGGGAACGCGGTCGACGTATAGACGTGGGTTGCCGCCTTTTCGAGGGGATCGCCGATCTCGAGCCGCGCCACCATCATCTCGACCGCGATCATGGCGTCGTCGACCAAGAGGCCAAGCGCGATGATCAAGGCGCCCAGCGAAATGCGCTGCAGCGAGATGCCGCAATAGGCCATCACGACGAAGGTGATCGCGAGCACGAGCGGAATGGCGATGGCGACCACGAGACCGGCTCGCATGCCCAGGCTCAGAAAGCTGATGCCGAGCACGATGATCACGGCCTCGAACAGGGCTTCGGTGAAGCCCGAGACGGCATGTTCGACCACGACGGGCTGGTCGGCAACCAGGTGGACGCCGACGCCGATCGGCAGGTCGGCGATGATCTTCGTCATCTCCTCCTTCAGCGCCTCGCCGAACTGCAGCAGGTTGGCGCCGGATTTCATGCCGATCGCGAGGGCGATGGCGGGCTGACCGTTGTACCGAAACAGGGTTGACGGCGGATCGGCATAGCCGCGCGTGATGGTCGCGACATCGGTCAGCGGGAAGAAGCGGTCGTTGATGCGCAGATTGACCGCCTTCAGGCTCGCCTCCGAGGTGAACTGGCCGTTGACGCGGACGCTGATCCGCTCCGGCCCCTCCTGGAACACGCCGGAGGGCGCCACCGCGTTCTGGCCCTGGAGCGAATTCATGATGGCGTGGACGTCGAGACCGAGCGCTGCGATCTTGCGGGTAGAAAATTCCAGATAAATCACCTCGTCCTGTGCGCCGAGAATGTCGACCTTGCCGACATCGGGCACCGTCAGCACCTTGGCCCTGACATCCTCGACCTGATCGCGGAGCTGTCGCTGGCTCAAGCCGTCGCTGGTGAAGGCATAGACGTTGCCGAAGACGTCACCGAAGCGGTCGTTGAAACCGGGCCCGATCACGCCTTGTGGGAAATCGCCCCTGATGTCTGCGATCATGTTTCGGACGCGCACCCAGGTCGGCTTGACGTCGGCCGCCTTAGTCGAATCGCGCAAGTAGACGAAGACGGTGGCCTGACCCGCGACCGTTACACTCTTGGTGTAGTCGAGCGATTCCAGTTCCTCCAGCTTCTTCTCGATCCGGTCGGTGACCTGACGCGTCATCTCCTCGGGCGAGGCGCCCGGCCACTGCGCCTGGATCACCATGGTCTTGATGGTGAAGTCAGGATCCTCCTGTCGTCCCAGCTGGAGATAGGCAAACAGGCCGGCCGCCATGAAGGCGATCATGAAATACCAGACGAGCGAACGATGGCCGAGCGCCCAGTCCGAAAGGTTGAACGACTTCATGGCTCTTGATCCTGTTCGATACGGACGTGTTGTCCGGGCTTGAGGCTGTGGACTCCGGCGATGACGACGCGGGCGCCGGCGGCAAGTCCGCCGGTGACGCGGATGCCCGCCTGTTCGGCGACACCATCGATCTTCTGCAGCGAGACGGTGCCGGCGGACTGATCGACCACCCAGACGAAATCTGCGCCGTCCCGGGCGAGCACCGCTGATGCGGGTAGGCGCAAGACCTTGCTCTGGTCCTTCCCGAGCTTTGCCGTGACGGTCGCGCCAAGACGGAAGCTTTCGGGCGGGTTGTCGAGCGCAATCCGGACACGTCGCAGCCGCGTCACCGCATCGGCCTGCGGTGCGATTTCGCGGATGCCGCCTTCGACCTGAACCGCGGGAAGGAGCTGCAGGCTGACGGTGAACGGGAGACCGACTTCGAGCGGCACTGGTAGGTCTTCCCCGATATCGACGACCGCCTCGCGAATGTCCGGCCGCGCGACCGTCACTACGGTTTGACCGGGCGAGATCACCTGGCCGACTTCCGCGCCGACGGCGGTGACGACACCGCCGAAGTCGGCCTTGATCTGGGCATAGCCGAGTTGCTCGATGGCTTTGGTCAGGTTCGCCTGCTCCTGCGCGACGCTTGCTTCGGCGCCGGCGCGGGCCTGCTCGGCATTATCCAGCGTCTGCCTGGTGGTCGCATCGCTGGTGATGAGCGTGCGTTGCCGCTCCTCCGTGGCCTTGGCCGTCGCAAACTGCGCCTCGGCCTTCGCAAGTTGAGCTTTGGCCGCGCGAACGGCGAGATCGAGTGCAGTGGGATCAATCGTCCCGATGATTTGTCCTTCGCTGACGATGTCGCCAACGTAGACCGGGCGCGAAGTCAGCCGTCCGAGCACGCGAAAACCAAGGTTGGTCTTGTAGCGCGGCTCGACGACGCCGACGGCAACCGTACTGTCACCGCTGTTCGGCTTGGCCACCATTGAGAGCACGGGGCGCACGGGCTCCGGCGCGTTCATCTCCTGCTGGCAGTCGGTGAGCAACGAGGCCGCCGCGAGCGTGCCAGCGATCATCATGACCTGTCGCTTCATGACTGATCTCCCTCCTCAGTGACCGACTGGCCGACACTCAGAAGCTTGCCGCCGTCGACGACAACGCGCTCGCCGGGCTCGAGGCCTGCCTTGATCAGCACCTGACCGGCTTCATAAGCGCCGACCGTGACGGACTTCAGCGACGCAGTCTTCGTTTTCGGGTCTACGGTCCAGACGGCAGGCCTCCTGCCTGCGGCCATCAGCGCGCTCCAGGGCAAGGTGATGTCCTTCTGAGCTTTCGTCTTGACAGTTCCGGCGACGGCGCTGCCCAGCGCCATCGCGGCCGGCGGATTGTCGATGGACACCTTGACGCGGATCGTGGAGCTCTTCGCGTCGATCGCCGGTGAGATCTCTCTCACCTCACCCGTCGCGGTCACGGCGGGATCGGAGACCAGCGCCAGCGTGATGCGGCGGCTATCGGTCTCGCCAAGAAATACGGATTCATAGACCTCAAAGACGGCATCCCGCTCCCCATCTTGGGCAAGCGAGAACACAGGTTGGGCAGCCGGAACGACCTGGCCGACCTCGAGGTTTCGAGCGGTAATGACACCGTCGGCTTCAGCGCGCAGGGCGGCATAGCCGAGCGCATCCTTGGAGGTGCCCAGTTGGGCCTCGGCGGCTTCCAGCACGCCCTCTGCGGTTCGTAAACCTTCCTGGGCCTGGTCGTACACGGTCCGGGTGGTGAAGCCGCTTGCGATGAGCGCTTTCTGACGTTCGAAGGTAGCCTTCGCCACGCGCAGCTGGGCTTCGGCCGAGGCCACTGCCGCGGTCGCGGCATCGACGTCGGCTTGTTGCTCCGCCGGATCGAGACGGGCGAGAACGTCGCCTTTGTTGACGTGAGCACCGACGTCCACGGTACGGGCAACCACGCGTCCGCTGACGCGGAAAGATAGATCGGCACGAAAGCGCGCCTGGATCTCCCCGGTCAGCGTGAGAGAGGCTTGCCGGTCGCGCGGCTGCACGATCGTGGTCCGGACCAGTGTGGCGCGCGCGGCCGTCTGTGACGCGCGGTCGTTGCAGCCGCTCAGCGCGACGCCGGCAAGCACGGCCGCCGCGACGAGGGCCTTGGCCGCAGGGAGCGTCCGAAGCGGATCGGTCGGATTGGAAGAATGGGTTGTCATGACGCGTCCGCAGGATGGGAAGGCGACAGCAGCCCGCCAAGGACATCGGCGGACCGACAGGGGAGGACCAGCTCGCGGTCGTGCTGGCACAGCAATCCCGCAAACGGGTCTATCGCAGCGGTAGGCCCGCATTGATGATCGGCCGCTGCGCTGGCCGTCAACACCACTTTGTCTGAAGCGGCAGCTCTCGTGCGGCGCGGAGCCCTCGCCTGGCGCGTCGCGATTGACCGGTTTGGACCCAGTTCGCGCTCGCTGAGCGGAAAAGAGAGGACAATCGAGGTGAATTCGGCGCCAAAGCCTTGCTCGATCCGGCCGCCGAGAGCCCTGGCAAGATCTCTCGCTGTTCGCAGTTCGCGGTCAGAGACGTCGCGCGCCGGGCGCGAGCCGTTGTCCAGAACGACGCAATTCACCAGGGCGCCGGCGCGCGTCAGCTTGACCTTGATCTGCCCGGCCCGCCCGTCGAAGCAGGCGTGCCTAGCCGCGTGCATCACGAGTTCATGGACGATCAGCCCCAGGTGCCAGCAGCGCTCCGGCTGAAGCGCGAGGCAGTGAGTCGCGAAGGCCAGTTGAATGTTCATCCGGTCCAGCAGCGCTCGGCGCATGCCACCTTCCAATTTGCGAATGTAGGTGGCGGCGTGAATCAGCGTATCTCCCGCAGGCATCGCCAGAGCGCGATGCACGTCGGCATAACCGTGCAGCAGTTCCACGACATCGCTGAGTGCGCTTTTGGCTTCCTTCCCCTCGACCCGAACGGCGGCGGCGGAGACAACATCGATGGCGAAGGCAACCCCGTTGGTGACCCTGTGATGCAGTTCGCGCAACAGAACGCGCTCCGGCAAGCCGGACGGGTCTGGGCTCAAGATAGTCACGACACTCTCCTCATTTTGCTCGGACGATTGGGCTCGAACGCCCCACCTATGCGAGCCTGATCCTCGCAGGAGCATTCGCCAGGCCCGCAACCATCGAGCCTCCACTTAATAAACTATACCGTATATTTTCTTTTTCTTGCCTTTCTTTGCGGCCCGTGTCAAGTGGGAAACCGACGCACACAGATTCGTGATTTTGGAGGTCCAAGAATGAAGAAGACGAAGCGAGGCAGACCGCCCAAGGATCTTGCCGGCGACGCGCAGGCGCGAATTCTCGATGCAGCCCAGCAACTGTTTCTCGAAAAAGGCTTCCGCAGCGCAAGCATCGACGACATTTCCGAACTTGCTCCCGCGAGCAAGCCGACCATCTATGCTCATTTCCCCGGCAAAGAAGCACTGTTCGCGGCCGTGGTGGCTCGCAGCATCGACGGGCTGACGGATTTTGAGGGCTTCTCGCCCGAAGGCCGCACCATCGAGGACAGGTTGATGAGCCTCGGAATCGCCATTGTCGATAGGGTTATCGAGGAGTCGCTGGGCATGGTCCGGGCGACGATCGCCGAATCTCAGCGGTTTCCCGAACTGAGCCGCAACGTCCACGACGCCGCGCGCGATCGCTCCCTGGCTGCGGTGTCGCAGTGGCTGGATAACGCCACCCAGAAGCTTGCCCGTACACCAAGGGGACCGTTCAGCGCCAAACGAAGCCGCGCCACGGCGCAGATCTTCCTTGACCTGGTCCTGCTGCCGATGCTGTTTCGCTCGCTCATCGGCGAAACGCCGAAAGACCTGAAGAAGGAGCTTCCCGGTTTCGTGCGCGAACGGGTCGGCTTCTTCCTGGCGGCGTGCGAGTCGGACTGGTACCACTAGTTGCAGGCCTGCCGTCTGATCGCGGGCCGCCCGAGCCGATCCGTCAGCGGCCCACCGCTATCTCCAGGTGCGATGCCATATCGAGCGCTTGCACCGACGGCGTGCGGCGCAACGCACCCGTACAGAAACTCAACATTTCCTCGAAACTCGGCCGAAGCGTCGTCACTCCGGTCCGCGAGGGATTGAGGTAGACATCAAGGGCCTCCAGAAGGCAGCAGGTCAATGCCATCGGACTGCCGTCCCGCAACTCCCCGTTTTCTTGACCGGTGCCGATCACTGGCCGGACCACCCCCCTGATCTGGTCCTCGTAGGCGAGGACGACGGACCAATTCTGCTGAACCGCCGAGGCCAAAAGGTCCTGCAGTCTCCGGTCCCTTGCGGGTCGACCTTCGTTACACTCGGCAATCGCCTTCAGGATTGCGGTCAGGCGCCGCAGCACCGACCCGCCGCCGCGCCCCGCCTCGGCTGCCGCGCTCACGATCTCATCGAGCAATTCACCTACGACAGCCTCCTCGATCGCCTGTTTTGAGCGAAAGAAGCGATAGATGTTGGCTGAGGACATCGACAAGCTCCGGCCGATGTCGGCCACGGTGGTCTTGTTGTGACCGATCTGACAATAGAGGGCCTTGGCTGCCCGCACGATCCTGCGGCGCCCGCCCGCATTCCTGGTCCGGTCGTCAATCTGCTCCCGCATCACGCTTCTCACGGAGCTGGCCGGTTCATGAGTTCGCGACGGCAAGCTTCGCCGAAATCGCGCAATGGATCTATTTCCTCGATGAAGTTGGGCAGATCCACAAACGTGCGATTTGGCGACAGATAGGTTTCGATGATCAGACGCCCGGTGCGCTCGGCGGCCTGAACAACCTCGTTGCTCGAGAGAATCCGCATTCGTCCCACCAACGTATGGAGACTGACGAGCTGCGGAATTTCTGCCTGATCATTGACCAGGGCCTCGGCGTAGAGCCGTGATGCTTCCTCGATGAAGCTGCGATACAGCCGCTCACGCTTCGAGAACGAGCGGGCGTGATGACGCTCACGCAATTTACGTCGTCGGCTGAACCATCCACTCACGATGGTCGAAACCGATCCGAACGCAGAGCCGCCGAAGGCGGCCAAAGCCGGTATGTACATGGTACTCATTATGTCGCTCCTGTTTCCAAAAGGATTGATGCAATCAACGCGGATCTGATCTCGCCCCTGCGAAGCTGCTTCTATTTGGCCCTGTCTGATCCGGTGCTCGCCTGCTCGAACACTGTTTTGCACGCTTCGCTCAGGTCCGACTTCCTGAGCCGCAGACAGGCTTCTACTCCCGACGGATCGGGAATGTAGACACTGCACAGACGAAAGGCGTCGGGCGCACAGGCCGCTCTCTGCTCCGGAGTGCCACGGTTCTCCTGAGCGGACGCGGCTGAGCTCGCAGCCACGACCCCCGCGCCGATGAACAGCGCCAGCGTCAATCTCATCACGTCGAATCCTTTCACCGCTTGAAGCTTCTGGTTCGCCGGAGCGGAGCCTCGCTTCGCCGTAACGCGTTTGTGAGGCCCTTGCCTTTGACATCAACCATGAAGCATGTTTTATATAAAATATACGGTATAGTTTATTAATGAGGTCGAGAATGTCAACTCTTCTCTTCGCGTTGATGCGTGAAAACCCCTTACCGGGGCTCGCCGCGGCGTCGCTGAACGTTGTCCTCGCTTTGTGTCTCGTGGTCCTGAGCCTGCTGCTCGGCATCACGATCTCGATGGTCGCGTGGGTCCGAACCCTCGTCCGCCGGCTCAGTACCGTCAGGCTTGGCCAGGAACGGAGGACATTCGCATGACGCCAGCTCTGCTGATGGCCCGCAACAGCATCATTTACTGGGTCAACGTCTGGCTCGCGCCGCTCGAATGCATGTTCGACATGATCGAGTCCGAACTGGCGCGCAGAGGCGTTGCGCCCGACGAAATCGACTATCACGCGCACACCGCGTGAGACGGCATCCGGAGTCCTGGCGTGCCGAACATCGCCGAAGTTTTGAAGTGGCAAATGCCGAGCACGCGAGCCGGCATCGCGCCCTTTGGAGTATCCGACAATGAGACTGAATTATTCCGCTGCCAGGCGACGCGTGCCGTGAACCGACGATCCCTCGAGTTCATGCGCGCGAGCCGATCGACTGATCACGGCCTTCCCTTGCGCGGCTATTTTCTTACGGTCGGCAGCACCCTGGTCTGCTTGCTTCAGGCGACCGGCTGGGTGCTGCCGGCGCAGCTCCCGGACCACTTTGCCGGACCGGATGCTGTGCGGCCTTCAATTCGCGTCCACTCCGGCCTCAAGGGACCGGAGCGCGTCGTGATCGATACCAATCAGCTCCGGTCATCCGCCGACAAGGAGATCGCCGCAGCCACTTCGCAGCCGGACCATGCACCCGATACGATTCAAAGCACGGGCTCGGACGTTCAAACCGATGAAGACGAGGTTTCTCCTGTGACGATGCCCCCACAACTGCGCAACAGTCTTGCACAGTCGGCGGTCGAGGACGTCTCCCGAAATTCCATTGCATTGGCTTCGCCGGAGATAACCTACAAGCTTTTCTCCCCTCTCTGCCGAGAAACGACGGCGAGCCGCGCGGCGCGCGACACCGCATGGCACTGCAGGATCCTGCGGCTCGGCAGGCCATAGCTCTTGCAGCGATACGTTCGCCCTCACTCGCCTTTGGTAGGCGATCGACCAATTTAGACGAGGTTCACCAATGTCGAAGAAGCATTTGTTTGCCCTGATTGTATGGTCCGCCGCGCTCACGGCGACCGACGCCGTTGCCGACGTGGCACAAAATCCCGCAGACGCGGACAGGCCGAGCGCGACGGCGCAAAGCGAAGCCGAGGACGCCGCGATCCGGCGCGTGCTCACGGAATTCCGCACCATACGAGTCCCGCTCAGCCGGGCAATGGAGGTCGCCGAGCGCCTGCATGACGGCTCGAAGACTGCCGACATCAGCTTTGAGCTTGCCAACCCACCCGTCTACCGCGTTCGCACGATGAGAAATGAAAGCGTTTGGGAAAACGCCATCGATGCAAATACCGGAAGCGTCACGGGCAAGGAGCTGTCGTCTTCCCTGAAGGAGCTCGATCGGGAGGATCTCGCTAAGATGATTGCCTTGAAATGGAGCAAGCAGGAAATGTCGGATGCGGTGCAGGTCGCCGAGAGAGCTGCGGCCGGCAGTGCGCTCGCCGGTGGTCTCGTGAGACAAGAAGGCAAGCTGAATTTTGTGATCGTCGTCGCCGCCGAGGACCACTTGAAAGAAGTGATGCTCGAGCCGCCCAAAGTCGGAAAGCAGAGCGCAAGCCAGCGCTGAAACGCGTGTTCACATCGCAAAACTCAAGAGCAACCGCACCATGAACTTCCAGCCTCGATCCGAGCTCTTTTCCGCGCAACGACGACTTCCGTTCGATTGCATAGCGCTGCTATTGCAAGGCGGCGGCGCGCTCGGCGCTTATCAGGCGGGCGTGTACGAAGCCCTGGCCGAAGCCAGCATTCATCCCGATTGGGTCGCCGGCATTTCGATCGGAGCCATCAACGCCGCCATCATCGCGGGCAACCCGCCTGAGTCCCGTGTCGAGCGCCTGCGCGACTTCTGGACCCAGGTCACTTCAACGGCGCCCTGGGACCTATCCGGAACACCTTTCCTTGATTGGGCGAAAAGCGACAACACGCGCAACCTCATCAATCAAATGAGCGCCGGCCTGGCAGCGACGTGCGGCGCAACCGGATTTTTCTCCGCCCGCCCCATCCCGCCCTGGCTGCAACTCGGCGGGGCCCACGATGCCACCAGCATTTATGACACACGTGCGCTCAAGACCACGCTGGAGCGCCTGGTCGATTTCGATCGTCTCAATGACGGAACGACGCGCTTGAGCGCGGGCGCGGTCAACGTGCGAACAGGGAATTTCGTCTATTTCGACAACACGACTCATACGATCCGGCCCGAGCATATCATGGCAAGCGGCGCGCTGCCGCCGGGCTTCCCCGCAGTGGAAATCGAGGGGGAGCACTATTGGGACGGCGGTCTCGTCTCCAACACACCGCTGCAATGGGTGATCGAATCAGATGCCCCGCAGGACATGCTTGCGTTCCAGGTCGACCTCTGGAGCGCACGCGGTCAACTTCCGCGCAACATGGCTGAGGTCGTCACGCGGCACAAGGAGATCCAGTATTCCAGCCGCACCCGCGCCAGCACCGACCAATTCAAGCGCGTGCAGCGCCTGCGGCGGGCACTCACGGATCTGCTTGGCCGACTGCCTGACGATCTCAGCCAGCACGAGAACGTAAAACTCCTCAGCACGGCAGTGTCTCGCAACGTCTACAACATCGTCCATCTGATCTATCGCGCGCGCAATCACGAGGGGCATTCCAAGGATTACGAGTTCTCGCGCCTTTCGATGCAGGACCACTGGCAGGCTGGCTACCACGACGCACTGCGCACACTGCGCCATCCCGAGGTGCTCGCGCGGCCTTCGAGCCCCGACGGTGTCTTCACGTTCGATCTCGAACAAGACGGCCGCGAGTAGGCCCACCCCAACCGCCTGGAGAGCACAAATGCGCGAGATTGACGTGAAACAACGAGCCTTTGCGATGCCGCTGACCAACCCGGCCTATCCGCCCGGGCCGTACCGGTTCGTCGATCGCGAAATACCTGATCATCACCTATCGCACCGATCCGGCCAAGCTCCAGGCGGTGGTTCCGGAGCCGCTTGAGGTCGACGTGCGAGAAGCTTTGGTTAAATATGAATTCATTCGCATGCCGGATTCGAACGGCTTTGGCGACTACACGGAAAGCGGACAGGTCATCCCCGTCTCCTTTCGCGGACGCAAGGGCGGCTATACGCATTGCATGTTCCTCAACGATGAAGGACCCATTGCAGGCGGGCGCGAGCTCTGGGGCTTTCCGAAGAAGCTCGCCCAGCCGACACTGCGAACCGAGATCGACACATTGATCGGCACGCTGGATTACGGCCCGCTCCGGGTCGCCACCGGGACGATGGGCTACAAGCACCGCGCGGCCGACCTGTCGAAAATCAAGGCGGCTCTGAACGAGCCGAACTTCCTGCTCAAGATCATCCCACACGTCGACGGCAGCCCCCGCATCTGCGAGCTCGTCGAATACCATCTTAAGGACGTCGTGCTGAAGGGTGCTTGGACCGGACCCGCGGCCCTCGCCTTGACGCCCCATGCCTTGGCACCCGTTGCCGACCTGCCGGTCCTGGAGATCATCTCTGCCGTCCACATCCGCGCCGACCTTACGCTCGGCCTCGGAACGGTGGTGCACGACTATTTGCACCAGCCGGCGCGTGGCTCGATACGAGCCGGTGAGAAAGCCTTGGTCTTTTAAGACCAACTGGGCGCCGCGAACTCCGGCGCAGCAGCTATCGTCATTCGCATGTGTAGTGAGGAAAGTGTACGAAATGGGATTTCTGAACGGAAAGACAGCTGTCGTCACCGGCTCGACCAGCGGCATCGGCCTCGCGTGCGCGCGAACCTTTGCCGGCGCGGGCGCCAACGTCGTCATCAACGGCATGGGCGCGCCTGCCGATGTCGAGCAGGAGCGTGCCGCGATCGAACGCGATTTCACGGTCAGGGCGATCTACTCACCCGCGGACATGGCGAAGCCAAGCGAGATTGCCGAGCTCATCGCTCTCGGTGAGGAGATCTTCGGCAGCGTTGACATCCTGGTCAACAACGCCGGCATCCAGCACGTTTCGCCGATCGAGGAATTCCCCGCCGAGAAGTGGGATGCGATCATCGCGATCAACCTGTCTGCCTCTTTCCATGCCATCCGCGCGGCGGTACCAGGCATGAAGAAGCGCGGCTGGGGCCGCATCATCACCACGGCCTCGGCGCATTCGCTGGTCGCCTCGCCCTTCAAGTCGGCCTATGTCGCAGCCAAGCACGGCATTGCGGGCCTTACCAAGACCGTCGCGCTGGAACTCGCTCGCTCGAAGATCACCTGCAACTGCATCAGCCCCGGCTACGTCTGGACGCCGCTCGTCGAGAAGCAAATTCCGAACACGATGGCGGCCCGGCGCATGCGGCGGGATGAAGTCATCAATGATGTCTTGCTCGCCGCGCAGCCAACGAAGGAGTTCGTCACCGCCGAACAGGTTGCTTCGCTGGCACTGTTCCTGTGCAGCGACGATGCCGCTCAAATCACGGGCGCCAACCTCTCGATGGATGGGGGCTGGACGGTCGCCTAGCCAGTTCAATTCACGGAGCTTCAATCATGTCCCCTGTCAGGCGAGCCAACCGGAACGAGACGATGCGCCGTTTCCAGCTCACCCCTTCGGAAGATAACCGCCTTGCGAACGCTCTCCGCGCCTGTGAGGAGATATTCAATGAGGATGTGCTGCCAGGCGACGCCGAGTTGATGGCTCCGAGCGACTTCTACGCAGCGATGGCTCCCGGACCGTCGCGCACTTGGTCAACGGCGCACGGTGATGAGGCAAGGCTGTTTCCCTATCTCGCGGCCTGAGGGACGCTGCATCAGACAATCGGGGCGGTTGACTCAAGTCAACATCTGCAGAATTGACTTGGGAGATCATTCAATTCAAGCACCGAGCGGAGACGATTATGTCAGAGCAGAGCAACGTGCATTTTTACCTGAATTGGGCCAAGGAGCGCAAGTCGGAGGCCAAGCGGTCTTAGGAAGACAACTATAACACTCAACTCCTTGGCTCACAGAACGACATGGCTA
>NZ_JAUMTJ010000094.1:0-21080 GCF_032654765.1 Bradyrhizobium sp. 33ap4 | reverse complement strand
GCTCGCCCTCTCGTCGCAGCAGAATGAACAGCCGACGGTAGCCGAACCGTCGGCGCTCGTGGGCGAGGTCGCGCAGCCAAACACGAAGCTCCGTATCCGCAGCGCGGCGAGATCGGTAGCGGATCATCCTCCGATCCGCGCCGACGATCATGCAGGCCCGTCGCTCCGACAGGCCCATCACGGCCTTCAGGTGCGCCACAGCGGCGCGCTTGGCGGCGGGCCCCACCATTTTTTTGACAGAAGCTCGCGCAGTGCCGCCGCATCGAGCATTTGCTCGGCCAGCAGCTTCTTCAGCTTCGCGTTCTCCTCCTCCAGCGACTTCAGCCGCTTGGCTTCGGAAGCTTCCATGCCGGCGAACTTGGCCTTCCAATTGTAGATCGTCGCCTCCGAGACCCCGTGTTTGCGAGCCAGATCGGCTGTCGTTGCTCCGGCCGCATGCTCCTTCAACACTGCGATAATCTGCTCTTCCGTGAACCTTGCTCGCTTCATCTGTCCGTCCTTGCTCAGGCCGGACTCTAACTCCATCTGGCGGAAATACTCAGGGGCAGGTCAGCCCAAGTCGACCGCTATCGAGAAGACTGCCGACGCGCTCGGCCGCAATCGGCTCGCGCACCACATCTCGCGCGAGGGGTGATTGCGCGCGGGGTAAGAGTGCACAATGGTTGATTATGGCGCAGCTACATCCGATCCGCATTCGCGGGCGATAAAATCGGAGCACGACTACCGCAGCTCAACTCCGCGTCGTTTCCAGTTGGTATGCAAATTCAGCGACAGGCATTCCGACCGAGCGAGAGGTTGCAGGCGTACACTGGCTCGATAGAGACGAATTCATTCGTCTCCATCGCTAAGTCACCAACAACGATCGAATATCTTGTAATTATCGGGTTTAACTGCAAGTCATGCGCCGTCTTGTGACGAGTCAATAATTTGCTCCGCGGTCAACTACCAACGCTACCAATTGATCTAGATGATAGATGCATGTCACCTTTTGGTTGAGGACCGTGGCCGGTCACCTGCAAAGAGTTCGCCATGCTATATCAGCGACAATCTGTCTCGCCAACAACCCCGATCGATGCGCTGAGACATCGCCTTCAGAAATGCTGAGCGCTGCGCTTTGTCGAAGCTTGCGCAAGATTGATGCAGTTCTGGGCGGGTCGGTACGGGACAAGTCAATCTCTTTACTTCGACAACTGTTTTCTTGATAGCTCAATAGAAGGCACAGTTTGACTGGTCGATGCGAAAGTCGAGCATTGGGGGTACGCTGTTTGGTGCCAATGAACACGGCCCGCTACTGAACGCGATATACGAGGATAGGCTAATTTAAAAGGAGATACGGCATGCGGCGCAATGATGAAATGAAGCTCGGAGTGATGCTCCTTCAGGCAGGATATAACGAAGGTGCATGGCGTGATCCGAACGCGCCAGCGAATTGCGGAGTTGATATCGACCATTATACTCATCTGGCAGCACTTGCCGAAGGTGCGGCATTTCACTTCATATTTCTCCCCGATAGCCCAAGTGTAAAAGAACAAGATAATGCGAGCATAGCACGTTCAAGCCGAAACGATGGATTCGAACCACTCACGTTGTTATCGGCGCTTTCATCGAGAACGCAAAACATCGGCCTTGTGGCGACAGCGACAACGACGTACCACGTGCCTTATCATCTTGCACGTATGTTCGCCTCACTCGACCACCTGTCGCGGGGACGGGCGGCTTGGAACATGGTCACCTCGTCATTTAAGTTCGAGGCTCCAAACTTCGGCGACATGAACCTTCCAGATCATGACACCCGCTATGCACGAGCGAGAGAATTCGTAGAAGTTGTCAAGGGTCTTTGGGATTCGTGGGAAGACGATGCATTCATTCGTGAAAAGCAAAGTGGCATTTTCGCTGACACCTCGAAATTGCATTTCCTTAATCACCGCGGGGACTACTTATCCGTCAGAGGCCCACTGAACATCGCAAGGCCGCCGCAAGGATATCCTGTATTGGTTCAAGCTGGCGCATCCGATGCCGGGATAGTGTTCGCTGCAGAACTCGGGGAGGTCGTGTTCACCACCGCACCGACTTTAGAGGAAGGTAAACGATACTACGCTGCCCTCAAAGAGAAGGCGCGCGCACTTGGGAGGAAGGACGATCAAGTGTTAATCCTGCCCGGAATTATCCCGATCGTCGGTAAGACCAAGCAAGAAGCATCTGAGAAGCTTCAAAGGCTACAATCATATTCGCACATCGACGTTCTAACTGCCTTGACCGATCGTGCGTTGGGGTTTGTCACCGACATCCGATCAATGAATCTCGACTCATTGGTCCCCGAAGCTTTGCCGCAGACGAATTTTATGCAGAGTCGTCAAAAGGTGCTGCTTGAGTTGGCCGTACGTCGGAAAATGACCTGGAGACAGCTGATCCGTTTGGTATCGGACACCCATGGCCATCTGACGGTTGTCGGAACACCGGACGAAATTGCCGACGTAATGGTGGATACTTTCGATCAACGAGCGGCTGACGGATTCAACGTGTTACCGGCGACCGCTCCTGGCGGTCTGAAGGATTTTGTTGATCTCGTCGTTCCCGAGTTGCGCCGACGAGGCAAATTCAGATCCGGATACTCGGGACAAACATTAAGGGAGAACCTCGGTCTCAAGCGGCCGCTCAATCGGTTCGTGCAGGTAGATGCAGGGAGTGGTCTGTGAAAACGTGCCCAAGCCGTCAAGCGAAATGTAGGATTTGGCGCAACCTGACCAGGATCTCGGTGGTACCCGTGGGCTTGAGCCAAGCACATTGCGTTCGCAGCCGCGCCATCCGCCAGCAGAGTGGCCGCACTGCCCAGGCTCAAGACATTTGGAGGCGACAAATGCTCGCCCTTCGCGGCAGCTTAAATCGGGTATGCGTCCAATTCCCGGGGCCGCTTTGCGGAACACAGGGGAATTTCAAATCTGCGAAATCGACGCGCGCCTGGATAGCAGGGAGATGCCGAACTCCGTCTCACAGAATACTACCAGCCCAGGCGGGTTTGTTGTTCTTGATCCTCCGGTAGTAGCCATTATGGAGACGCGCGTCGTGCAACATGGAGGCCTTCGAGACGTGCGTGCGTCCCGTGTTGCGTTGCGCGCACTTGGCCGTTTGGCCGATGGTCACTGCGCCGGCAGCTCGCAATCTGAGAGAATCGAGTGTTGCTCTGATCCACTTACTTTGCAAAGGAGCCGAACATGGGTGGAGTAGTAAGCGAGCCACGCAATATGCAAACGTTCGAAGCATTGGAATCGAACGTGCGATCGTACTCGCGTTCGTTTCCAGCGATTTTCAGTCGAGCGCGCGGTTCGATTATGGAAACGGAGGGTGGTCGAAGGGTCATTGACTTCCTATCCGGTGCTGGAACGCTCAATTACGGCCACAATAATCGCGAGATCAAAGCTGCTATTACTGATTATCTAGCGTCGGATGCTGTAGTCCATGGGCTCGACATGGCTACTCCTGCAAAGCTCGAATTCATGGAAACGTTTAGCTCCTTGATACTTCGGGAGCGCGGTCTGCAATGTCGGTTCCAGTTCACCGGGCCAACTGGTGCTAATGCTATTGAGGCCGCTTTAAAGCTCTCACGCAAAGTTACGGGACGCCAAAATGTCATTTCATTCACGCACGGATATCATGGCGCGAGTTTAGGGGCGATCGCGGCGAGCGGTAATAGCTTTTATCGCGCCGCCAGTGGAGTTCCTCTGTCTGGCGCAACTTTCATGCCCTATGAGGGGTATCTTGGGCCAGCTGTTGATACGGCTGATTACCTGCGAAAGGTATTGATGGACGGCAGCAGTGGTGTCGATTGTCCAGCTGCCATTCTCGTCGAAACTGTGCAGGGCGAAGGCGGTATAAATGTAGCTGGCAAGGAATGGTTGCAGTCAGTCCAGGCCATAGCAAAAGGAGTTGGCGCGCTTTTCGTAGTTGACGATATCCAGATGGGCTGCGGTCGGACGGGCGAATTCTTTAGCTTCGAGTTTGCCGCACTGTCACCAGATATCATTGTGCTGTCGAAGTCTCTAAGTGGATACGGCCTGCCACTATCAATGCTGTTGATCAAAGATGGACTCGATTTATGGCGACCCGGAGAACACACCGGCACGTTTCGAGGAAATAACCTTGCGCTCGTATCTGCAACCGCAGCTTTAAAGACTTACTGGAGCAGTCAGAGTTTATCGCAGTGGGTGCAGCGCATGGGAGACCTCATGCGGTGTCGACTTGAAGCCATTGCATCCAAGCATGGAAGCAGTTTTGCTGTTCGTGGGCGGGGCATGGCGCTGGGTTTTGATTGTCAAATGGCAGAAATCGCAGAGGCGACAACACATAGGGCATTTGAGAAGGGCTTGATTGTTGAACGATGCGGGCCAATTGACCAGGTCGTAAAATTCTTGCCTGCCCTCACGATCGACGTCGAGACACTCAATCAAGGTCTTGAGATATTCGAGGAATCGTTGGTCGAAACACTGAAATAGGACAGGACCGCAGTGACTTGCTGTTCATGTAGACAACAGCGGTAAGGAAACAGTCATGGCCTACGAGACTATCAAGTATGAGGTCGCCAAGCAGATCCTCACCATTACGTTGAACCGGCCGGAGAAGCTCAACGCCTTCACTAGCATCATGTGGCGAGAATTGACCGACGCGTTCGATCGCGCTGACAACGATGATGACATTCGCGCCATCATCGTGGTCGGCGAAGGTCGAGCGTTTTGCGCGGGCGCCGATCTTTCGCCTGGCGTCGACTCGTTTGACATCGACGCGATGTGCGGGTCGGTAAAGCGGCTACCCGATGGCACGGTAGATTACAGCGATCCGAAGCTCCGCGACATCGGCGGCCAGCTCACGTTGCGAATCTTCAAATGCATGAAGCCCGTCATCGCGGCGGTAAACGGGCCGGCTGTCGGTATTGGCCTCACTATGCAGCTCGCGATGGACATCCGCATTGCGTCTGAAGCCGCACGGTTCGGCTTTGTGTTCACCCAGCGTGGCCTCGTACCGGAGGCAGCTTCAAGT
Source organism: Bradyrhizobium sp. 33ap4 (assembly GCF_032654765.1). NCBI lineage: Bacteria > Pseudomonadati > Pseudomonadota > Alphaproteobacteria > Hyphomicrobiales > Nitrobacteraceae > Bradyrhizobium > Bradyrhizobium sp. 33ap4. The sequence goes on along the minus strand of NZ_JAUMTJ010000094.1, from coordinate 16,049 downwards.
TGGTTCCTGCCGCGCATTGTCGGCATCGCTCAGGCGCTGGAGTGGTGTTACAGCGGGCGGGTATTCTCGGCGCAGGAAGCGTTCGCCGGCCGGCTTGTCAGCAAGGTAGTGCCGCCCGATCAACTGTTGCGCACGGCGCGCGGGCTCGCCCTCGAGATTGCCGAGAAGACCCCACCCGTACCAACCGCGCTGATCCGGCAGATGATGTGGCGCATGCTCGGCGCCGATGACCCCATGGAGGCCCACAAGATTGACAGCCGCATCAGCTATACGCTTGGCAGTTCCACCGACGCTAAGGAAGGCGTGATGGCGTTCTTAGAGAAGCGGCCTGCGGTGTTTAAGGATAAGGTGTCCGTCAACATGCCGGATTATTTTCCATGGTGGGCGGAGCGGAGGTACAAATAGTCATTTGCCGTCCTGGCAGGCCGAAGCGCGAGCTGGGACCGTGCATCTATGATGCAGTCCTATAGGAAGACGAGAGTCTGCGCGGTGTGTGGTTATGCCGCGCCCGAGTCGACCCCAGGGGTGCGTCAGACTATGACGGCTGAATTTGCGTTTGTGCTGGTCGCCCGGTCAAGAACGCTTTGTCGTCATTGAATGCCAACACAGTATCCTCATTATCGAGTACGACATTCCTCATCAAAGTAGGTAGTATCTCGGTTCAATATTCGTGCTGTATCGTCAGCAAGTAGCTGGGCCTGGCAGCCAATACGTAGCTTCACGAAGTACAAGGCGGGGCAATGACAAGCGTAGCTAATCCCTTGCAAGTCTCACGTTTCCTTCACGTATATGACACCGCCGCTGCCCAAAAAGGCATCAAGGTTTCAATAGGATTCGATTTTCATGAGTATGTCGCGATCACGCAGGCCCTTCCAACAAAGTCGCCGACATATCCAAATTTCCGGCCAGATCGCTCGCCAATTAAATCAGGCGAGGGATATTGGCTCGTAGGCGTCGACAAGAATAACAAGATCGCGCTTGTAGAGGCTGCTCGACTGTATGACCTTTCGGGCAGCAACTTTGCAGATCATCTTGAATCCCTGAAGGCCTTTTACGCTGACCCGATCATACATGCACATCCTCAGGACCTTTGTAGGTGTGTGGCGCCCACCGCCAAGAAGATTGGCGGGAAAGTGGCCTATCACGGGGATTTTTGGTTGCGCAGGGATTTTAGAGGACAGGGCATGCCCAAGATCATGGCTGGAATATTGCGCGGCGTGTCTTTTGCAATGTGGGCTCCCGATTTCATATGTGGCCTTGCACCGCGGTGGATACGGGATAAGGGCGTTCTTGCGCAATATGGACATACGCATCATGAACCCGGCGGGTCGATACTGCGGCTGATAGAAGAGAACATCGCGGACGACGACTTGCTCGTTTGGCTAACCGGCGAGGAGTTGAGGAGCCTGGTTGACCGTCACGACAGAACAGAGCCGGTTCAAACCTGAGGCTCTCGCCTTATACCCGCTGTACGTAAATAGTCACTGCGCACGCTAGGATCACCGGGCGCTCTCATGCGGGCAGCCGCGGGACCACAGCAATGCCGAAGTTTCGAAGTCGCTGTTGCGGTTAGGTGCGTCCGTCAGCCATCAGGGGCGTCGCTGTCGCAGTGCTCGAAGATACATTGACGTGCCGTCCGTCCCGGATATCACGCCAAAGGAACGCCGGCGCTCCGGAGTAGATCCGCCGAATGGCAGGGGCCCGAAGTTGGCTCTGCGAGGGGGACCGCTCGATCGCCCCACATATGCCAAATAGATCGACGAGGATACCGTGAATCAGATATTTGCAGGTTCGAAGATGGCAGGAGCTCCGCCTGCTGGGCAGAGGTCCGAGGATCACTTTTCCCGCGCGCGGCTGGTGTTTCCTGACGGCACGTCGCGAGTATCCGTCGAGCGTGATTCGGTCCCGCGGTATATCGAGCGAGGAGCGGGCAGCTATCTTTTCGATGTCGATGGCCGCCGGTTTCTCGACCTCAACGGAAACTTCACGACGTTGATCCATGGTCATGCCTTCGCGCCCGTCGTAGAAGCGCTAACCCATCAGCTCCAGCGGGGCAGCTGCTTCGCGAATCCGACAGAGAGCGAGATCGAGCTCGCCGAACTACTTTGCGGCCGGATTCCGCAGGTCGATCGTGTTCGCTTCGTCAATACGGGGACTGAGGCCATACTGTTTGCGATCAAGGCTGCGCGTGCCTTCACCGGGCGTGCGAAAATCGCCAAGCTCGAGGGCGCCTATCATGGCGCCTACGACTGGGGCGAGGTAAGCTTGGTGGCAACGCCAGAAAACTGGGGCGATGCGAGCGCACCCAATCCTACAGCCGTCTATTACGGGATGCCGGCAAGCGTGCTCGATGAAGTGGTAGTTCTCCGCTTCAACGATATTGAAGGCGTGCGCCACTTGTTGTCATTGCATGCGCACAAGCTAGCTGCCGTTGTGCTGGATCCGATGCCGAGTCGCGGTGGTCTAGTTGCACCGAAGCCTGAATTCATTGCGGCGATTCAGGAAACTGCCCGTAGCAACGATATTCTGGTGATTGCTGATGAAGTCTTGAATCTCAGGCAGAGTTTCCGAGGTGCTTCCCCGCTCTATGGCCTTGTTCCGGACCTCATCACGATGGGCAAGATCATCGGCGGCGGTTTACCGATTGGAGCAATCGGCGGTCGCAAGGACGTAATGAGGGTTTTCGATGCCTCAGCGGGACGGCCACGGCTTCCGCAGGGCGGCACATTTTCCGCCAATCCTCTATCGATGAAAGCTGGGCTTGTCGCGATGCGACATCTTGATGAAGAGGCTTTTGCACATCTCGACATGCTTGGAAATATTGTTCGGGGGGGGATTAATCAGGCCATCTCTAGACGGGGCGCGCCGCTGTCGGTGACCGGAGCCGCCTCACTCTTTCGCATCCATCCGATGGCGAAAATTCCGAATGACTATCGTGAGGCCTATCCCGGGCCAGCCGCGACAACTCTAATGAAGCAGCTCACGCGCTTTTTCGCGGAGAACGGGATAATTCTACCGAATGGCGCTGCCGCCTCGATCTCGACACCGATGACACGCGCCGAGGCCGAGTTGATCGTCGACGTGTTTGCTGGCTTTCTCGATAGTCATCAAGACATGCTGGGCGCAATAGGCTCGCAAATAGCCTAAAGCAATAGTTGCGCAATGCATCGCGAGCGCTTTGCAGCGTCTTTCCGTTAGGGTGATGTGTGGCCGGAGCCTGTCTTCGTTCGAGATGCTGGCGCCCGAGCGATCGTCACTCGGGGGATCCTGGTGCCGTCAGCGAGTACGGCAAATCGGTCGAGTCCACGATGCGCTCGACCACTGACGAATTGGGTCCAATGAAGCGTCGTATCATCCTGCTAGCCGAGATACACCAGCCAATTAACAGGCGATGAAGCGCGGAAACACCGCTGGTGAACCGACCTGAGCGCGCACTGGTTCTGCAGATGATGAGCCAGCACATCGATCAGAGCTTGGCGAAGTGTATTGTTGTTTGGATTGCATGCTGCTGATGCGTGACTTGCCCCATGCCCACGTAATCATTAGCATGGGGCATTACTTGGATCAATGATGGCCGTTGGTAGTTGATGGCTCCGGCAAATGATTGCATGTCATTGCGTAATTGACCAAGAGACGCGGAGAATACTGCGCAATCTAACCATGCTCAATGATGCGTGCATCGAATTTGTCGCGCTACTGCTCTTGCTGCTCAGCCGCGATCGATACGATCGTACGATCGATTTAATCGAACGACGCAAGCGATTTGGACGTTTCAATGTCAGCTTTCATATGCTGCAGCATCCACCCCATTTCATGCGTTAGAAGGCGTGGTCTTGCCGATGCAGTATCTGAATTTAAAATCTGGCAAAGATCGAGCCGTCCATCTCACAAGGTCGACCATGCCGCGAAAGTCGCTGTCGGACGGGCCGTGCGGCGGAATAGCGGTATGGATCCGATTGGACGGCATACTGACAGGAGCCATCCATGAAGACTGCCATCAACGAGCTATTCGGCATCGAGCATCCGATCATCCAGGGCGGCATGCATTACGTTGGCTTTGCCGAGCTCGCCTCTGCCGTTTCGAACGCGGGAGGCCTCGGGATCGTCACCGGACTTACCTCAAAAACTCCGGAGCTGCTTACCAAGGAGATCGTACGCTGCCGTGACATGACCGACAAGCCGTTCGGCGTGAACCTCACCTTCCTTCCAATGCTGAGGTCGCCGCCCTATTTCGAATACATCGCGGCGATCAGAGAATGCGGCGTCAAGATTGTCGAAACGGCGGGGCGTAGCCCCGAACAATATATGCCTGCGCTGAAGGCAGCGGGAATCAAGGTCATTCACAAGTGCACCTCAGTGCGGCACTCGTTGAAAGCGCAACAGATCGGATGCGACGCGGTGTGCGTTGACGGTTTTGAATGCGGTGGTCATCCCGGTGAGGACGACATACCGAACATGATCCTGTTGCCGCGCGCGGCGGAGGAACTGACGGTGCCGTTCGTGGCCTCAGGCGGCATGGCGGATGCAAGAAGCCTGGTCGCGGCGCTCGCGCTCGGCGCCAGCGGCATCAATATGGGCACGCGCTTCGTCGCCACCAGGGAGGCGCCGGTACACGATAACGTAAAGAGAGCGATCGTTGCCGCGACTGAGCGCGACACCCGACTCGTGATGCGCGCGCTCCGCAATACGGAGCGCGTGCTCACCAACAAGAGCGTCGAGCGGCTCCTCGAAATGGAGCGCGAGAAGGGAAGGGCGCTCAGGATTGATGACATCCTAGACGAGGTGGCCGGCGTCTATCCCAAGGTGATGATCGACGGTAACGTAGATGCGGGCGCCTGGAGCTGCGGAATGGTGGTCGGCCTGATCACGGATGTTCCAACTGTCAAAGAGCTGATTGATCGCATCGTGGGCGATGCCGAGCGAATCATCCGCCGGCGGCTGATCGGAGTCCTGGATGGGGCACTTGCAGAAGAGCCGGCGGCGCGGGCCGTCTTTTGAGCATCGCGAAGTCGAGAAGGCGCCCATACAGTTCGACTTTTGCCGATATGGCGTGGGTGTCTTTGTCTCACTCGGCTGCTTGTTGCCTCCCACTGCCGACGGTCACGGGACTGTTGCTGAACACGTTGAAAGCGCGATTGTACTTGAGCGGAGCTGCCGCGCGGATTGCAATTCTGCAACATCCAATGTCGTGTCGCCTACGTTGTCGACCATCTTCTCGGATCGCCAGAGAATCTTCAACGATACGCGGGCTCTCGGTCGTGTTTCGGGCCGAATATGACTTGTCATATTCCGTGCAGCAGAAGGCTGGGTAACCTCCCGCCGTACATCGGGCAGATCGGCAAAACCAATTCGGCCAAAGCTGTATGTTGCGGCCTCGGCCAAGCGTTGATGGCGGCTGTCCCCTACAAGATCCACACGGTGCTCACCAACGAACAGCAAGATACGTAAACACATACGTTCGATATGCGCTGCCAAGAGAGTGGCATCGAACACCGGCTCACGAAGATCAAGGAGTCTAGGCCAATGACCAGGTCGAGCGCATGAACCGCACAATCAAAGTAAGCGACCGTCAATGCTGCTACTACGATCGAAACGCTCAGCTCGATGCTCAGCTTGCAGACTTGATCATCGCTTACGACTACGCTCGTCGGCTGAAGAGGGAGGAAGGCCGCATCGGTGAGCTTGCGCTTTGCCCCAGGCCGCGGTCCTCGCTGAGAGCTGCCTTCAGATTACCAAGGTTTTGGTGCGATAGACTGTGGAGTCGCCGACACCGACGGTCCGGGCAATCTCCCCATCGCTGGCGCCAGCGTCACCGCCAGTGATATTTGCGCCCGCTTGAGCTTGCGCGTGACCCGCTCCCCTCGCTCAAAAGCGGCATGAGTTCGGCGCGCTCGGTTTGGCTGAGTTCGATCCAATAGCGTACATTCATCCGTGCTTCCTCTCGAGGCACAGACGAACAGCTGAATCGGATGGCCAAGGTGAGGTCATTCTGCAAGAGCGTTCGCCAGTCTGGCCTGCGACGCCCACACGCGCGTGCTTCCGCAGGCCACCTGCCGAGTGGGAGATGCAGCGGCACTTCGGGTATCCCCGCGTTCCGTCCACCAGGTGGTGTTGACCCTCGAACGTGCAGGCCTCAACAGGCGCCAGCCCGGCTCGCCCTGCAGCATCGAAGTGCTGGTCTCTCCCGAACAGCTACCCGTCTTGAAAACTCAAGCAATCAATCAAACCTCTGCATCGAGGCACTAGCCCTATCCGATCTTGTAGCTGTCCAAGCGACGCCGCTAGTGGTTTTCTTCGTTTAAACAACGGGGCCCATCTAGCCGCCCGCAGGAGTTGTGCAGCACCTTCAGATCGCGCCGCTTCATGTCGTCAAGCAGCCCGTCGTGCCCACTCGCCCAAGCGGCCCCCTGTGCGTGCTTGGCAGATGAATGGAGAATGAAATGCAACAGCGGAGCGGGATCTCAAATGCTGGTCGGCCGGCCGGACATTTTCGAAACACGGCCTACATGGTCAAGAAGAGCCGCCCGTATTTCGATGCTGCCAACGCGGCGGGCCTCATGACCGTCCCGGGACGTTCCACGACCGGACGCGCCTTTGTATTGGGCACCGGTCCACTTGACAGTCGACTGGAAATAATCGATTTCGTGCGATGCTCATACTTGGGCCTGGACAATCATCCAGTGATCGTCAATGGAGCTATCGAGGCGATAGAAGCGCATCGATCGTTGCACTGGTCATGCGCACGAACGCGACTCAATTTCGACATTCTGGCAGAGCTTGAAGTAACCCTGTCGGAGATGTTCTGCGCACGCGTGCTCGCTTTTTCGACCGTCATGCTTGCCAATCTAGGTGCGATGCCCCTTCTTGCTTCGGGCCAATTGACGGGCGGAAGGAAGCCGGTTGTCGTGTTCGACCGCATTGCGCACATATCGCTCGCCTATCACAAGCCGGTGGTCGCTGATGAAACGCGAGTAGAAACGATTGCGCACAACGATATCGACGCTCTCGAACGCGTGTGCCGCGAACATCCACTGGTCGCCTATGTATGCGATGGTGTTTACTCGATGGGAGGGAATGCGCCCATCAAGGAACTGCGCCAGCTCCAGGATCGCTACGGTCTATTTCTCTATATCGACGACGCTCACGGCATATCGCTGTTCGGACGCCACGGCGAAGGGTTTGCCCGGTCTCAGTTTCCGCGCGTGCTGGGTGACCGCACGATCATAGTAGCTTCGTTGGCCAAAGGGTTCGGTGCGTCGGGCGGCATGGTGATGCTCGGAACCGCCAACCACGAGGCTCTGTTTCGACGATACTCCATTCCCTATGCGTTTTCGGTGGCTCCCAATCTGGCGGCGGTTGGGGCGGCGGTTGGTTCGACCAAAATTCATCGATCGGCAGAGCTCGGGGAGCGGCAGAGGCGGTTGGCGCAACGGATCAAGGTCTTTGACCGTCGTGTCGCAACCGCCGAGCAAGGTAATCCATTTCCGATCAGAATGATCGCTATCGGATCGGAAGCTAAGGCGATCGCGATCGCAAGAGACTTTCTCGATGCCGGCTTCTATACGTCGGTAACTTTCTTCCCGACGGTCGCGCAAGGAAGGGCAGGGATTCGGGTGTGCATTACGGCCGATCATGAAGTCCGCGATATTGAGCGGCTGTGCAACTGCATCGTGGAAAGGTTACCCGACAGCGCGAAGCCACATATGGCATCGGCTCTCTCCTGAGGTGATGAGGCGATCAAGTGGTAGGAATTCATGGAGCTGCCCTACACGGCCAAGTTGGTATTACCTCATGCGGACAACAAAGGTGAAAGGTCATTACGTCCCCATGCATTGTTCGGCTCTGAACGCATCTTCGGATCATTAAGGCTAACGGTGCGTCCGTACGCGAGGATAAATGCTCGTGAAGGCGATTACGTCCGACTGAGATCTGCGCTCATCCGCGGTATCCCACGAGAATGCCTTGTCAGGACGTCGGCACGACGCTTAGGCAGTAGCATCACGATCGCCCGCGATGCGGTTCCCGATCTATCCCATGCGCTGCACGCAAATTCGCGATCGGAAATGATCGTATCGATGCTGAAGTTGGCCGAATTCGAGGGCTCGCTCGAAGGGATGCCATTCTCGAGTGTAAAGCCATTTCATCGTGCGTGTCATGGATTTAAAGTCCTGCGTGCTGTGTGGGCGCTCCGAATCGCTATTTCTAAGCCTGCTCGGCTCAGTCTCCTGGCCATGTATGCTGGCCGGCTCTGGCGCCGCATCGGATCGACTTCTATAGCAAGCGATATGGATAGACGGTGCTGCGTCACGGGCCATCTAGATATAATGATTGCGTCAATTGGATACGGGATGCTTGTCCGAGCGCGGACGTGGATGGCGGCGGTCTCCGCAACGATTGCCGGAAAACCGTCTGGATCTCCACATTCGCGCCGATTGCTGAGTTCTCATGAAAACCGTCGATTCATTGTGGGTTGGAAATGAAGATCCGTCAGCACCAACTTGAGCGATTTCGGATCCCGCCAGGTGGTTGAGGCGACGACGATGATGCTATTTTCCTCCTGGGGCAGCGGTTCTTTTGCCTCGCCCATTAAGCTGTTTGCGAAGAATGCCGAAACCAGCAGAGCTTAGAGACCAATCCGACCGGCGCATTGCTCTCATCACTGGAGGAGCCCGCGGGATTGGATTTGGAATTGTACGCCGGTTCTTAGCTGATGGCTTCCAGGTCGCTTTTGTGGCGACAAGGGCAGAGCATGTGGAGCATGCGCTTGATATTCTCAGGTACCCGGTAGATCAGCTCTATGGTGATGCGATCGACGTAGCGCGCCCGAGCGAGGTGGGGAGATTTCTTGATCGCGTCCGGGCACGTTGGGGCGAGATTGCCGTTTTGGTGAACAATGCTGGCGTCTCGCCCAAGCGCGTCGACCAAGATGCACCTTGGCTTTCGCAAACCTCGATCGAGGAGTGGGCGCGGGTCATCGACGTCAATCTAAGCGGACCATTCACTCTCACACGCCTCTTGGCGCCAACAATGATTGCGAAGGGATATGGACGCATTATCAATGTCGGGTCGCTCGCGGGCCGTGCAATGCCTTTGATCGCGGGTCCGCATTATGCCGCTTCGAAGGCGGGATTGGTCGGATTAACGCGGGCAGCTGCGCGTGATCTCGCCCCACATGGTATTACGGTCAATTGTATCGCGCCTGGGCGCGTTCTCAGCGATATGACCGGCTCAGCCGAGACAGAGGTGAACCGCTCCGCTCTCAGCCGGATTCCGGTCGGCCGTTTTGGAACGGCCGAGGAGGTCGCGCACGTCGCAGCCTTTCTGGCGTCGCCGATGGCTGGCTTTATCACCGGAGCGACCATTGATATCACCGGCGGCGAGTTCGCGGCCTAAGCCGATGCGCACCCAAGTTCTGCGAGCCGCGATGGTCGTACCGATTGTCTCAGTATTCGAGATCGATCTTGTCAGGGGTCCTACAGAGACGCGCACTGGAATGGCTTTGCGCTCGATGTAGTCAGTACGGTTTCGCGGCGGTCGCAGACCGCGATAAAGACCGCCCCTTCGTGATGGCCACGGGCACACATTGCGAGACCGACGACGTTCCGGAGTATCAGCATGGCTAGAAAAATTAAGCGCTCGATGGGAGTACTATCGCATCTGCGAGTCGTCGAGATCGGTAGCTCGGCGGCAACCAGCTATTGCGCACGTTTGTTCGCCGATTTCGGCGCCGATGTCCAGAAGGTCGAGCCGCCAGCAGGCGATCCGCTTCGCCGCAGCGCGCCACTTACCCCTAAAGGTCAGAGTGCGTGGTTCGCGTTTCTCAACTTCAACAAGTCAAGCACTATCATAAACCGCGCCGACGCCGACGCGATCACGCGGCTGAGAGCAATGGTCGAGGATTGCGACATTCTGATCGACGGCCGCGATGTTGATCCCGCGGATTGCCCGTTCATTGATATCGCCGCTGTCCGTCAGCGACGTCCCGGATTGATCTATCTTGAGGCAAGCTGGTTCGGCCGCGAGGGACCCTATGCAGGATTCGCCGCTACCGATTCGACCATTCGCGCGCTCGCCGGCCTCATCAAGCTGGTTGGATCGGTTGAGGGACCGCCGTCGCACGCACCGGATTTCCAGACGGGTATCCTTGCCGGTCTGTGGGGCTTTATCGCCGCGGCTTCTTCGGCGGTTGCGCAAATGCAGGGCAGGAAAGGGCGGTCGTGGTCTCTCAGTATTTTCGAATCGAGCCTCGCGCCAGCCGAGTATCTCGTCTCCGAGACGTTTGCACGTGGGGATGTTATACGCCGGATTGGTATTAATCGCTTCTGGCCGAATTTTCCGGCGGGCATTTACGAAACTAAAAAGGGTTCGATCGGCGTTACTACAATCACGCCAGCACAATGGCGTGCCTTCTGCGATATGCTCGGCCTTCCCGAATTGCGTGATGATCCGGAAGTCGGATCGTAGCCATGTCGTTCTGTGAGCCAAGGAGTTGAGTGTTATAGTTGTCTTCCTAAGACCGCTTGGCCTCCGACTTGAGGCACTTAAACGCAAGATTCCGGTCGTCCCGGTACCCGCAATATCAGATCTGCTCCGAGATACGGAGAAGAAGGTCCGTGGTGCAATCGTTCCCGTCCTGCTTGGCGAAGAAGAGGGGTTGACGACTGGCTCGGTGCAACGGCTGACATTGACGCCGCCCCGCAGGGGCGGCAAAGTGCCGGCTCTTGGCGAGCAGCGGGCTGTCACGAATTCAAGGCACCTGACCGACAATGCGCCGGAGGCGTCAGGCTCGTTCAACGCCAGCGAGCCATCTTTGTACGGGACTCGCATCATCGACTTCACGATGGGGTGGGCGGGCCCGTTGTGTACCCGCACGCTGGCTGACCTCGGTGCGGACGTCATCAAGATCGAAGCCATTCAGTATCCGGACTGGTGGCGCGGCATTGACCGGCGACCTGCTTACGTGGATGGCCAGTTATACGAAAAGACGTTGCGCTTCTGCATCATGAACCGCAACAAGCGCGGCATCACGCTCGACCTGACGCGACCGCAGGGCCTCGCTCTTGCCAAACGGTTGTTGGCGGGAGCCGACATTGTCGTCGACAATTATTCGGTCGATGTCCTGCCGAAGCTTGGGCTTGGCTACGACGTGCTCAGACCGCTCAACCCTCGGCTTGTCATGATGTCGATGTCCGCCTTCGGCGCAAACAGCGTCTATCGCGACTGCCGGGCCTACGGTTCGACTCTCGAGCAGGGCTCGGGTTTGCCGAGCGTGATTGGACACCCCGACGAGCCACCCGTGATGAGCCACGTTGCGTTCGGAGATGCGGTCGGCGGTTTGAACGGCTGCGCCGCAGTTTTGGTTGCGTTGACTCACGCCCGCGCAACGGGTCAGGGGCAGTTCATTGATCTTGCGCAGGTCGAATGCATGATGCCATTTGCGGCGCCATGGATCACAGTTCAGTCGATCGGCGGCATGCCGTCGAAAAAGTATGGTAATCGACATCCGCAGTTTGTGCCACATGGCTGCTTCCGATGTGCGGGCGATGACAACTGGATCGTAGTAGCTGCGACCGATGAGCACATGTGGAAGAGGCTTGCGTTGCTGATTGGTCGGCGTGACTGGTCCACGGATGCATTGCTGAAATCCGCGGAAGCGCGCCGCCGCATCGAGGATGTGATCGAGAGAGCCATCGAAACTTGGACGCTCACTCGCGACGCGGAACAGGCCATGTCTGCGTTGCAAGCCGCAGGGGTTGCGGCCGGGGTGGCCCGACTGCCGATAGACCTACTCAGCGATCGGCATCTCAGGTCACGCGCGTTCTTTCAGGACCTAGAACGCGCTTTCACTGGCTTGCATCCGCAGCCTTCGATGCCGATTCGTGAAGGTCCGGACCCTTGCGCGATCCGCACAGCGGCACCGACACTCGGACAACACAACAAAGAGATCCTATCAGGGCTTCTCGAGCTCTCCGACGCCGAGATCGCGCAATTGACGAGTGAGGGCATCGTTGGTACGTCGATGCTCGACGACGAGGAACTCGCGAAAGCAAAGAATCGTCAGCCAGAGAGGTCGACGCTACGCCCTATATTGGCTAGCCGTCAGCCTTGACTGATTGGTGTAGTACACCCATTAAATTCATGATGAGGCAAGAGAGCAGCGAGGTCATCTGGTTCTTCGGAGCGTCGAGCAAAAACCCCTGATCGGTTCGGAAGGTCATCGCCTGGCGACGCTAGCCAAACCGGCATCGGATGGCCGCGGTTCGCACAAGCGGGCGCGCACGATGGCTCGTTAGTTGGCTGGCCTTGATAGCTTGCGGTATGCTCGGACCTTGCATACTTGTCGTTCACTCTCGAACGCGGTCCGCGGATGAGCGACGACCTTCGGCTCGCGCCGGCCGTCATCAATTTCGGGCAACTTCTTTGAGCATAGCGTTGTCGAGAAACGCCTCGGCGTCGCGGTAGAGATCCAATGTTTGTGGCAGATACCCCAGCTAAAGGCAGGCACCTAACACTGGTGCGATGATTGATTTGGTCCCCACTGAAGCGAGTGCCGTGGGTATATTGAATCGCATCTTTGCGACAGCCGCCAGCGACGTGACTTCTTTGACCCGACTGCTTCCGTTTTCGTGGAGCGTTGTGCAGTATTGCAGTATCGGAGGACTGAACGTTGATGAACGGCTTGGCCGCAGGTCAGATGGAGTCAGAGCTGAACTTGGCGGCGCAATGATGGTTGTGCCACCTCACGTCGTTATTTCTAGGTGTTGTGTACTTGATGAGCCGGCTCAGTCCGGTCGCGAGGCTCCTGGGGTGGAACTGGGTAGGGAGAGTCGCGTGTTTGTGGACTGCGAAAACGATGTCGGATGTAGATACGATGCCGACATCGTCCGAGTCACGAGAGCGTCGGTTGTCGTTGAGGCTATTTCTTCTGGACTGTCTCGCGCAAGAGATCCGCTGCAATAGGAGTGTGTCGCCATTAACGAAGATGTCGCCAGGAGTGGAGCGAATAGGCGCTTCCGGTAGATCGACGTACGTTTCGCCGCCGCAAATGATTATGTTATCGTTAGACACGCCGTAAGATAGGGTAATGCCAAGGCGCGAGAGTGCCGACTGCCTTGTCAAGGATTGGCACGTACCATGCACTTTGAATGGCGGCCGTGATCCTGTCCCTCGTCAGAAGCCCTAGGGACGAGCGGAATCGCGCTGCAAAGATAACGGTGTGCCTCGAAGTATGGCTGCCTCGTTTCAATTACAGGCGCCGTGCGAAGCAGAAAGTTAGCTCGTTCAAAGTTGCGGTCAGACGCCGCAAGCCTCTATCCAGCAATTCGAGATCGATGCCGTAGGAGAGGCGGATCCCAGCCGGATCGCCAAAAGCTGTGCCCGAAACCGTTGCGACACCGGCATCTGTTAGCAACGTGCTAACCACATCATCGACGTTTAAGTCCCGGCTATTGACCTTGGCGCTCCGCAGCAACTCGCTGCAATCGAGATAAAAATAGAAGCCTCCTTGGGCGGAAGGCTGAGGTTCCAATTTCAGCGCTGAAAGAATCGATAGTCCGAGCTCTCGCGCGTTTGCAACGCGTCGATGTAGTTGCACTTCGAAGGAAGGATCGCCACACTGCAGGTGATGGAGCAGTGCATGCTGCGCAATAACATTGGGATTCGAGGTTGTATGGCTCTGTAGCGCCTTAACCGCGCTGATAACCGTGTTGGGGCCAGCGAGATAGCCAATCCGCCAGCCGGTCAGGGCTAATGACTTGGAAAACGAATTAACGATCAAGGTACGATCGCGCGCCCGGGGCATCACCGAAACTATCGGATGATGGGCGTGTGGGGCATGGGCGAAAGCTCCGTAGCATTCGTCGTAGATGATCCAGAGATCCCGCTCGATGGCGAGTTGAGCAATACCTGCAAGAGAGTCACGGTCGTAGACCGCCCCGGTCGGGTTGTTCGGCGTGTTGACCACGATCGCTCTGGTCTTTGGTGTAACAAGCACGGCTAGGTCTGCAAGCCTGGGCACAAAGTTATTCTGTCGGGTCTCGATGAAGACGGGCTTGCCGCCGGCAACAACGACCTGGGCTGGAAAAGTAGTCCAATACGGGGTAGGGATCAGCACTTCGTCCCCGGGGTTCAGAAGAACCATGGCCGCATTGAAGAGCGCCTGTTTTGCGCCGCTCGTTACCGCGATTTCGTCTGCCGACCAAGGTTGAGCAGTCTCGGAGGAAATCTTGCGAGCAAGCGCATGGCGCAACTCGATGAGACCAAGAGTGTCGGTATAGCGGTTTTCGTTGCGATCAATCGCAGCGATCGCTCCTTCGCGTACTGATGGGGCTAGGTCGCTCCAGATCTCTCCGGCAGTCAAATCGATGATTTCATCGCCGCTCGCGACGGCCGCTTGGGCGGCAGTTCGTGCGGCCGCGGTACCCGAGGATTTGAACAAGCGTGTCCGTTGCGCCAGCATGAGCGTTTCTCCGTTGATCCAAAATATAGCCTTGTTCGGTACTGTGACAGGAGATCTACAATTTTCCTGCGAGCAAGATTCCACAATTCAAAGAAAGAAAGGCGAATCATCGTCCGGCCAGCCGCTTTGCGGCAGAAAATGCCTGTGTCGTTGGTGACTGTCATTGGTATGGGTAAGGGAATTGAGCCGAGATATGCAGCAATGCACAGATCGCCCGCGTAGCGGCCGCCGCGCCATTTGAGGAAACGCACAACATCAGGATGGGAAGATCTGTTCGCGGAAAAGTGTGCCGAGGCGTGTATAGACTGGATGGTTGCATGCGGCCGTCTTTCAATAACGCGTGGGCTTGTTGTATGGTTGAAGTGGCCTTTGCCCGGGAACGATCAAGATGGGAGGCCGTTCTGCCAATGGCGTGCATATGAAAGGATCTCGTCCGCAATGCTCTCTTGCGAGGGAATAAGGATCGCGTCCGCTCCCGCCTCATGCGTTACCATGAGAAAGGAAATTCACCGCGGGAGCAAATCTCAGCACCAAGCATTTCAGCAGGTGAGAAGGCGGCCCCAAATTCATTCATCCCCTCAGCGAGCACAGATTGAAATTGGCCTTTCATACCGTTTCTATGCCGGAGTGCTTGACCGGTCGGGTCGATCCGTTGATAGGTGACATGCTTATGTCAGCTGGATCAATTACTAGGCTTGGTAATTGACGAGGTCGTAAACAGTCGGCATCCTGCGATCCTGCAGTCACACGGTTTGTTCGGTCGTTGGTCACCAAAAGGTCGAAACAAATGGGCTCGGCTTGATCAAAACGCCCATCGGGGTTTGCTCCACTATACCGCTGATATTGCAACCGGTCGTGCGGCTATGAGCTGCGCGACTTACGCTAGAGCACAAGATCTTTCGCGCTCCTCGATCCTTCGACTACTAAGCGTCATTCGGAGGACTCAGCAGCACGGCGTTGTAGCGGGCCTCCTCGAGGCGGCCGCTACACGAATAACTTGACGAAAGGGAATGGGATGCGGCCGAATCGTCGGCTCTTAGCAAAGTGATCTCGCTCATCTTCTCCATCATCCTCGAGGTGACCGAAAACGGGACCCATTTCGTGCCGAGGATGGCGGGGCTTCCCTGTGCTGGGTCTGCTGTCAGCGCCTTGTTTCCACGGTTCTTCGCCTCGCCGCGCGCCGAAGACCGCCACAGCCGAGCCTGTCGCGCCTCCTGATGTCCGTGCCCGTCCGGTACAGCCAGGCTGGACGCTGTGATTGCACATTGTCTTGTCAGCGACGCCAATTTTCTGACGCCGCTGACCTGCCCCTGAATTTTCATCCAGCGGCAGTTAGAGGCTCGGGGGGTTGTACGCCTTGCGGCGCGGTGGAAGCAACGGGCGATCGGCGGAGCTGGTCGGGGTTGCGCAGCCGAGCGTCCGTTGCGGTGAGAGAGGCGGCGTAGGCCGCGGGCGTGAGGTATTGCAGCGAGGAATGGGGGCGTTCGTCATTGTAGTCGGCGATCCATGCCGCGAGTTTGGCCCTGGCATCGTCGAGACCGAAGAACAGCGTCTCATTCAGGAGCTCGTCGCGCATCCGGCCGTTAAAGCT
>NZ_JAUMTJ010000093.1:0-21917 GCF_032654765.1 Bradyrhizobium sp. 33ap4 | reverse complement strand
AATAAAGGACGGAATGATCGAGCCTGGCCGCCTGGCGTCCGAAGGCACATGCCAACCAGGTTTTGCCAGTCCCGGTCAGGCCGGTGATGATGAAGTTCTCATGGGCTTTCAGCCAGGCGCCTTGCGCCAGCTGCAGGGTGTTGCGCCGGTCAAGGCCGCGGCGGGACGCGAAGTCGACGTCTTCGATACAGGCGTCGACGAAGCGCAGCTTGGCTGCGGCCAGCCGATTGGTCAGGCGCCGGTCGGCACGCATGGCGGCTTCGCGATCGAGCATCAGGCCGAGCCACTCATCCCGGCTGAGATCGGCGGCATTGTCCTGTTCGGCTAGTTGCCGGTAAGCGGCCGCCATTCCGGCAAGGCCGAGCGCCTGCATCTGCTCGAGGGTCGGGTGGGTCAGCATCGCGATGTTCCTTTCCTTCATTGATAATAGCCCCCACCACGGATGTTGGCGTGCGAGGGGGTGGCTTTGACGGGTGCGGCAGCAGGGCTCGCGCGGTCGAGCCCGGATTTGAGGATCGCGCTCACCGAGGAGTAGCTGATCGCGTTGATGACGAGTGCCCGCTCGCAGGCCGCTTCGAGCCGATCGCGCTCGTAGCGCCGTGCCAGGGCGATGATCCCCATGGCGGAGCGATAACCCTGCTCGGGATGCGGGCGCTCACGCATCATCCGCTCGACCAGAGTGGCGGTGTTGACGCCGATCCGCGCTGCCATCTTGATCAAGCTCGCCGGCGTCATATTGGCATAACGCTGATGGGCCTTGGGCATGTGCTCGTTCACGGTGACATGGCCGCCGCGCTGAGAGCGGCGCACATGGCTGGCGACACGCGTGTGATCCTGGAAGATCTCGACGGCTCGATAGGTGAGCCGGACGTCCACCCGACGGCCGATCAGCCGGTGCGGCACCGAGTAAAAGGTCTTGTCGACTTCGACGTGATAATCGGGGTGGACCTTCGCCGTTTTCCACTCGGCGTATTCGAACGGCTCGCCCGGCAGCGGCGTCAACGCAGCGCGCTCGATCTCCTCGAACAGCTGCCGGCGGGATTTGCCGATATGGCGCATCGGCCGATGGTTCAGCTCCTCCAGCAGACCGCCGATCGCAGTATTGAGATCGGTCAGGTTGAAGAACCGCCGATGGCGCAGCCGTGCCAGAATCCAGCGCTCAACAATCAGCACCGCGCCTTCAACCTTGCCCTTGTCGCGCGGCTTGCGGCTGCGGGTCGGCAAAATCGTCGTGTCGTAGTGCTCGGCCATGGCGGCAAAGGTTTGGTTGAGCGTCGGCTCGAACCACAACGCCTTGACGACCCCGGCCTTCAGATTGTCGCAGACGATCGCCTTGGGAACTCCGCCGAAGTACGACAAGGCTCGGGTCTGGCCTTCGATCCAATCTGGTAGTCGCTGACCGAAGCTCCCCATAGCGAAGGTCAGCGACGAGGCCCCGAGCACCGCGACAAATATCTGCGCCTGACGGATCTCGCCGGTTTGCGGATCGATCACCTCCACCGTCGGACCGGCATAGTCGGTCTGCATCACTGCACCCGCCGCGTGGCGATGACGGAAGGTCGGGTTCGCCCGGCGCCGATAGGCGTCAAACTTCTCGCAGAACCACGTGTAACCATAGCCGTCGGGATGCGCCGTCCGGTATTCCTGCCACAGCAGCGTCAGCGTCACGCCCTTGCGCTTGAGCTCCTGCGCCACCCGTGGCCACTCTGGCTCGCTCAAGTCCTGCGGGGGGCGCCCGACCCGCCGGAACAAGGCTCGCTGCAAGGCCGCCTCGCTCTCGTAAATCGGCGGCAGCGGCCAGCTCAAACCCGCTTCACGCGCTCGCAGCAGGTAGGTGGCAACCGAACTCTTGCTGATCTGCAGCCGTTCCGAGATCTCCCGAACCGACAGGTCCTGCTCGTACGTCAGCCTCAGGATCGATCGTAGGTCCTTCACAGTGGTTCGTTTCGCTTGCTTCCGTCTCGGCATTGCCCCTCTCAAACTCAGCTTGAGAGAGAACATTGCCTGAACGGCGCTCCCGAAAACCAACCTCCCGCAACTGTCCGCGATTTAGCGGAATCCCTGTCCCGGAATTACTGAAATCGCTGTCCGCGAATTACCGAAATTGCTGTCCGGAAATTGCCGAAACACGCAGTGCGGCGGACGGAGGCCAGCGCGAGAGCAATCGAGCGCGCCTCCTCCGACCCGACACCAATGAACGACCTGAACAAGAGCGACGGGTCCACACCGTTGCTCGCGGAAGGTCAGGAGGGAAGGCGGGCAGCCAAGGGCAATAGCAAACATCCTCCCGCGTCCCGGACACAGAGCCGGATCAGCGCGTCGACGAGGGTGGACGCTATACGTGAACTGGCAAGAAGGGATAGGAAGACACGGTTCACGGCGCTGATGCATCACGTGACGCGCGAATTGCTGACGGAAAGCTTCAGGCAACTGAAGCGCTCCGCGGCGCCCGGCGTCGACGGGTTGACATGGCGCGACTACGAGGAAGGGCTCGACGAGCGAATAGCAGCGCTTTGGGGGGCGGTCCAATCAGGCCGCTACCAGGCGCTCCCGTCTCGCCGAGTGTATATCCCCAAGCTGAATGGCAAACTGAGACCGCTCGGAATCGCTGCGCTGGAGGATAAGATCGTCCAGCATGCGGTGACGACGGTCCTGAATGCCATCTACGAGGCGGACTTCCTCGGCTTTTCCTACGGATTCCGGGAGGGGCGAAGCCAGCATCAAGCGCTGGACGCGCTCTGGATCGGCATCCATCAGAAAAGAGTGAACCGGGTGCTCGACGCCGACATCCGCTCGTTCTTGGATGTGGCTTCATAATACCCCCTGGTTCATGCGGTTTGGTCAAAAAGGCTGGATTGCGGGGCTAAGACCTTGATGCGGAGTCCTTTTTGCTTCCCGCGCACAACGTGCACGGCTTCGAGTTCGCCGCGCTTGACTCGCTGCAAGACGGTTTGGCGCGAGACCCCGAGCGCCCGCATAGCCTCGCGCATCGGCAGAAAGTCGTCGGACGTTTCGCTGTTGAAGCGGGCCTTGAGTTCATCGGTCAGACGAATGCGCCAGGGAGCACCGGGCGTGAGCTGCTCGCCGGCGATGATACCGTCGTTGAGTAAACGATGGATCGTCGAGGGAGCGACACCAAGCGCGTTGGCGGCTTGCTTGATGGTCAGAAGATCGCCGTCGGCTCGCGGTTTTTCTTGGAAGCTCGGGATCTTCCAGTGCCGGCGTAAATTACCGACGCGGTTGCGGTCGAAGCGGTGGCCGTAGGCCGTTGTGCGGCCCTGCCGGTTGAGGATGCCGGCGATCACGGCATCGGGATAATGCACTGCCAGTCGTCGCAGGAGCGCAACTGTATCCTCGTCGGTGCGGATCGTCGCTGGCCGCGATCGGGGCAGGGCGAGATCGATCTCGGTCAGCGCGCCGCCCTTCCAGCGCGCGTCAAATGGGCGGCAAAGGCATCGCGATCGACTTTGATGACGACCTCGTCGAGGAGCGTGCGCAGCAACTCCTTCCGGTCGCGCGGCGTCGTCGTGCTTGCGTTCCAGACGGAGACGAGATCAGGTCCGAGCGCGAGCAGGCGGTCACGCTCCTGTTGGCTGATCATATGGGGGCGAGCGGCCTCACGACGCGCAAGATCGGCCTTGGCGGCCTCCAGCGCCTTCAGGCATGCTTCCCACTCTCGCTCGAGACCGCGCGCGACGAGACGGTTGTCGGGATCGACGGCGCGATAACGGCGTTCTGCGCGTTGGGCTTCGTAGCTGGCGCGTTCAACGGCAAGTCGCCATTGTTTGAGCGCCGCCTCGCGATCCGCTTCAAGCCGTTCCGCGGCGGTGAGTGTCGCGGTCAGCTTTGCGGGTTCTAAGGCGGCGATGAACGCCTGGGTGATGGCGTGATCGATCTGAACGCCACCGATATTGAGGCAATAGACGCCTCGGTTCTCGACCAGCACTTTGCCAGCACAGTGATAGCCTGGCGAAGCATTGCGTCCGCGATAGTGGGTATGCAGGCGGCGGCCGCAATGGCCGCAACTGGCAAGACCCTGCAGGAGAGCGCCGCCCTCCCTCACGGCGCCGCCGCCCTTGTGCGGCTGAGGTCGCGTATTCTCGGCGAGACGTTGCTGATTTGCTTCATAGGTCTGCCAATCGATGAAGCCTGGATGATGCTCGGGGATGAAGACCTGCCATTGGGAACGCGGCAAGGATCGAATCCGCTGCTTGCGCGCGCCAGTGCCATCGAGAATCGTCTCTTGGCGCGTTTTGCCATAGACATAGGCGCCGGCATAGACGGGATTGGTCAAGACCTGGTGGATGGCGGTGTAACTGGCCTCGCCCCAGCGGATGTCGGCACGGGCGTGCAGCTGCAGCGGGAACGTAAGCCCCTCGGACCGAAACCAGAGCCAAACGCGACGCGCCGATCCCATCTCGGCATAGCGCGCAAAAACATGGCGAATGGCGGTAACGACAGCCTCATCGGGATGGAAGCGGACCTCGCCATCAGCCTCGCCCCAGACGAAGCCGACCGGCAGACCGCGGCGTAGTTCGCCGCGCGCCGCCTTGTTGCGGATTCCACCGTTGAGGCGAGCCCGCAGCACGTGCAGTTCGGCTTCGCTCATCGTGCCTTTGAGCCCGAGCAAGAGGCGATCGTTGAAGAGCGCCGGATGATAGATGCCGTCGGCATCGCCGATCAGCGTGTCGGTAAATCCGGCCAGATCAATCAGGCGGTACCATTCGGCGTTATTGCGCGCGAGCCGCGAGACTTCGAGACCGAGCACCAGACCGACGCGCGCGAGCGCTACTTCGGCGGTGAGGCGGGCAAAGCCCGAACGCGCCACCGCGCCCGAACCGGAGAGGCCAAGATCCTCGTCGATAACGATGATGCGGTCATCGGGCCAGCCGAGCTCGCGCGCTTTGCCGACAAGCGCATATTGCCGCTCCGTCGATTCGCGGTTGTGCTCGACCTGTGCGGCGCTGGATTGGCGCAGATAGACGACGGCCTGTCGAGAGAGATGACTTGGCGTAATCTTGACGCGCTCATTCATCGCTTGCCTCCGTCGCCGGGCCGTTCTGAAGCAGGCGTGAGATGAGGCGCGCCAGAATCTCGATTGCCGCGATGCGGGCGGCTTCGTCGATTTGCTCCCACGCGACTGGCGCGCTTGGTGGAACATCGGGCTGATCGAAAACGTCCAGGTTCAATTGCATGGCGGCTCTCCTTGCACGGCGCCGACTCGGCACCCCGGATGCAAAGAGCGTCGACCAGCTTGCGCAAGTGGAGCAAATCACCGAGCCTGCCGAGATCGTGGACAGCGTCATCGGCATCGATTGGCGGCATGCCTCCAAGCGGCTCTACCTGCCAATCGGTCCAGCTCGCCGGAATCAACGACCGACTGCCATCCGGCAGGACTGTGAGGAGATAGCGGATGCCGCGTCGCCTGATGGTACTGATGACGGCCAGCGTCCGACCTTCGAAAGCGTGACGCTTGCGCGTGATCGTTACCGAAGCCGGAATATCATGGTGATGGGTAGTCTGTGGCCGCTTCCTTCGACACGATCGATCACGAATGGATGATGCGGTTCCTCGAGCACAGGATTGCAGACCGCCGGCTCTTGCGATTGATACGCAAGTGGCTGACCGCTGGCGTTGTCGAAAGTGGATCGAAGTCCGTAGCAAGGGTAGGTACGCCGCAAGGCGCAGTGATCTCGCCGCTCCTCGCCAATATTTATCTGCACTACGTCTTCGACCTCTGGACTCACCAGTGGCGAAGCAAGACGGCGAAAGGAGATGTCATCGTTGTCCGCTATGCGGACGATAGCGTCGTAGGCTTCGAAACAAAGTCCGAGGCTCTACGCTTTCTCGACGCACTGCGTGAGCGGATGGCGAAGTTCGGTCTCTCGCTGAATGAGGAGAAGACGCGGATTCTGGAATTTGGACGATACGCGGCCGAGCGCCGCGCACGCCGGGGGCTACGCCGCCCGGAAACGTTCGACTTCCTCGGGTTCACGCACATCTGCGCTGTGACCCGAATGAATCCGCACTTCACAATCCGGCGCGCGTGACAATCGCCTCCCGCATGCGGGCGACGCTGAGCGCGATACGACGCGACCTGATGAAACGCCGCCATGCGCCCATTGTTGAAATCGGCGCCTGGCTCCGTCGCGTTGTGCAGGGGTACCTGAACTACCACGCGATTCCAGGGAACCTAAAACGGCTCGGCATGTTCCGCGCCGAGGTCTGCCGGGCATGGCTGCGCTCGCTTCGTCGACGCAGCCAGCGCTCTCGCATGACCTGGGATCGGTTCCAGCGTTACGTTGGGCGATACATCCCGAAAGTCCGCGCCCGTCGTCCGCATCCCAATCCACGGTACACGTCATGACCCAAGGCAGGAGCCGTATGCGGTAGCTCCGCACGTACGGATCTGGGCGGGGGGCGCTGGGAAACCAGCGTCCCTACCGCGACCGCGCGCAAGGCCGGAATGATCGGAGATCGGTGCCTGTCGTGTTCGCGTTGAGCGCGACGCCGACGGCGAGGCGCTGCAGCGGCCTCTTGATCTACTGCGACGACGCTGATCCGCTATTCAAAGCGGCGTCAGGGGTTGGATCGTCCACGGGCCATATCGACATGCGTCACGACAGCAAAGCCTGGCTCTACGGTTCGAGAGAGCCTGAAGCGCGTTCCCCATACGGGGGGATCTCTACGTATTCCGAGGTGGCCGCAGCGATCTGGTTTCTGAACGAACGACCACGGCACCTGCAAGGGATGAGGCAGTTGGTTGGATCTTGCCCAAAAGTCCAGCATCTATTGCTTGATGTGGATCGATCGAGCGGGTTTCATCTGACCTCCTGGGTGACCGCGGGAATGCCATACTTCTAAAGCCGTCGCCGAGCACCGGCGTGTCGCAAAGAGGCGCTGTACGAGCCTGGCTTTGTGCCTGGCGGAGCGTCGGCGGAATACTTCGAATAGATAGTAGAAGAAGACAATCTGAGTACAACTCGAAGGGCTTCTCGGGCCGGTTCATCGGGCGGATGATGTCTTGCTGAGACGCTGACAGCGAGACCTCACTAATCCGCTGACGGCCCGCTTGTCCGCACTCCGCCGTACGCGTGCGATTGCGGAAGGACCATGATTCCAGTTGCACCATCGACCCGATTGCGCCCAAAGGACGCTAGATTTAGCTAATTTCGGTTGGCGATCCTCGCGCCACCCGCGATCGCTCATCTCGGTAGACCACGACCAACTTCGACGGAGCAATCAGTAATCGTCACCGCACCGGGCGTCCAGTTGAAGACGTCTTATGTCCGGAGCCTGACACAAAGGTAAGTATTTCGCCGGCCCGGCGTGACGCACATGGAGTCTGCACCTTCTTTTCGCTCAGCGCTTTGATGGCACGTCGATTGCTGTAGACGAGTGAATGATCACTATCAAATGGCGGCCCTAGCAGTCGGGGCCTAGGAATTCACATGAAACTTCTTAGCTTATCCCAACTCAATTTCACTCGTCCTGCACTGTTGAGTACGATTGCGCAATTGAAGCTGGCTGCGTCTGTAGCGGCAAACAAGGACCTCAAACGTCCGATGCCGTTATTCTGGTGCGGCGCGAAAAAAAATCGAGCCTCAATCCCAATATTTCGGCATCCACGGCCTACCATACCCGCCAAATGACAAGAAATTGGATGCACGTCAATGTCCAAAAGCCAGATCGACCTGCTCTCTATCCTCGACCTCGAACCGATCGAGGTGAGCCTATTTCGCGGCAACAGTCCAAACACGAGCTCACAACGCGTGTTCGGAGGCCAGGTGATCGGGCAGGCGATGGCCGCGGCATGCCGCACGGTGGAGGACCGACTACCGCATTCGCTGCACTGCTATTTTGTCCGGCCCGGCGACCAGCAGGTGCCGATCATCTACCAAGTCGGGCGGTTGCGCGACGGCAAGAGCTATTCGGCGCGCCGCGTCACCGCGATTCAGCACGGCAGCGCGATCTTCTCCATGATGGTGTCGTTCCATGCCGGGGAGGAGGGAACCTTCGACCACCGGGACAAGATGCCCGACGTGCCGCCACCGGAAAAGCTCACGGTCGAGGAATTATCGAAAGAGTCAATGTTTCTCGAGTTGCCGGAAAGCATCCGTCGCTATTATGAACCCAATCGTCCGATCGAATTGCGCCCGGTCGAGATCGGCCGTTATATTGGTCAGAAAGTCGACGACGGCCGCATTCATATCTGGATGAAGACCGCCGCGAAGCTGCCCGACGATCCGGCACTGCATATCTGCGCCTTGGCCTACGCATCAGACTTCTCGCTGCTCGACGCGGTGATGGCGCGCTATGGCCGCACGCTGTTCGACGAGCGCATCATGTCGGCGAGCCTTGACCACGCGATGTGGTTTCACCGCCCGTTCCGCGCCGACGACTGGCTGCTCTGCGCTAAGGATTCGCCCAGCGCGCAAAGTGGACGCGGACTTACGCGCGCGCTGATCTTCAAGCCGGACGGCACGCTCGTGGCGTCCGCTGTCCAGGAGGGCTCGGTGCGCGAGAGACGCTCAGTCTGCACGTGAGCACTAACGCCGGCTCGTGATCAGGGGCTATTCGACAATCGTCGTGCAGCAGCCCACTATAGCGTCGTCTTTCTAACCATACCGATCAATAATCAAACGGACTAAGCATCTGGACACTGCGTGCCGGTTCTAGTTTGCTAGCAAGCTCTATGGGGCACCCGGTACCAGCTCGATGGCCTAAGCAGTGTGGACACTTATCGCATCCATAGGATGATGGCAGTCAGAGTGACGACGGCTCGGAAATCTCGGGCGGTTTTTCGAAGCGGGTGGCGACCCGGCGAAACTGTTTGAGTTCGGAGAAGCAGCATTCTACGAGATGGGCTGGCCAAAGAGATGTTTGTCAAGCGGACCCTCAGCGCGAGTGACGCGTTGTTAACAATGACGGCGAGCGCCTCTTTGGCGGTAATGGCTTGGCGCAAATGATCGGCATCATAGGCTGTATCGGCGATGACGACCTCGGCGGATGGTCCCTCGATTAGCGGCGGCTTGTGGTGCATCGCCCCTCTGGCCTGGGGAGAGCGTGGACCGGACATGACATCCCACGAACGGCTACATAAATCTTCGTGCTCAGGCCGCCGCGCGAGCGCCCGACAGCTTGATCTTCAGACCCCATTCGCCCCGGCGGCGTGCTGATGCGCTGGGACGATGGCGGAAATCTACGATCAGATATTCGAAGTCTGGATCATCGGAGGTCGCCTCGAAGATCGGCCACCAGACACCTTTGGCGCTCCACCGTCGCGCTTTAGAGGCGATTGACGCAGAAGTGTCCGGCCTATGATCCAGCTGCCCAAGAGCAACTTCGTTGATCAATGTCACGAACGTCACCTCGTTCGATGAGCCGAGGGTGGATGCATCAGCGGCAGAGGTCGGTTGTTCTGCAGCCGCCAATGCTGCATGTCTGACAACCGACAGGCGTCGTAAGAAAACCCGCCTCACGTCCAAAGGGCCAGCGCCTTCAGCGCATCAGCTGGCACGGGACTTGCTAAGCTCGTCTCGAGCAGACCCAGATACTGAAAGCGAAGAATTGATCAACTTGGCAGCCAGCGGCGAAGATCGCAATCTACCCAGCAGCGCAGCCGGCGAGCGGCTTGCGGGTCATGGTCGAAGTGACCAACTGAACGATACTTCACTCAGTCGACGGCATCTCCGTGCTGTACGCGTCTTGGTAAAGCCACACAAGCAACTGTCGTCGCAGCAGTCAATCCATCGATTGTGCTCGGAGTCCGGCGCAGTCAGGGTGGTGCCTCTGGAGCCAATCGTGATGATCAATGGGGCGCGTGAGTTATAATAACGCAAAGGAGACAGCCGCGATGGACTACCAGTTCCTGAAATATGAGCTCGACGAGCGGGTTGCGATCATCACCTTCAACAATCCGAGCCGCCATAACGCGTTTAGTTCGATAATGAAGACGGAGTTCAGGACCGCGATCGCCAAGGCGGACGAAGATAAAGACATCCGGGTCATCATCGTGACCGGTGCTGGTGGAAAGGCATTCTCCACTGGCTATGACCTTAATGAGGGCATTCCCCGACGGTCCGCTACGGATTGGCGCAACCGGTTGGCCGATGATGTCGAGTTCACGTACACGGTCTGGACCTGCACCAAGCCAGTTATCGCGCAAATTGAGGGGTATTGTCTTGCCGGAGCGTTGGAGTTCGCGCAGATGTGCGACATCCGGTACTGCTCGGAGGACTCCGAGTTTGGCGCTGTCGAGAGCAGATTCTCGAGCGGCGTGGGGACGCTCGTCATGCCCTGGATCATCGGCGCGCGATGCCGAGAAATAATCTATGCCGGTGACACCATCGGGGCGAATGAGGCGAAGGAGATGGGCCTCGTGAACCGGGTGTTTCCGAAGGATCGGATCCAAGTCGAGACCATGAGGGCCGCCAAACGTATGTCGCTAATCGCCCTGACGTGCCTTCAGTGGAATAAAAGGGCAATCAATCAAACCTACGACATTATGGGTTTCCGCGCGGCGACAACGTACGGGATAGAGGCTTGCGCACTGCTTAAGGCGGCCGATTCTCCAGAGTACATGGAATTCGACCTAGTGCGCCGCGAAAAAGGCGTGAAGGAAGCTCTGAACTGGAGGGATGCCCAGTTTAAAAAGTACGAATGATTTGCGATGGGGCTTTACCGGCATAGTATGGGAAGTATACCTCAATGGCCACGACAATGACGTCGGTGACGCGCTGGAAGCTATCGCCGACGCATTCAGCAGCCGCCGACCGGTTTCATTGAAATCGACCGAAAATGGATGTGCAGGCGGCTCAACAGAGTTCGCGTCGGTTCGCGACGGAGAGAACGGCCGCCGTTAGTCAAATGTAGAGATTCTGCTTGAAGACTGGCAGTCCGGCAGGTAGGAGCACTGCTCCGGTCGCACTTTTTCTGAGAGTCTTCCGGAATATCGGCCACCCGTCGCCTTAAGCGGTTCGGCTCATTCAGGACTCGACTGAGGATTGGGATCATCTCGACCGACGAGTCGCGATCATCACGAAAGAGCCGACAAACTCGACGATCAAGGTGCACGACTTTCGATGAGTGCGCCGGGCATGACGCCGATCATCTCACGCATTTGTTCGTCGTTATCGGAGTTGGAATGTCTTCTGTTGAGGCCACCACATTGCGCCATGGCTTGGTGTAAACGCATGATGCCCCGGCTCAAATGCGAGCTGTGCAGACGCGCTACGGTCGAGCCGGTCATTGGCCACGCCGAGTATCACATGGGCCGCTATTACATCTAGCGCCGCGGCTGTGGTATCGGCAAATGCCGTCCGGGCAGCAACTTCCGGCGTCTCCCCCGACGTAACTGGAGCTTTAATTTTCGAAAATCTCTTCCGGCTGCGCGGCGGAGCTGGGGCAGCTACCAAGGGCCAGCATCGACCGTCTGATCTCTCTAATTTGGTAGCTACCCAATTGATCTAGGCGGTGGTTTTGTTCGTTTGAACTACTGCAGGCGATTGAAGGTAATGGAAGGTCCAGTTCAGCCCAATATCACCAGTGCGCCTTGTCATGGCGATTGTTGGAGTGGTCTAGTGCGTATTCCTGGAGCTGAGGCTGAGGTGGATTCCGAATATATCCGGCTGATGGAGGTCATCGCATGGCAGACCAATAATACGCTCGGCGAAAACCGGCGGGGAGCCGTCAACCGGAGGCGCAACACCAGCCATCGCACCGCGCGCGAAAAAGTCGCGGAGCTCGTCGATCTGAATTCGATCGTGGAATACGTCAGCCTTGCGATCGCACAGCGGCAACGGCCGCTTGAGACGCTGATCAAGTATACGCCAGCGGACGGGCTCGTTGCGGGCGTGGAACGTCAACGCCGCTCACTTCGGCTCGGAAGCCACCCACTGCATGGTCGGCGCTCAATTTTGGTGTCGCCTGGGACCGTGGTAAGGGGTTCGTGTATCCATGACCGCCAAAAAGCGTCATGTTTGCGGAGTCGAGATTCGCGCGTCGCGCAGCTGATATGTCGGGGAGTATCAGCATGGCTGGAGAAATGAAGCCCAGGAGCCAAGTGTTATCCGATTTCCGGGTCGTCGAGATCGGTAGCTCGGCCGCAACCGGCTATTGCGCGCGGCTATTTGCGGATTTCGGGGCCGATGTTCAGAAGGTCGAGCCACCAGTAGGCGATCCACTTCGCCGAAGCGCGCCACTTACCGGTAAAGGTCAGAGCGCGTGGTTCGCGTTCCTCAACTTCAACAAGTCGAGCGTCGTCATAGACAGCGCCGACCCCGATGCGATCGCGCGCCTGAGCGCATTGATTGAGGATTGCGACATTCTGATTGACGGCCGCGATGTTGATCCCGCGGATTGCCCTTCCATTGACATCGCCGCTATCCGGCAGCGACGTCCCGGGTTGATCTACCTCGAAGCAAGCTGGTTCGGCCGCGAGGGGCCATATGCTGGATTCGCCGCAACCGATTCGACCATCCGCGCGCTCGCCGGCCTCATCAAGCTGGTTGGATCGGTTGAGGGACCGCCGTTGCACGCACCGGATTTCCAGACGGGTGTTCTTGCCGGCCTGTGGGGCTTTATCGCCGCAACTTCTTCGGCGGTTGCGCGGATGCAGCGCGGGACAGGGCGGTCGTGGTCGCTCAGCATTTTTGAATCGAGCCTCGCTCTCAACGAGGAGTTCATGTTGGAAGAGTTTGCGCGCCGCGACGTGACGCGCCGGCTTGGCATCAACCGCTTCTGGCCGAACTTTCCGGCCGGCATTTACGAAGCTAAAGAAGGTTGGATTGGTATTACGACAATTACGCCAGCACAATGGCGCGCCTTCTGCGATATGCTCGGCATTTTTGAATTGCGTGATGATCCAGCTCTGGCCCTCGGCCACGATCGTCTGCACCACATGGAGCAGATCGAACAACATTTTTTGCCGAGGCTGAAGACGCGGACAGCGCAGGAGTGGTTCGCAGAGGGACTGAAGCGCAAGATCCCGATTGTGCCGGTACCCGCAATATCAGATCTGCTCCAGGATAAAGAGAAGATGGTGCGCGGCGCAATCGTGCCCGTCCTGGTTGGCGATGAAAAAGGCCTAACCGCTGGGTCGATGCAGCGGCTGACATCGACGCCGCCGCGCCGGGGCGGCAGAGTTCCGGCCCCCGGCGAGCAGCAGGGTTTCGCACAGTCTCGAAGAAAGCTGACGGGCACTGCGCTGGCAGCGTCCGGTTGGATCGGCGTCGACGAGCCGCCTCTGCAAGGGATTCGCGTCATCGACTTCACAATGGGTTGGGCGGGCCCGCTGTGTACCCGCACGTTGGCGGATCTCGGTGCGGATGTCATTAAGATCGAAGCTATCCAGTATCCGGATTGGTGGCGCGGCGTTGATCGGCGGCCTGCTTACGTAGACGGCCAAATGTACGAAAAGACTCTGCGCTTCTGCATCATGAACCGTAACAAGCGCGGCGTCACGCTTGACCTGACGCGGCCTCAGGGCATCGCTCTTGCCAAACGATTGTTGGCGGGAGCCGATCTTGTTGTCGACAATTATTCGGTCGATGTCCTGCCGAAGCTTGGGCTTGGCTACGACGTGCTCAGAACTCTCAACCCTCGGCTTGTCATGATGTCGATGTCCGCCTTCGGCACGAACAGCATCTATCGCGATTGCCGGGCCTACGGCTCGACTCTCGAGCAGGGTTCTGGCTTGCCGAGCGTGATCGGAAACGCCAACGGGCCCCCGGTGATGAGCCACGTCGCGTTCGGGGATGCCGTCGGCGGATTGAACGGCTGCGCCGCGGTTCTGGTTGCGCTGATCCATGCCCGCACCACCGGGCGGGGACAGTTCATTGATCTTGCGCAGATCGAATGCATGATGCCCTTTGCGGCGCCATGGCTCACCGTCCACTCGATTGGCGGTAAGCCGCCGAAAAGATATGGCAATCGACATCCGCAGTTTGTGCCGCATGGCTGTTTCCGGTGCGAGGGGGAGGACAATTGGATCGTGGTAGCTGCGACCGATGAGGACATGTGGCAGAGGCTTGCGCTGCTTATTGGCCGACCTGACTGGGCCACGGACACCTTACTGAAATCCGCGGAAGCTCGTCGCGGCATCGAGGATGTGATCGAGAGAGGCATTGAAGCCTGGACGATCACACACGACGCGGATGAGGCGATGTCTCAGTTGCAAACTGCAAAAGTTGCGGCGGGCGTGGCCCGCCTGCCAATTGACCTACGCAAGGATCGGCATCTCAGATCGCGCGCGTACTTGCAGGAAATTGAACGCGCTTTCATAGGAAAGCACCCGCAGCCCTCAATGCCAATTCGTGAAAGCCCAGACCCTTGCGCGATCCGCACAGCGGCGCCGACGCTCGGACAACACAACAGAGAGATCCTATCGGGGTTTCTCAATCTCTCCGACGCAGAGATCGCTCAACTGGCGAGTGAGGGCATAATTGGTACAGCGATGCTTTCCGAAGGGGAGCTTGCGAAAGCAAGGAAGCCGTTTCGAGACTAACAAATCGCTGCCGCGAAGATTGGACATCCCCTGAGGTTTGGCAGGTCCGCTGCTGGTCAGAGATTCATGATGACGCGAGGCTGGGTCAGGTGTTCCGAGAACCCACGCATCACTGCTCGATGCGCAACACGGAACATCGAGATCACGAGCTCGCCCACTGCAGTTTCCGGGCGCACGTCGAGTTGTCAGCCACCGGAGGCGCGCCCGGTCTGCTATTGGCCCTGACCAGTTGAGATAGACGACTGGGCGTGCCGTGAGACACGGTAGATTGTGATCCCGACGCAAGGAGGGCGACGCTCGTCCAGGAGCCGCAACCTCCTGAGAGTGGTCAGTTATCCAGCGCCAGAACGCAAATGCGCGTCTGAGCCGCCGAGAGTTGTGGAGGTGATGTATGGCGAAGGCATCCTCAGCGATTCCCTTTGCAGGTATCCCATTTCCGAGATCAGAGTACGAGCACCGGCAAAAGAGAGTGCTTGAGGCGATGGCGCGCGCCGATCTTGACGCGCTCCTGGTCACTGCCCACGGTCATCTCCGGTACCTCACCGGCTACGATGGACTGGGTGGATATTTCATGCCGTTCCCGTTGATTCTCGTGCCGAGGCAAGCGCCGACATATGTGGTCCGAGAATACGAGGTAAATGGCGTTCGCGCCGAAAGCTGTATCGACGAGGTCGTGGGTTATATCCAGCAGCAGGACTTTGCCAAAGTGTGCGCGGATGTCCTGCGGCGGTATGGACTGGAAAACGGGAGGGTAGGCTTCGAGCTCGGCTGCTGGAACCTAGCGCCGGCTGATGTGGGTGCGCTTCAGGCGCAACTGCCCAATTTGAAGGTAGTCGATGCTACTCGCCTGGTCACGTCGGTGTCAGTCGTAAAAAGCGAGCTTGAGATCAAGATCATGCGAGAGGCCATGGCTATGACCGACCTGGCTATGCGCACCTTTCAAGGGGCGCTGCGGGATGGGGTCACAGAAGCGGAGGTGGCTGCTTCCATCCACTATGAGATTAGAAACGCTGGTGGCGACGACGTCAGGATGGTTTCGTTGGGGTTTGGTGAGCGCAACAAGCTGCCGCACGGTAAACCTACGCGCCATCCGCTTAGAACGAACGAGCCCGCCATGATCGAAGTTGGTGGCACGAAGCATGGTTATGCCGCGGGGCTGGTTCGGAGCGCTGTGCTCGGTCGGCATCCCGAGGCAGAATCTCTGCACGCTTTGTCGGAGGAAGCCCTCGAAGCCGCGATCGCGGCAATCAAGCCAGGCGTGACTGCCGGCGAGGTGGATGCCGCAGGACGCAAGGTGATCGAGCGATCTAGGCGCCCGGAGGTCTTCCGTCACCGCACCGGATATCAAATCGGCCTCAACTGGGGAGAGCGTGGTAACCTGAGCCTGGAGCCAGGTGCGGTTGACATACTCCAGAGCGGCATGACGTTGCACATGCCGTTCATTCTGTTCAGCGAAAGCGGCTACCTATTTGGGTGCAGCGAGAACGTCCTGGTGACGGAGCGCGGCGCGGAAATACTCAGCCAGACGCCGCACACGCTCTATCGTGCATGATTCACAAGGCTGGGAGCTTGGGTATGCACAGCATTGAAACTTTCCGGGGTTTGCAACGCGAAGAAACCGCGTGGCGGTGCACAACACCGGCGAGGCGCGTGGGCGTAAGTGTCACGCTGAGGCCGTTCAGATTTTGAAGGGCCAGGGCATGAGAGACATCGATCTGAGAGATCGACCAGCCCCGCACGATTCGCTCGAGAGTTTGTGTGAGCCAAGCGTGTGGATCGACGTCATTCATCTTGGCTGGGGCAGCAGCGTGGCGATGGTCGCGTCCGGCCGTCGCCATGGCTGCCCGCGAAGAGCGCGTTTTTCTCGTGATAGTGTTTTTTGGGCCGGATCGCCCGCTCGACGGTGTTGGAGTCTGTGCCTTGATAAGGCGCACGTTCTCCCTGGTGCATGTCCACGCCGGCAAACTCTCGCTCCAGCCAGAAGTACTCAGAGCGGGTCAGGAGGCGACAAATGGCCTGAAGCACTCTGAGAAAAGGTCCCCTTTTGGGGCATCGGTCCGCGCCGGCCGCAACTTGCGAGTGAACACTGAGCAGGCTCCGAAAGCGTCATCGTGGGAGCCGACCCGCTATTCTAACGGGGAAGGCCGGCGTCCTGGAGGAAGAAGCGAGCGAGAAAAGCACCCCAGGATCCCACCGAGGTAGTAGTGGCAGCACGGGCGGGAAATGGACAGCGGGCAACAAGGGAAGCCGGCCGTCGATGAAGGGTGACGAACCCGGACAACGAGACAACGACGAACCCGTGAGGGCAAGCGTCGGCGGCGTTAGTATCTTCCGGGGCAATGGTGACATCGATATGCGGCGGATGGGCCGGAAGCGGCCGCGGCGGCGACTGGCACGACGGTCGTTGGCGCGCCTGTGAGCCCCCGCGTCGGCCGCCTCGTCGCCGGCCACGGCCTGCTCGATATCCTGGAGCGCCAACTGCAAATTGCTCACGATTACTTCTGCGAGCTGCGGCCGAACTGCGCGGTTGCAGCTGGCGCAAAAGGTGCACCAGGCGATCCATCTGCGACCGCGCGTCGTCGCGCTCTGCGATCGCGGCATTGCATTTTGCGATCGCGCTGTCGCGCTCCGCGCGGGCCGCCTTGATCAGCGCTTGCAGCGCATCGATATCGGTCTGAAGCTGATCTGCGGTGTCGCTCACACCCCAACTCAACTGATTTAGGAGCCGTTGTGGAATACCGCCGCCGACCTGATTCAATCCGTCGTGAGGCTCACGCCGTTGCAGTTGGCGGCACCACGTCACGGGCATGCAGACGCAACCAGTCCAGGCCATCCATCAGCGCGGCGAGTTGCGAGGCGGAGAGCCGCATCACGGCATCGCTGATCGGCGGCCACTGGAACGCATTATGCTCGACCAGCTCCCACAACAGGACAAGTCCGGACCCGTCCCAGGCCAAAATCTTCAAACGGTTCGCTCTCTTCGAACGGAAGACAAAAATTGTTCCCGCGAATGGATCATGGCGGAATTGTTCGCGCACCAGTGCAGCGAGGCCGTAGGCCCTTTGCCGAAGTCCACCAGCTTTGTCGCGGCCATGACCTTCACGCCCACCGACGCTGCGATCATGTTGCCACCCTCACGGCGCGCAGCACATCGCGCAGCCATGCCGAGCTAACCCCGGCCACCGCGTGAACCGCCGCACCGCCAATCTCGATGGTGATCGTTGTCGAGTTCTGTGTTGCCGCTTCCGCGACAGTCACAGCGGGGCGCGCTGCTCCGTCACAACCGGAACGAACAGTGACGCCTCGTCGATCAGCAGGCTCAGTATACCGGCGCGTGCCGCCCTGCGTCAAACGAACAGGTGTTGCGGCGACGTATTGCCGTCGCACTACCTCGGACACGACCCCGCCCGGCCCATACGACTCCGCCACGATCCGTCCCTTGATCATCACTCCACCGCCGGCGATGTCCCGCACCGACCTGAATGTCCCACCCGGCCCCGCCGCTCTGCGTCGTCAACTATTTGCTCAACCATATATGCGAACCGAACTGTCCGTGTTGGCCCGCATATTGTCGATCAGCGCGCACTACACGAGATGGCGGCAGAGCGCCGCTTACGTTCTTCCGAAACGTGGCTGCGCTTCATGCTCTAGTCCTTGTGCTGGTCAGAGCGAATTTCAAACTGGGTTAAGTCCGCGGGGCAAGGTCACGTGGGGCAAGGTCATCTGCTGCTTCAAATCCCGATAATCTGCGCGTCCGTGTACCGACTTGGCTTCACGGCTCATCCTTGCAGACGGACTCTGTCCATTTTGCAGGAATGCAGGGTACTCGGATCACGCCGACCAAGTGATTGAAAGGCTTATGCTCAAGCCACGGCAGGAGGCTGGGAATTGACAAGCAATGAGCTATAAGACGAACGCTGCTTATTAATGGGTAACGCTAAATTTGTGTCTGCGTCAGGAAATAATGTCTCGTGAATACGCCGGGCCAAATCGACCGCTCTTTCAAATTCGTGCTCAAGATAGTGACGTGGCGCTCCGGATCCAATCTCGCTTACTAGAGTAGTCGATTGGACGGAAGTCGGAATTGTGCCTGCCTCCTTGAGTTTTTCGATTGCGAAGTCGGCATCGCTTGTGAGGCAGATGCAGGCGACCCCATCTTGAGTTGTTAGCGGGATAGCCCCAACTTCAACTTGATCTAAATTCGAGCGAGCTTCGTCGCGATCGCTCACATTGCTATAGCACAACAGCTTCGCGTTAGGGGCCACCACAACCGAATAAGCCTCCCCAACATGCCCCACTCGGGTGCCGATCGTCTCGCCGTCATCCTGCAACGACTTGCAAATGATTGAGATTCCGTGCCGTTCCGCGTACTCCACTGAACGGTGGTGAAGCACTTTTGCGCCGTGCCGCGACATCTGAGCAGTAACCCGATGTTTAAGCTCGGGTATCAACCGGGCATTAGGAATAATATACGGATCTGCCGTATATACTCCGCATACATCTGAGTATATCTCGCAAGATGGGCAATTCAGCGCAGTAGCCATCACCACTGCCGTCAAATCAGAGCTATTTCTTCCCAACATTGTCAGTCTTCCGAAGCGATCGATTGCTTGACCGCCAGTGACAATGACAATGTCCTTGTTTTCGAGTGCCTTGAGAATAGGCGCCGAATCTACTTCTTCGATTGAGGCACGACCAAAATCAGAGTTCGTTCGTATTCCCAACGAATAGCCACACAGCGACGTGACTGGAATATCTAACCGACTAACGGCGGACTCCATCAAACAGGCGCTTAGCATCTCTCCTGTGGCAAGTGCTGCATCCAAAGCTGATTGTGACGCGCGACTGTTGACGTCAAGCATCACTGCTTTCAGATTACTAGTCGTGCCCGACATTGCGCTAACTACGGTCACGATTTTGTTCGCACCTTGGGCCCGTCGCTTCGCTATGTGCAAGGCAACTCGGCAGTAGTCGTCGGGCTTCAGAAAGGAGGATCCACCAAACTTCAAGACAGTTGAGCTCATTGTGCACCCATAAGTCGGTTACGGTAAGCAAGTTCTCCAATTTGGACGGCGTTAAGCGCGGCTCCTACCTGCAAGTTGTTTGCAACCACCCACATCCAAAGACCTCTGCTATCATCGGGATTTGTTCGTATCCGGCCGATATGAACATGGCCGTGGTTGTCTAGCAGACGGGGTGTCGGATATGCGCAGCAACCTGCTTCCTCATAAAGTTGGATACCTAGCTCGCGCGCCAGAAGCTCACGCACGTTGTTTAGCGGAATGAACTCGGTAAGCTCGATGTAAATGGCTTCCGAGTGCCCATTTATTACGGGAACGCGGACGCAGGTAGCAGTCAGCTTGAGGTTCGGCAGGCCTAGTATCTTGCGCGATTCCTGGACCAGTTTCCGCTCCTCGAGGCTCACTCCGTCATCGGACAGTTCACCGACCTGAGGTACGACGTTGAAAGCAAGCGAGACAGGGAAGCGTTCACTGGTTGGCTCTCCGGTTCCATCAAGCACGCTCTTTGCATCTGTTAGGAGTTCGTTGATACCCCTTAGGCCTCCGCCAGAGGCTGCTTGGTAGGTGGTCAACACTATCTGGCGAATTGAAAATGATTGGGCTAACGGGCGCAAGGCTCGCACGAACTGGATCGTGGAGCAGTTCGGATTTGCCACTATTCCTCGATTTGGCCGGGAGGCGAGCATCTTGGGATTCACCTGTGGAACAACGAGCGGCACGTCGGAGTCCATCCTAAAGGCATTTGAATTGTCTATGACCAATGCACCTTTTGCCGCGAACTGTGGCGCCCATTTCAAACTGGTCGCGCCGCCTGCCGAAAAGAAGGCGATATCGAAGGCGGCATCACTCGCATCCTCTATGACGTCCACAAGCGAAGACGTACCCCGAAACTTCACCTCACGCCGGGCCGAGCGCGATGACGCAATCAGCCGCAAACACGAAATAGGAATCTGAGAGTCTTCCAATAGCTTAATAAGTTCGGTGCCCACGGCTCCTGTCGCTCCCACAATGGCAACCTTTAGCCCGTTCATGATGCCATCCTCTTCTCTGACAGCGCTACGAAAGAGTTTCGTTTTGGTAAGGCTCTGGGTATGAAAAGCAATTCGGAGGCGTAGTCGAGAACATGATCCACCCCTAGTGAGAGTAAGCGTTGTCTTGTGCGATCCGCCCGTTCTCTGGTGACGCCTAAGTTGCCGCCGACGATCACCGGACACCTGATGAGAAGATCTCTCCTGGCTTTATGTAGCCCCTTTAGAATCTCGTATGCGTGGCCGTGTAGGCTCACCATGACGATCGCATTCGCAGTATCTCGAAATGCATCGACGAACTCGTCGATCGGCGTGGAAGTCCCAAGGCTGTTGACGTTATATCCGATGAGGCTAAGTTCATACTCGATGAGCGTTTTGGCTACCAACGGCGCGTCACTTTCGGCAGGGCCAAGTATAATGAGCCTATTGTTCGAAGTGTGATCGGGAGCACTGGCCGGCTGAGTGAGCATTCGGGACTCCTTCCTGCCGAAAGTCAGCTCACGGCGTTTGAATAGGTGTGCATCTGGCTCAGGCTATATCGAGCGCCGGACTTTGAAACTACTAAGATCGATAGCTGATACTGTTGTCCCGGAGTGGCCTCGAATAATTATGGAGCGGGCAGTGGTGGCCCATAAGACCGCCTCTCCGCCCTCTCACTTGCGTTCAATACGCGCGGAAAGGTCGTTGCGCTTGAAGAGCTGCTCGGGGCGACAAAAGTGTTCGAACATGCGCCAATACAGACTAATTAGCGGTCCCAGACGCCACTCGCCTCCAGCGCGCATCTATGCGCAAGTCCACATCTGCGTCACCGCGAACTCAAGCGAAGAGAAGCTTTCGGTGACAAAAGATCGTCGTCGGCGAAATAAACCAGAGATCAGGAATTCCTTTGACAAGATGGGCGGAACAGACAGTGTTGGCTTCGTGGCATGGACAGATGGCGATGGTAGGTTGCCTCTCAATGCGCTGTCGAGCTCAGCGAATCCGCGCGACCGGTGTTGCCGACCGTTCTGATGCAGGTTGGGAGATCGCAACGACAACAGCCGATCTTGCCGAATCGGCCTTGAAGCGCTCGCCAACGGTGTTTTTGAATCGGCAATCGCTTCGCCGGGAAACGACGCGTCAGCTTGTGATGCAGCCGAGCGCGACTCTTCCTTCGGAGTCGCTCGCCGGAAACGCGGAGGCGCTTTTCAGGGGCAGGAAGCCTTCTCGGGTGACAACGCAACAACTCTGTTCACCGCTCCGCGAATGGTGGAAACATGGTTGTGCCATGAATGAATTGAGGAGTAAGAACTTATGAGTGATTATGAAGCGCTGGAGCAGCTCGAACATCGAAGGAGACTCGAGGATCTGCTCTCGATCATA
>NZ_JAUMTJ010000092.1:0-22496 GCF_032654765.1 Bradyrhizobium sp. 33ap4 | reverse complement strand
CACATCGGCTCACAAACTTAGCAGCCGATAGCCGATCGTTCACCCCCTCCGCCAGACGGGGTCTCCTTGCCGCTTACCCGCATCCGGGTCGATGGCGACGTTGATGGAGACGCGCTACGTCGTACGCACACGACGAGGGCCGCCCGATTGACGCATGCGCGCGGGTCTCGAGAGCGCTATGATGGCGTTGGGTGAAGATCAGGCGGCCCGCTGATCGGAGGGCTCTGCAGCCTGGCGCAGAAGCTTCCATTCCCAGGGCAGCAGTTCGTGCAGACGCGAAGTGGGAAGATCGGCGATACGGGTGAGGACGTCGGCAAGCCAGGCCTTTGGATCGACGTCATTGAGACGACACGTCGTGATCATCGTCAGCATGATGGCGGCACGGTTGGCCCCACGCTGGCTGCCGGCGAAGGTCCAGTTGCGCCGTCCCAAGGCGATGCCTCTCAATGCGCGTTCAGCGCAATTGTTGGTCAAGCAGATCCTGCCGTCGTCGAGGAAGCGGGCGAAGCCCTCCCAGCGCCTGAGCATGTAGTTGATCGGCTTCAGGACCTCGGACGAGCGCGAGAGGGTTTCGCGCTCGCGCAGCAGCCAGGCGTGCATGTCGTCGAGAAGCGGCTTGCTCTGTTCCTGGCGGACGGCGCGCCGGTCGTCAGCGTCACAGCCGTTGATGGCGCGCTCGATCTCGAACAACGCGTCCAGCCGCTTGACCGCCTCCAGTGCGATCGGGGAGACCGGTTTACCCTTCTTGCCCTCCCGAGCATTTTTCTCGATGTCAGCCAGCTCGAAGAAGCCTCGCCGGGCATGGGCAAAGCAATACGCCGGCGTAATTGGTAGTGTCTTCTTCTGCGGATCGAACAGCGGCTCGAAGCCGTTGTAGCAATCGGCTTGCAGGATGCCGGCGAAGGCGGCCAGATGCTTCTGGGGATGCTCGCCTCGTCGGTCACCCGAGGCGTAATAGACCGCCGCAGGCGGCGCAGGCCCGGCAAAGGGCCGATCATCCCGTACATACGTCCAGATCCGTCCGGTCGTGCACTTGCCCTTCGCCAGGATCCGGATGGTAGTGTCATCGCCATGAAGGCGCTCGGCAGCGAGCACATGGCGTTCGATCAGGTGGAAGAGCGGCATGACCGCGAAGGTCCCGTGGCCGACCTGGTCCGCCAGCGTCGACAACGACAGGTCGATCCTCTCGCTCTTGAAGCGCGCGCTTTGGCGGTTGAGCGGGATATGCATGCCGAACTGTGCGTCCAGCGAAGGCTGGCATGTTCAGCAGGAGTTAGTCCTGCCGGGGAAAAAGTTAGCTCCCCGTAGTGTGGATAGCAGAAAGGAGAGAAACCGAATTTCTGAAGCCTATCGACAAAGACTCCCTTGGGG
Organism: Bradyrhizobium sp. 33ap4; assembly: GCF_032654765.1. NCBI lineage: Bacteria > Pseudomonadati > Pseudomonadota > Alphaproteobacteria > Hyphomicrobiales > Nitrobacteraceae > Bradyrhizobium > Bradyrhizobium sp. 33ap4. The sequence continues at coordinate 21,125 of NZ_JAUMTJ010000092.1, read as the reverse complement.
AGCTCACGAGTCACCGGGCCGTATCAAAAGAGAACGCGCTGTGGCCTCGAAAATGCTCAGAACCGAAAGCCGAGCCCGCAGTTTAGGGGCGAAGGCAGCATGATCCGACGAATGCTAACTGATGCGACGGATCATTTCGGCGGGGTGAAAGCGACAGCACGGTGACAAGGACATGCAAAGCAACTGGAGAAGCCTTCCTCATCCCGGAGAGAAATCGCCGGAAGAAGGTAGGCCGTATAACCGGCGCCCCCGGGAAATCGGCCGAAGATGAGAAGGTGGCGGCCGGGTCCGCAGTAGCGCTGAAGCGGGGTAACACCCGTGGAGCGAAGGGACCCTGCCATTTGTGATGTCTCCAACGTAAGGAAGGCAAGGACGAGATGACAAAGGCGTCCATCGATTTGCAGGACCTGAGGCGGAGGCTATACGTCAAGGCGAAGGCTGAACCGTCTTGGCGTTTCTGGGGTCTATACGTCCACGTGTGTAAGATGGAGACGCTGCGCGCAGCGTATGAGATGGCGAAAGAAAACGACGGCGCTCCGGGAATAGACGGAGTGACGTTCGAAGCCATCGAAGCGCGAGGCGTGGAGTCGCTACTCGAACAATTACGGGACGAACTGATCGGGCGCAGCTATCAGCCACTCCCATCAAGGAAGCGGGAAATACCGAAGGACGGGGGCTCCAAGGTCCGCGTTCTGTCGATTCCGGCTATTCGCGACAGAGTGGTGCAAGGCGCGCTCAAGCTCGTACTCGAACCTGTATTCGAGGCGGATTTCCAACCGGGATCGTTTGGATATCGGCCCAAGCGTACGGCACATGAAGCGATCAAGCGAGTTGCCCAGGCGGTAGCCGAGCGGAAGACGCGGATTCTCGACGTTGATTTGCGCGCCTATTTCGACAACATCCGGCACGATCGGATGCTAGAGAAGGTGGCTCTGCGAATCGACGACAAGGAAATTCTGCATCTGCTGCGGCTGATGCTGAAAGCATCTGGCAAGAAGGGCGTTCCACAGGGCGGGGTAATTTCACCCTTGCTCAGTAATCTCTACCTCAACGAGGTGGATAAGATGCTGGAGCGAGCGCGTGAGGTAACTCGTCGCGGCAAGTACACCAACGTCGAATATGCACGATTCGCTGACGATCTGGTGGTCTTGATCGACGCCCACAAGCGACATGACTGGCTGCTCGGTGCCATAGACAAGCGATTACGGGAAGAGTTCACCAAACTGCAGGTTGAAGTGAATGATGAGAAGAGCCGCATAGTCGATCTGGAACGAGGCGAGAGCTTCGGCTTTCTGGGATTCGACTTCCGCTACCTCCGCAGTCTGCGCGGAGTGATGCGGCCGTATTACACGCCCAAGCTCAAAAAGCGGACGGCGCTTCTGCGGGGGCTCAAGGAAGTGTTTCGCCGCCACCGGTCGCAACCGATTGGCCGGGTGATAAGCCTGATCAATCCGAAGCTCCGAGGGTGGGTAAACTACTTCGCGATGGGCGATTCCGGTAAATGTTTCGCCTACATCAGAAACTGGGTAGAGAAGAAGGTCAGACGCCATCTGGCGAAGGCTCGGAAACGAAAAGGCTTCGGCTGGAAGCAGTGGAGTAGGTCGTGGCTGTACGATACCTTGAAGCTGTTTAATGGCTACCGGGCGAGTACTGGCAAGGCGAAAGCCGCTCCAGCACGATAGGTCAAATAAGCCTTGGTGCGAAGCAAATGGGAGCGCGTAGTGCGGGAAATCCGCATGCTGCGTGCGATGTGGCGGGGGCTGGAAACGTGCGCGATCGAAAATTTGGTCGAGCGGCGCGCCAGTCCTCGACCCTACTGTCGAACAGGATGGTCGCCAGCAATTGTGGACCGATGAAGCCGCGCGGCGTGGCATGGAACGGCGCAGGCGCCTGACTGATCGTCTCGCAATCGCGGCAGGTGAACTTCTCGCGTACCGTCTCTATGACCTTGAAGCGGCGCGGGATCTCCTCCAGCGTCTTGGTCACATCCTCGCCGACCTTCGCCAGCCGTGATCCACCGCAGCAGGCGCAGGTCGTTGGAGCTTCAACGACGACGCGCTCGTGTTCGATATCGTCTGGCCAAGGCTTGCGCACCGGCCGCTTACGCGTGAAGGGACGGACGTTCTGCGTCTTCGCCGCCGCCGCCTGAGCGGCAAGCTCATCCTCGCTCGCCGTGGTTACGAGTTCCTCGAGCTCCAACTCCAACTGCTCGAGCAGCCGTGCCGAGCGCTCGGATCGCTGCCCGTGCAGTTCGCGCTTGAGCTTCTCGATCCGCAGCTCAAGATGTGCGATCAGCGCTTCGTTGTCCGACAGCTCCGCCCGCGCACTGGCGGCATCCGCGACGGCGACATCGCGCTCAGCCTGCAACATCTCTCGCTCGGCCAGCAGCGCAAGGTAGGCGCTCGCGAGGTCAGAAGGAAGATCGTCCGGCTTCGATGTCATGAAGCCATTGAATCAGATCGAGCAGCAGATTCAAATCGTAAAAGCGGCTATCCGACCCGCGTCGGCCGATGGGTTTCTTGAGGGTTACGCCAATCGATTCCGGACAACAGGTAGCTCATCTGAGCCGGCGAGATCGTCACAGCTTCACCCGCAACCGATGGCCAGACGAACTTTCCTCTCTCGAGTCTCTTGGTGAACAGGCATGCTCCCTGGCCATCGTGCCAGATCAGATCACCTTCACAAGATCGCTTCGGCGACCGCGGAAGACGAACAGATGACCGCTGAGCGGGTCCTTGCGCAGCACCTCCTGCACCTGGAGTGCCAACGTAAGCGTGGCGTTGAGGCCCTTGAGAATTTTTGTACTCAGTCCTGAGAGGACCGCTAGAAGAGTCATCTTCTGCAAGGGTGCTCACAATGGACGACCATTCGGACGACATAAGACGACCGTTGTCACCGCGTATCGAAGTGTACGCAGGCGCAGGTCGAAAGCGCTGGCCGGACGATTTGAAGGCACAGATTGCCGCGGAAAGCCTTGAGCCGGGGGCGATTGTCACAGATGTCGCGCGTCGCCATGGGTGCCGGCCCCAACAGGTGCACGACTGGCGGCGCCGGGCGCGTTTGGGCCAGTTGGTGCTGCCGGCTTCGGCGGACACGCTGTCGTTCGTGCCGGTGGTATCGGAATCGGCGCTACCGGCGGCCGCAGAGCCCACCGGGTCGCCGGAAGCAGCCGTTGTGACGGTTGAACTCCAGGGGGCACGCGTGGAGGTGCGAGGGACGCCTGGCCTTGCTGTGTTGAGTGATGTGTTCTTGGCGCTTCGACGGACACGTTCATGCTGACGCCGCCCGCGAGCCTCATGATTTACGTGGCGACGCAACCTGTGGACTTCAGAAAAGGTGCGGAGGGCTTGGCGCTGTTGGCGAAGGAGACGCTGGGCCATGACCCGATGAAGGGCGTGGCGGTGGTGTTCCGTGCGAAGCGCGCCGATCGGGTGAAGATTGTCGTCTGGGATGGCAGCGGCCTTGTGGTGTATTGGAAGCGGCTCGATGGCAGCGGCTTCAAATGGCCTCCTATCGTGGCCGGCGTGATGCGGATGAATGCCGCCCAGCTGTCCGCGCTTCTGGCCGGCATGGATTGGACGCGCATGCACGCGCCTCGAATCCCGCAGCCGAAAGCACTTGCGTAGGACATAAAATCTTCGCTGCATCGGGGCGCGAAGCATGGCAGACTTGGGCCAATGAGTGATTTGCCTGATGAGCTGCCGAGCGATCCAGCCGAGCTGCGTGTCTTTGCCGCGGCTCTGCTGGATCGCTGCGCCAGGCTCGAGCGGTTGCTCAAGCTTGCGAAGGATGCGCAGTTCGGTCGATCGTCGGAAAAGCTGGACGCTGATCAGCTACAGCTTGTTCTGGAGGACATCGAAGAGGCCGTCGCGGCTCTCGAAGCAGCTGGGGATCGCGCCAATCCCAGAGCCCGCGAGAAGAGAACTGCCAAGCGCAGAGCCAACCGTGGTCAGCTTCCGGAGCATTTGCCACGCATTGTCGAAACGCTGATGCCGGCTGCAACCTGCTGCCCGTGCTGCAAAGGCGATCTCGTTGAGATTGGTCACGATGAGAGCCAGAGGCTCGACGTCGTTCCGGTGCAATACAGGGTGATCGTCACCCGCCGGCCCAAGCTTGCCTGCCGCGCCTGTCATGGCGTCGTCCTCCAGCACGCTGCGCCCGAGCGATTGATCAAGGGGGGACTGCCCACCGAGCGTCTCGTCGCGCATGTAATTGACGCCAAGTATCATTGGCATTTGCCGCTCTATCGTCAGGCGCAGATGCTGGCGACCCACGGTATCGCCATCGACCGTTCCACGCTCGCCTTTTGGGTCGGCTACGCCGCCCAGGAATTGAAGCCCTTGTGGCATCGTCTGCGCCAGCTTCTGCTGGCCTCCTCGAAGCTCTGTGTCGATGAGACCCCGGCGCCGGTGCTGGATCCGGGGCGCGGCCGGACAAAAACCGGCTACTTCTGGGCGCTGTCACGCGATGACAGGCCTTGGGCCGGACCTGATCCGCCTGGGGTGGTCTATGCCTATGCACCGGGCCGCGGCGCCGTTCATGGCTTGCGGCTGCTTGAGGGCTATCGCGGCATCATCCACTGCGACGGCTATCAGGCTTACAAGACCATGACCCGAGAGACGCGTGCGGACGCCCTGTCCGGGACGCTCGCCTTCTGCTGGTCGCATCTGCGGCGCCAGTTTGTGAAGATCGAGCGGGAGGCTGCGCCGGCGCCAGCTCCGGTTGCCCGCGAGGCCCTCGAGCGCATCGCCCAGCTTTACGCGGTCGAGAAGGCACTCCGCGGCCGATCTGCGGACGAGCGCCGCGCGGGGCGACAAGCGCATGCCCGGCCTCTGGCTACAGCCTTGAAGCAGTGGTTTGAGGCCAAGCTTGCTCACCTTGCGCAGAAGAGCGACACGGCGAAGGCCTGCGTTACGCGCTGCGTCATTGGGACGGCCTAACGTTCTACCTTGATGACGGGCGCATCGAGATGGACACCAATGCGGTCGAGCGAGCGATGCGGCCGATCAAGCTCAATGCCAAGAACTCCCTTTTTGCCGGTTGCGACGAAGGTGCCGAGAATTGGGCATTGCTGGCTTCGCTCATTGAGACCTGTAAGCTCAATGGCGTCAGTGCCGAGCACTGGCTCGCTGACGTTCTCGCCAAGCTCGTCAATGGTTGGCCTGCGGCGCGACTGGACGAACTGCTTCCCTGGGCGTCGACCTATACGATGCATACACACGATCCGAGGCTGGCGGCATGAGCCTGAACACGACCGCGGTCCGGATCAAGGTGACCCTCAAGGATGTGAAGCCGGAGGTGATGCGTCGCCTTGTCGTACCCGTCACCCTGCGCCTTGATCGGTTGCATCTGACGCTTCAGGAGGCATTCGGCTGGACGAACAGTCACCTCTTCGAGTCTTCGCTGGTGAGGTCCGTTGGGGGATTCCTGATCCCCACAACGATTACGGCCACCAGCCCATGGACGCCCGCAAAGCGCGGCTTTGCGATATCGTTCGAAAGACCGGCGCCAAGACGATCCACTATCTCTATGACTTCGGCGACAGTTGGGACCATGTGATCAAGCTCGAAAAATGGTTCGAGAACACCACGACGGAGGGGCTTCCCTTCCTGCTCGAGGCCGCCGGTCGTTGTCCTCCGGAAGACGTCGGTGGTGCGCCAGGCTATGCCGAATACCTCGCCGCCATCAGCGACCCCGGCCATCCCGAGCACGAACACATGCGCCTCTGGGGCCCGGAGCGGTTCGATCCCAACGTCGTCGACCGGAAGGCGCTCGAAGCCGCCGTCAACGCGTTGTCCGACACATGGATACCGCGGCGACGCGCCACGCGAACAAAATAGGCGTCAAGCGCCATTCAAAAGGGCCGCAGAGCTACGCTTACAAACCAACTACGCAACTATCAGGATTTTCGATGAGCGTGCAACCTATCTGGCGCTCGAAAACATCTCGATCCCGCTCCTCGCGCCCTCTAGCGGGCAGGACGTCTCAGCACTACGATGTCTTGGAAATCATGGATCGCGCCGCTCCGAATCTCGACGACCTCAAAGTAATTCGACCAGACTGCCTCGATATGCTTGCGGCCCACGAACGCCGTGCCGTATTCGCGCGCGCCGCTCATCAGATGGTCGTTCAGCTTGACGAAATGAAAGCCGTTCCTCTTCAACTTCGACGCAGTGTAATCAAGTGCTGTGGAGTTTAGGCACAGCATGTCTGCCAGCCGCTGCTCCGCTCGAGTTCGCTCCAGAGCTCGTTCCCCGTGGACAGTAAGAAAGAGATTGGCGCCCGGCTTTGTCATGCGCTTCAGCTCGGAAAGATAGAAGCGCGCGTCATTCTCGTTGAAATTCGTAAAAACTGAGATTGATATGATGCACTCGAATTGTCCCGGCCGCAGCGGGAACGGATTGCAAGGCAACAGTAAGACTGGCTCGACCCAGCGCAAATTGCTACTGGTCCATTTGAGGGCCTCGACGTCGATATCGGCGCCGGCGTAGCGTCCCTTGAAATCTGGCAGCATCCGGGCGAGCCGGCCGCAACCCACGCCGAAATCTAGGATTGAATCATATGTCGTTAGCGGCCGGGGGCTTGCAGCCTCTAGCGCTCGGAGGATTTCCTCGCCATGGGCTTCGAAATCTTCGCGGGAGGTCAATCCGCAGGTTCGCTCCATCAAACGTGTGGGCGGGAATAGTACGTCCTTTGGTTCAAAGTTCTGCATTTCAAAAAGGTCCGAGTATTCTTGCAAATCTTCAATAGATACCATCGCACGTAACCATTTCGCGAGCTCGTTTTCAACGGTTAGTGATACCCGGGGCAAGATCTCGCGCTGGGAAGGATAACCAAATTTGCTGCGTCATCATTGTCGACGCCGATAAGAGACGCCCAGCTTTCCCACCGCCGCGCGTTGCTCACCACTTCCGCGATCTGCGGCAAGGTGCAGAGCGTCAGCCAATCTGCCGCGATGCTGCCATTGTCGAAGCTATGGCGCAGCTCTTGTGGAAGGGTAGCCAAGAAGCGCATGGGATGGCCGGCGACACCGGGCACGACCTTCTTGGCAAGGCGGATGCCGAGGCTGACGCGAGTACACTCTGCACGGTCAGTACCGCCTGACCGTATTTGGAGAACATCATTAGGTCGGCCTCCCAAGCCCGGGTACGCTGTGGACAGCCGCTCCGATCGGCCGATTTTGCCGAAGCTTGCGGGGCTGCCGCCCCTCTTTCGCAAGCTGTTCGGCGGCCACCTACCGGATGACGGGATGATCTGCGAGTCTGCGGTTGGGTTTGGTTAGGCTTAGAATGGAAACAGTGCATAGTGCTATCATGGAGCCGGTCCGACGGCTTGAGGTCTTCACCGGAGCCGGCCGTCGGCGGAAGTAGAGCGACGAGGACAAGGTGCGGATTGTTGCGAGATCGTGGCGAGCGGCGACTCGGTCCGTTCGGTAGCTCGATCGCATGGATTGTCGCCGCAGCTGTTGTTTGGTTGGCGACGTCAGTTGCGAGATGCTGCGGTCGATAATTCCAAAGGGCAAGAAGTAAAGTTTGTGCCGGCGGTGGTAGATGTGCCGGCGCCCGCTGCTGGCCGGGAGCGCAAAACGGTGTGCTGCAAGGCCAAGGCGGATACCCGGGCTCGCCGTTGCGATGACGGGATCATCGAGATCGAAGGCGACGGAATTACGATCCGGGCCGGTCGTGGTGCGGACCCGACGATGATTGGGTCGATTGTCCAGGCACTGAAGGCGAGCCGGTGGTCGGGTGCGATCCGGGTGATGGTGGCGATCAAACCGGTAGACTTCCGCAACGGGATGGAGGGACGGAGGGACTTGCGTCCTTGGTGCTCGAGGGCATGCGGGCAGACCCGTTCAAGTCGGAGGCCAAGCGGTCTTAGGAAGACAACTATAACACTCAACTCCTTGGCTCACAGAACGACATGGCTACGATCCGACTTTGTGTCTCTGTGTCTGTTCGCCAAGAGGCTTGAGGATGGGACTTCCGCTGGCCGAAGGTCGAGGACGGCGCGATGCGTCTGTCGGCGCGCAATTGTCGGCGCTGCTGGAAGGACTTGACTGGCGGCTTATGCATGAGGCTCGAGAGACGCCGGCGCCAACGCGAGCGGGATAGTTGTTAGCGAGAATCGTTGATGGCGAGTGATCCAGACCTGCCTCAATTAGCCGGACCGAGCTGCCATTGGCCGATAGGCAGGCAATCTCGCACCTGGTCGTTGCTGGCCCCCCACGCAAAAGCCGGACTTCGCCGGAGCGGTACATGAAGCGACGAGCGGCGGATGCAGACGAGTTAGGCCGCAGTCGGAATTGGAATGTGGACGAACCAGATTCCCCCCTCGAGCTGGCCGGCCAGGTGAAAGCCGGGGTAAGTTTGCCCGGCTAGGTCGTTAACGCGGCTTGGCCGGCGTACAAAAGCGGAGGACCGCATAGGCGGATCCCATCGTGCACTTTGTCATTGAGATGTCGGATGCTACCGCAATTACCAACGCCAGAAGGGCAAGCAATCCAATCCCAGCGATCCAATTCATAGTTTGTGGTCTCGACAAGAACTCAGTAGTTGCGTGAACGAGCCGATAAGGTCCGAATGCAAGGCTTTGCCAAGCGTCGCGCTCGCTGCGCGACTATAGGTCGAGCCTGCAAAAACTGGCAATTTGTAACTTGGCGAGATTGGCAGGTTTGTGACCTCGCGCCAAAAAGTTATGGGTGTTCCAATGACTCAGTACACTTCCTCCACTCGGTTTCCGCTTCTCAAACATCGACAGGAGCCTGAAGGCCCAGCGGATTACTTTTGGTTCAATAACTACGTCGGCCTGATCGCTTTCAATGGTCGGACATTCAAATGAGGTTAGCGGGCGAACTGTTGGCGCAACGGCCTTACTGTGCAGGAGCGTTTGCGTGGAGCTATGCGGGAAGCTGGGTGATGACGGACTGAGATAGGCGGCGTATCGAGGCGGGTGTCGAGCCTGCCAGGACCTCTCAAGGAGAGCGATACGCCATGAACGAGACTAGCAACATTGTCCCGCTTCGTCAGCCGGACGAGATCGACGATCCACTGACCAATGTGCTGCGCGCTGGTGCGCGGCAGCTTTTAGCGCAGGCCGTCGAGGTCGAAGTCGAGACATTCCTTGCCACGGTGAAGGATTTGAAGCTTGCCGACGGACGCGCCCGTGTCGTGCGGCATGGTTATGGCCCGGCGCGAACGATCCAGACCGGCATCGGGCCGGTCGAGGTGGCGCGGGCGAAGATCCGGGATCGCGGGGCGGCCGGCGATGGCGAGCGGATCCGGTTCAGCTCGGCGATCCTGCCGTTGTGGGCACGGCGGACCAGAAGTCTGGATGCGCTGTTGCCGGTGCTGTACCTGCGCGGCATCTCGACCGGCGATTTCCAGGAGGCGCTGACGGCCTTGCTGGGCAAGGACGCGCCGAACCTGTCGCCCGCGGTGATTTCCCGGCTGACGGCCGAGTGGCAAGGCGAGTACGAGCGCTGGCAGAGGCGCGATCTGTCGGCGCGCCGCTACGCGTATGTGTGGGCCGATGGCGTCTTCCTGCAGGCCCGCATGGAAGACCACGGCGAGTGCATGCTGGTGCTGATCGGCGCGACGCCGGAAGGCAAGAAGGAACTGATCGGCTTCCAGGTCGGCGTGCGAGAGAGCGCGCAGAGCTGGCGTGAGCTGCTGATCGAGTCAAACAGCGCGGATTGCAGATCGTGCCCGAAATTGCCGTTGGCGACGGCGCGCTCGGCTTCTGGAAGGCGCTCGACGAGGTCTTTCCCGGCACACGGCACCAGCGATGCTGGGTGCACAAGACCGTGAATGTCCTGAACAAGGTCCCGCTCTCGGTGCAGGGTGCAGGCCACCATGAAGAAGGATCTGCGCGAGGTTTATTGGGCGCCGAACCGGGCGTCTGCCGAAGCGGCGATCGACGTCTTTGCCGAGAAATACCGCGCCAAATACGGTCGGGCGGTCGAATGTCTGGTCAAGGATCGCGACGCGCTGCTGGCCTTCTACGACTTTCCTGCCGAGCATTGGGATCACCTGCGCACCAGCAATCCGATCGAGAGCGTGTTCGCCACCGTGCGGCACCGGACGGTGCGCACCAAGGGTTCGTTGTTGCCGACCACCGCCAAGTTGATGGTGTTCAAGCTGGTGATCGCCGCATCAAAGACCTGGCGGCGGCTCAAGGGCACAAGTCAGTTGCCGAAGGTCATCGCAGGTGTCAGATTCAATGACGGCATCGAGGTCATCCAAGTGCCGGCAAACCACGCCGCCTGATCATCTCATCACCCAAAATCCCGCTTAGCTCGTTTGCGTGCGCAGGGAGCGTGGCCGCTCCCTGATCGCCGAGCTACAGGCGTGGTTACGCTCTTCAGGAACAACGACACGACCAAAGCGATCAATTATTGCCTCAGCCGCTCGGATGCATTTAGCCGCTTCCTTGATAACGGACGGCTTTGTATGTCGAACAATGCTGCCGAGCGTGAGCTACGGGCGGTCGGGTGAAAAAATTGGACCTTCGCTAGGTCCGACGAGGGCGGCCGGCGTGCGGTCGCCATCCACAGCCTCATCGCCACCGCCAAACTCAATGACATCGACCCGCAGGCTTGGCTTGCCGACGTGTTGGCGCGCCTACCGGATCACTCTGCCAAGCGCATTGACGAACTGCTGCCTTGGAATTGACAGCCCCAAAGCGTCGCTTACGCCGCTTAAGCTCGATCAGCCTTCCACCAACAGCCGGGGCCTTCGCCAGATGCGTACGTTGCATTGAGCTGCCTCGGTGCGACAACACGATGAGCTACATCGGGACAGGAAGCCCGGCGCAATAATGAGTAGCCCACCCGAGGCGCAGATCGAAATAATCGACCAGGTCGCGGTGCGCGGCTAGAACCGCGGGCTGGCACGTGCAGGGTGCCTCGACCTCCGGCCATCTTGCTTGGCTTTTCCATTTGGATGCGTTGCATGGGCGTATCCGGCTATCGTTGGTCTCGGCGCTAGGAGCGCACATTTCGCAACGAAGGTCGATACTACCTGAGAGGTACTCATCCAAAGCAATTTCAAATGCGCTCGCATTGACGGAAAGGTGCATGATCGGAATTGCGTGCAATTGGAGTGCGAAATGACGACAGTTGTGGTTTCGGGAAGCGTCGTACTTAGCTCGTCAACGAGCGACAACTACGTGGTCGACGACGGGAACAGCCTCGAAGTCGGATCAGGAGTCACTGTCAGTGGAATTATCGAGGTCTTTTCGTCGCCTCCTAGCCAGTTCACCCTGACGATTGACGCCGGAGCAGTTGTGAACACCTGCCTCATTGACGGCAGCGGACAAGCTCTCGTCCTCGGAACCGTGTACGAATCTACTCTTCATAGTTTCCTGGCTGTCTATGGGAATGCATTTAATACGACAGTAAGCGCCCATGGCATCGAATATGTAGCTGGCGGAAACTCGACTGACGCTCAGATCGACAGCGGCGGCATATCAGAAATCTGGTATGGTGGCACGTCATACGGTGCGTTGGTTAATTATGGTGGTTCGCTCAACGTTCACGATGGCACCGCAACTGGTGCAAGCCTCGCGTCGGGGGCAACAATGGTTGTCAATGACGGCCAGTTGGGGGCAGGGTTAGCAAAATTTACTCAGGTTGCGGCGGGAGCTACTGAATCGGCTTCCACGACTGGCCAAATCCAATTCAGCAATGTCCACGGCGTCGAATCGATCCTCAGCGGTGGAGTCGGTTACGGCGACAGCATCTTGAGCGACGGCGTCCTGAACGTCGACTCGGGAGGTGTAGTCAGCAATGAAAGCATCTATGGACACGCACAAATAAGTGGATCGGCTTCGTTCGATACGATTCTAGCTGGCGGTGTTGAGTTCATAGCGTCGGGTGGTTTCGTTGCAAATGAGGTTGTTTACGGTACCCTTGATTTGCTGAATGGTGGCAATGCCACAGGTTCTATAACACTCGAGCTTGGCGGAAAGCTGGTAATTGAGAGCAGCACAGTCAATCCAAGTACGTTCGGCGCCGAGATCGCAGGCTTTGGCCCCGGCGATACAATCGATCTAGCGGCGATTTCGTATTCAGCTGGAATGCACGTGGTACGGGGCGCCACGCAGAATGGTCAGACGACCTACTATGTCGAGAATTCTACTAATTCCGCTGTCGCAACGCTGCAAATGACGCCCAATCTAGTGAGCGACAATTTCGTGTTCAAGGACGATGGGACGGGCCATCTAGATCTCATTGGCGCGGTGGCGCCAGATCCGGTGCATCAGACGCATGCGAATGATCTTACCTATGCGAGCACGGCCTCCGGCACCAATCATTTCATCGACCTTCAGAACTTCGAAGCAAGTTATCCGGACCTGATCCAAGCATTCGGTACGAATACCCAAACGATGCAGAATTGGTACAACACGACGACTGAGCACCGCGCGGAGACGTTCGACGGCCTGGACTACATCGCAAGCTACGGGGACCTGATCAGCGCGTTCCAAGCCGGCTCAATGCAGCAGATAGAGCACGCCGGTGCCTTGCACTACATCAGCTTCGGTTTGAACGAGGGGCGGACAACGACGTTCAACGGGCTGGACTACATTGCAAGCTACAGCGATCTCATCCAAGCGTATGGTTGGAACAGTGACGCCGGCGCCTTCCACTTTATCGAGCGTGGCTATCAGGAAGGCCGGACAACGACGTTCGATGGTTTGAATTACATCGCAAGCTACAGCGATCTCATCAGAGGCTTTGGCGCGAATGAACAGGCCGGCGCAGCTCATTTCATCGGTTACGGCCATGCGGAAGGGCGAACGACAACCTTCGATGGATTGGCTTATCTTGCCCAGTACACGGATCTGATGAACGATTTCGGCGCGAATAACGATGCGGGGGCCTATCACTACATCGTTTATGGATCGAACGAAGGACGAAGTGGAGCTGGCTTTAACGTCGCCGCATACGAACAGGCCCATCCGGACCTGATCGGGAAATTCGCCACCAGCGATGCGTTCCTGACCGCCTACATCAATACGTATCACGATACCGGCTCATTCCTGGTCTAGCTAGAAATCCTCCAGCTTGGCAAAGCTCGGCCGCCGCGCCGAGCTTTGCCGTTCTAGCAGCTCTTCCTAGATCGGGACCGAGCTGCAACCTCCGCATCGAGACGCGGCGAACGCTCCTGTGACCCTGTGACGTGACCACGCGCGCCTTTGTTTTTCCGCTTCTGACGGTAACGGCGGACGATACAAGTTGATCAAAGACCTGATCGCAAAGGCTTACGCGCCCACTTAGGACAGGCCTGGTCGATCGTCGATCCGGCGAGTGTGAAATACTTAGATTGTAAACTAAAAGATTTCAGTGTGCCGCGGGCGCGCAATGTACATATTGTGCGTTGATTTGATGATACCTGAAGAAATCAAGCGTTGCTCCTCATCAAAGAGTCGCCGAAGGGTGTCGTGCCCTTCGTTTGAGTCAGCCATTTCTCGGGAGAGGCAAGAACTTCCGAAGATCGGAGCGAGCAGGGTGCCGCCACGTTGGAAGGTCTTCAGCACGTCGAAGTGAGCAAACAGAGCGTCTTCGATCTTGCTTGGAGCAACTGCTTCTGAGGGATCCATCTCCGCGAGCGCTTTTGCGTCGCAGCGTTCTACGTGATCTTTCAGGCGCCATTTTATGGGTATCTGAGCCAAGAGCTCGTCTGCCAATCTCATTTGGGTATCAGACCACTGGAAGCGATCGGGCCCTACGTAATCGTTAAGCCACAAGAGGCCGCTTGACTTAAGGCTTTTCGCGATACTCGCAAAGCAGAAATCGAGTGCTTCGATGTGGTGCATGGTTCCGGTGGTGAAGACCGCGTCATAATTAGCGATCGGCAAGGCTTCCTTGTTCAGGTCGATCTTCTGGAATGTGCAGATGTCGAGCCCGGTGCAGAGCTGTTTGGAAGCATCCAGTGATGCTTGGGAGAAATCGTAGGCGGTCAACGACTTCATAGGATACGACGTAGCGAGGTACTGAGCGAGGACGCCATCGCCGCAACCAAGCTCTGCCACGGTATCGAACGGACCATATTTTTGCACAAACCAGCCCGGCGGATGCAGGTTTTGCGAACCAGTGACCAACGAATTTAGCTTCTGTTGAATTGGCTCGGGGCTTTCCCAGTGAACGAATGGCTCGCGATGCTTGCCGACGTTGATGTCCCAAAAAGCTTCCGCTGCAGTCTGCAACGGTTCTACCTGTAGGTCTTCGCCCATAATGCACCCGCACTGTTTGGGAGCTGTCAAATCCTGAGTACGCGTGGAGATCAATTAGACGAACTAATCGATGCGACAAAAGCGCACTCGCGGACGGGTAAAATAATGCGGGGGCGAAACCCCGACAAGTTGGAAGTGTGATCCAAAACCAGCACTGTCTCAACGACAATTACCGCCAGAGTTATCGACCGCGGGCTGGAATCGCTCGGTGTGCAAGGCGTTTTCAACAATGCGGGCATCGCGCTCGCGATCGTCGCCGTCGTGCTTCTTGCGCTCTGGCCAAGAAATTCCGCTGGCGTGCGGCACTCGAATCACATCGCCGGGTCGGCGCTCGCGAGTCGCGGCTGCGCGGGGACAAGGAATACGGGCAAATCGGCGATGTTGAGACCGCTGACGTGTTAAGCGCGCGTAGCAGCGCGGTGCGCGCCAGCTTTGATCATCTTCAGGATTTGAAATGCGGTAACAAGTATACCGCCGGCCCGCCGAATGGCACTGGTTTCGGTTTGACGCCTTACGGCGAAGAGCTGCTGATCGCGCTGAATCCTTAGACGCACTAATGTTCGGCACGAATTTCGCTGCGCTTCCGTCATTCGTAGCTACGGAAGATCGCCCGGGGGCGTCCGGTTTTGATCTTAATTCAATGCACCCACGGCCGCGGCGGTTAGGGTGATATGCTCAGCGCTTGGATTGATTTCCCCCGCGTCGGTTCGAGATGAGAACTAGACCAAAGTCAGCTAAATTCGGTGGGCCGCCGATATTTGCTTGCCGAGGTTCATAATGCTCTCCAGCTCGTTGCCGGTCAACCGCCATGAGAGGCACAAGCTCTCCGGTCGACGAATGGGTTTGCGCAATCGTTTCGACACCTTCTGCATTGACGTATGTCAACATCCAGAGTTTTCCATTCTCTGCGGCGGTGGCTCAATTGGCGATGTGACGGCGGCCAGGGTCAACGTCAACGCACTCAGTTTGGCAGCAATCGGGCTCATCATTCTACCTAAACCAGCTGGTTAACTGCGGACGGTTTTTGAAAACGGCGCGCACCATAGGGGAGAGATTCAAGCTGAAGCTGGGATTTGGGGAATCTTCCACGCGCAATCCGTGCGGTGCAGCATCGCATTGAATGGTAGTCAACTTGCCTCCCGCGAGGACGTCAAAGCGCCAGCCTCACGCCCGGAAGGATGCTGGGTTAGTACCAAGGCGCGCGGTGAAAAATCAGGGAACCAACGGTCGGATGGGTAGTTTATCAGGTCGTGCACAACCGGGGAAATCCATCATGACCGACGCCCATCAAACGTCTGCGGATGCACAGGCGCGATCGACGCTGCCGCTGCTAGTCGCAATACTCGCTCTTGTCATCGCTGGCGCTGCGCTTTGGGCGAGCTACGGAAGTGCAGCAAAGCCTGTCCCACAGGCGGCAGTCCCACAGGACTCCGCTATTGGCCAGATCAAGGAGACTTTAGCGTCCGTCCAGCAGGCTGTGCAGGGGATTCAGTCGGATCAGCAGAAGCTAGCTGCCCAATTGTCAGATCAGCAGAAGCTCGCCGCTCAGTTGAATGACATCCAACAAAAAGCGTCGGCACAGCAGGGTGAGCAGAAGCTAATTTCTGACCAACTCGGTGCGCTCAGCGCGCGAGTCAACTCGTTGGAATCTGCGAGAGCTGAGAGCCCCGCTGCGGCGCCTCAGGCCGCTCCAGACGCGCCAAGGGCCAAGCGCACTAAGCGGTAGTTGCTTTGAGGCAATCGGCACGCGCTGATTGCGTGTGAATGGGGCTGCTGTTAGAAGGAAAGCAGCCGCATGTAATCCGCGTTCATGAGGCTGGTCGTGGGCGCCCCGGCTTGTACACGGGCTGGGGCGCTGCGCGTCTGTTAGTTCTCGCGCCATAGTTTCGCAATCTCTCGACGGAGCTTAGTCTCTACACAGCGAGCGCAGATCAACTCGCGGTCTGCTGCTGGCTGAAAAAAACGGCTAGCTCTTCTGGCGGGAACTCGTCTTCGCAGTGATCGCAACGGATTCTGTCGGGCATTCTGCGATACTCACAAAAATAGACGGCCCGACCTTGGGGTAGTCTATGGGGTGGCCGGGCCGTCTAGAGAAGCCGAAGTGTGAGTTTCCGGCCGCCACCATGTGCGATTCCGATTCTGGCATTACGAGGGCGTGGTCTCGGGGCCACAAAGGCCGCCGCGCTGGTTTACTGCGCAAGCATGGCTATGCCGATGATAATGAGTGGACTAAGTCCGATCAGCACAATGCAAACGCTCGAGAGAACGCTACTGTCTGAACCTCCTCCGAATGGTGGCTTCTTAGTTGGAAGGTGCGTTCCCAAACCTGATTTTGTTTGAACAAGGCCATCTGAAGTTTTCAGAGATCTACGACGTCGGCTTCGATTGTCTTCGGGGAGCACGGGGCGGTGCCGCGGGAGTGGCCACTGGCTTCAACGTGGCGATGACGGGGTTCGGTCTGTGATCCATTGCAGCGCCGGTCGCGGCATCAACCCCCGTCCCGATCACACCGCCGAGCAAGAGGTTTCCGGCAAAGCCCGCGCGACCGTTTGCGGATATGTCTTTTGTCAGTGGCACGATCTGCGGTTCATATCCTTCCTTCGCAAAGGATACGGTGATGTCTGCATTGCCGTGGTTTTACGGGATGCCATTTGTGAATTAGTTCACAAATCCGCAGCGCGACAACTGCTACATCGGCGTCGCTGGGGAATTACAGGGCCCAGTAGATAGCCGACGTCGGGACACGATATTTTGAGCCCGACGGCGTAGTTTCTATCGGATATTGCGCGGTTGTATCTCCATGTTGGCGCCGCCGTATGGCCGTGGAGCGGGGTGTAATTTAGCGAAGCCTAGTTGGTTTGCTCATCTCCGCAATCCCGCTAGCGGTAATGCGATAGCTGACCTTTCCGTCGGCTTCTCGGGCTTCAATCCATTTGTGGCGAAGCAAGGTCAGCTTCAACTTTGCCTGATCTGGCAGATCGACAGCGGCGACCCATTCACCGTTCCGGAGGTATTCCAGAAATTGTCGATGACGATGTTGAACGAGATGGCCAAGCCCAGCCCAATGAGCAAAAGCCGTTCGCGGATTGAGAGTGGACGAATCCAGCAGTTCAGACATCATGGGCCTCGAGGTCCAGTTCGTCGTGATCCAAATGGGTCACCGACGCGGGGCCGCGCCATGAAATACGGCGACAGACTACCCCCGACGCGATAGAGTGAGTTGTTGAACACAACCGAATGGCGTCAATCGGTTCGTATATTTGGGAGAGCGTTCATGAGATTATTTTTTCTCGGTATCGCAATGGTCGGAATCGTAGTCGGGACACAGGCAAAGGCAGGCGCGAGCCGAGACTATGAAGTTGATTATTACGCGGAGCGACACCTTCTGACTCAGGTCGGAACGTTCTTCAAGCCATGCGGAACCGGAGCCGCCACAATGACCGGGCAACGAACGCGCTACTTCAAGAAGTCGCAATCGTCATGTCTCGTCATTGGAGGACCTCCGCCGGCGACGATAAGCTGTGAGTTCACCCAAGCGGGTTGCACAGACGCTCTCGCACATGCGTTCCCGCTCATCCCTCACGCACCCGGCTTCAGCCTGAGCATGGGTGGTGCACCCGCGTTATTCCAAGCTAGCGCCGCTGACCAAGAGCTTTATAAGAGAAATCAACTCGATTCCGGCGTGAAGTAAAATTGCATTTCAGCTTTACGACAGATTTCATCTGTAAAACGTCGGAAGGGAGCCGACCTACTTCTTAATCGAGCGCTCTTGCGTGAAGCGCGCGGCTCGAGCGCGTGCACGTTCCAGCATGGCTTCTTTCTTCCAGGATTTCGATTTCTGATTCCAGTCGCTCGAAGATTGGCAAGTATACTTCTGCGTATTTGCCAGCGCGGTGCATGATCAAAGATAACCTGTCAAGGCACCATTCAAGCCTTGGAACGGTGATGACGTCGTCGTCGGGCGACCTTGGCGTGCTGCGGCTTGCGTGTCGCTTGGCCATAGCTCTAGTCGCCTTTACTCGGGCTCTGTGCGCCGATCCTTCCGTGACCTGGAGTCGAGAAGATCCGGCAAAGGTGGCGCCTGGCGACGTGGCTCAGGGATCGGCGCGCCTTCCAGATCGTCTTCGGCTTCATCCAGTTGCCTACGACTGAGCAGGTGCCCAATTAGGCCAACGACCACCAGCAACGCGCCTCCCGCAATCAGCCAGTGCGGCAGCTGCAACGATTCTATCGTGGCCTTGACGAAATCCACTTAGCTTTCAGCCCCAAGTTCGACGACCTGCGAACCTTACCATCCAGTGTAGCGGCGATCTGGATTGTGGAGCGATTCAGATAAGCGATGCCAAACACGGCCAAATCCTCCCGCTTCCCTGTGGAGGCTAGCGTCTCCAAGTAGGTTCTCGTTTTCGCGAGCGACTCCATGTCCACATCCCGGCCATACCGGGCAACAACTTCAGCCAAAATCTCACGCAAAAGACCGCCGCCACATCGCAACCTGTGCAGTGCAGCATTCGGTTAAATGGTAGTCAACCTGGCATGCAGGGAGGACGGTTAACGCTTGAGGGCAAGGGGGCTTGCATCCACGTTCAACCAGCTATCGCCCGGCTGGCAGGCTAACCCGCCGCTCTGCGCGGAGGTCGATCTGGAGGAGGGCATTGGTCCGGTCCGGAAGAAGCGGCAGCCTCAAAGAAGACAGGAAACAAGGTCGTGCATAGCGGCATCCTCGCCGCAGTAAAATTATACCGGCGACCCTTGGCGCGATTCCAGTCCAGCCGGAGTCGCCGAGCCCGCTCCAGCGTAAGCAGGAGCGGGCCAAACGTCTGCAGCGTCGCTGGTACGGCTTGTTCCGTTCATCTATTAACCTCGCAGCACGGGGGAGAGCCAATAGACATAATTGGCCCGCAATGATTGGGGAAATGGCCAACCATGTTTGTTGGCCATTTTCATCAGCGGCGAGTTCCGTTGACCGCGGGAGCATTGTTGCTGAGCCTGTCGTTTTGCGGCTGTGCGACCTCGAAAGGTTCATCGTTGATGAACGCCCGAGCCGGAATGCCCGCGCGCGCCAAACCGGGCACCTACCTCCCGGTCGAAGATTTGCCGTGGCCGCGCAAAAATCCCGCCATGACAGCGGAGGAGCGATCGAGGCTGCAAGGTGAGCTGATGGCCGCACGCGACCGCCAGTCAGCTGCTGCTAAAGCCCAGGGTGGGCCAATCGCTGATCCCATCAAGCCCTAACCAGGCCGGCGATCCCGCGACTATAGGATCGATTGACGTCCGTTCGGTTGAGGGAGCCTGATGCGGGGCAATGAAGAAGGCTCGTAAGGTAATCACGTGCGCCAGCGGAATTGCACTGGTGGGTACACTCGTGGCTTCCTGCACCAGTTCGCAACACGCCGCTGTGCCGTCTGCCGGCGAGCCGTGGGCTCGAAGTCTCACCGAACCGCCGCCACAGCGAGCGTCGACCGACGATGAAGTCGCTCGCGCGAAGGCGGACCTGACTGCTGCGCGGGAGAGAGCGCAGCGTTAGGCCGCAGGAAACAAGCGAGCTACGGCACCGCGCTTACCGTCACTATCGCGCGGACGGCCATCCACGAGGCCGGTCATTTTGCAGTGGCGATGGGCAGGCACCCGAATCTGCTCTTTTCTCGCTTGGATAGTTCGGCCGAAGCGCAGCCGGGATCGACGCTGCGTTCAGCCATTCCGCAATGTAAGCCCCGAGAGCGATGCCTGGCTTTTCGACGAGCCGCAGCGTGATCGAGGACAATACAACAGTGCATATCAAGCTGAAGCCGAACGCAAACACATGCAACCAGCTCAGAGGGGCGTCTGCTGGAGGTATCCAAGGCGACACCCACAGCGTCACGGGTATCCAATGCCATAAGTAGAAGCTGAAGCCCGCAACTCCAATTAAACGAAGTGATCTAATGCTGAGGGCTCGGCTCAAAAAGTTCGTCGGTTGTGTCCAAAGAAGCAATAATAGCACCCCGAAGCTGAGCGACAAGTGCGACGTCGATCCTCCCAGGGGGTACATGTAAACACTTTCGCCGACAAAGACGGCAACTCCGATTGCAATTGCATTCGATAGCCTTCGGCCGAAAAGATGCGTCTCCGCGAGAGCTTTCGCACGGGGGGCAGCAAAGGCAGATGCCATGCCAATAAGAAAAGGAGACAGG
The DNA here is from genome assembly GCF_032654765.1 of Bradyrhizobium sp. 33ap4. Lineage (NCBI taxonomy): Bacteria > Pseudomonadati > Pseudomonadota > Alphaproteobacteria > Hyphomicrobiales > Nitrobacteraceae > Bradyrhizobium > Bradyrhizobium sp. 33ap4. Next base: position 720 of record NZ_JAUMTJ010000092.1, on the reverse strand, counting down.
TAAAAAGGCTGAAAGCTACCGTTTGCGGGGAGTGAAACTAAATCGGTCGTTAGAAACTTGTCCACCAGTGCTGCGCCAATAATGAGAACTGCAATCACAATCGCTGAATGCAATCTCGGCGCTCGAAGCAAGAGGGCAATGACAGGTAACAGAACGTAAAAAAGTAGTTCTTGCGTTACGGACCAGAGGTGTCCGTCTCCCTTAAAATGAATCAGATTGCGATAAACTACAGCTTTGCCACCTCCAGAAAGCAGGGCAAGGGAGCAAACAAAAACGATCAACATAGGGTAGATTCTAAAAGCGCGACGAATGAAATACGAAGCGGCGCCTCGCCACGAGTACGCAGTCGAATTTGAGTCAACAAAAGGTCGGGTAAGCAAGAACGCACTCAGAGTGAAGAACAACATCACCGCGATCGAGCCCGCATAGGCTGGAAGCAGATGAGTATGGTCAGCCAACACCGTTATCGCGGCGACAGCTCGCAATCCGTCAAGTGGGGCTAGCCAGTGCAAGTCGGATGAATTTTTACCATTCACTGGCTGCGGAACTCCGCCTCGAGGCCAGGAATCGCAATTTCGATAATATCATGCGAAGGACCGGGTTTTCCTGAAGGATGGCCGCCTGAATCTGCTCTAGCTATTGCGTCGTTCGTGAAGAACTGGCGCCGGCGCCCGGCTTAAGCGGTGTTTCGAGCCGGGACGGTCTCGAAGAAGGCTCGGA
>NZ_JAUMTJ010000091.1:0-23637 GCF_032654765.1 Bradyrhizobium sp. 33ap4 | reverse complement strand
ACCGCCCGGAATTACCGGGCCGTCGTCACTCTCGCTGCCATCGTCCTATGGCTGCGATAAGTGTCCACACCACCTAGGCCTCGATAGCTTTCCTGAAGCCGGTCAAGGGCGCCGTCGTGGCGCTGCAATGGGCGCTCAGGATGCATGGCTTCGGCGCGCACCCGCCCAACGAACTCCAGGCGTGAGGCGGAAGGTGCCTCAACAGAACGACGTCGGAGAAGCGGGCGCGAGCGCCAGCAATTTCATCCGCGGCATCATAGCGTCTGACGTCGAGACCGGCCGCACGCGTGTCGTGGTCACGCGCTTTCCACCCGAGCCGAACGGCTTCCTCCACCTGGGACACGCGAAGTCGATCGTGCTGAATTACGAGCTTGCGAAGGAATTCGGCGGCCGCTGCAATTTGCGCCTCGACGATACGAATCCGGCAAAGAAGAGGGTGGAGTACATCGACGCGATCAAGCGCGACGTCCAGTGGCTCGGATTCGATTGGGCGCAGGGCCTCCACTTCGCCTCCGACTACTTCGAGCAGCTCTACGCGTGGGCCTGCCATCTCGTTCACATCGGCAAGGCCTACGTGGACGACCAGTCCGCGCGCGATATCAGAGAGGGCAGGGGGACATTGACGAGCCCTGGCCGGAACAGCCCGTTCCGCGACCGCAGCGTGAAGGAAAATGCTGAGTTGTTCGCGCGGATGCGCGCCGGAGAGTTCAGGAACGGCGAGCGCGTGCTCCGCGCGAAAATCGACATGGCGTCAGCGAACCTCAACCTCCGCGACCCCATCATCTACCGTATTCTCAACGCCAGCCATCCGCGCACCGGCACGGCCTGGCACATCTACCCGAGCTATGACTTCGCACACGGCCAGTGCGACGCCATCGAAGGGGTGAGCCACTCGCTGTGCACCCTCGAGTTCGAGGATCACCGACCCCTTTACGACCGGTTCCTCGACAACCTCCCGGTGCCATCGCGACCCCGACAGTATGAGTTCGCTCGCCTGGGTATTACGCATACCGTCCTCTCAAAACGCGCGCTGACGGAGCTAGTGCGCGACGGCCACGTGGCGGGCTGGGATGACCCGAGGATGCCGACGCTTGCAGGCCTGCGCCGACGCGGCGTGCCTCCCGAGGCGGTGCGTCGGTTCATACGCCGCGTCGGAGTTTCGAAGGCCAACAGTACGGTCGACGACGGTGTCCTGGACGCAGCGATCCGAGATGTCCTTAATGAGCGGGCTCCCCGACGACTGGCGGTGTTCAAGCCGCTCAAGGTGACAATCGAGAACTACGATGCGGGCCGGATAGAGGAGTTCAACGCGCCAAACCACCCGGCGGACCCGGCCTTCGGGACAAGAGTCGTTCGGTTCTCCCGCGAGGTGTACATCGAGCAAGACGACTTCCACGAGGCGCCACCACACGGTTTCCGGCGCCTCGCGCCGGGCCGCGAGGTGAGGCTTCGCTACGCCTACCTCGTCACTTGCCATGATGTCGTGAAGGACGCAGCAGGCCGTGTGGTCGAGCTACGCTGCACCTACGCCCCCGACAGCAGGGCTAGCGCCGGCGGGCGAAAAGTCGGGGCGACAATCCACTGGGTAAGCGCTGTGGATGCGTTGCCAGCAGAGGTCAGGCTATACGGCCGGCTCTTCTCAGCAGCAAGGCCGAGCCCGACGGACCTCGCAGCCGACCTCGACCCACATTCCATGCATACGCTACGCGGCTGCCTCGTCGAGCGCGCAACCGCCTCCGATCCCCACGGCGAGGCGTTGCAGTTCGAGCGCCAAGGCTATTTCAGCCACGACGATGATTCCCGCCCCGAACGGCTGGTCTTCAATCGAACCGCCTCGTTGCGCGAGAGCCCGGGAAAGCCACAGCACTCCCGGAGCAACTCCTTGCTACCCACGCAGCGCCGTACTGTCTGAGGCCACTCCCTCGAGTGGTGCATCTCGCGGAATCGTCCCATTCGGGGCCAGTCGGCTCCGGACAGTCATCCCGTGCGCGCTGCGACGCGCACGGGATGATGGGCAAGGACTATGACGACGACTTCAGCAAATCCGTGTCGAACGGCAGCCTGCGCAAGCGCTTCCCGGTGGCGGCGAAGATCGCATTGTTTACCGCAGCACTGACAATGGCCGTCGGAGCTTCACCAATGCCACCTGGAGCCTCTGCGTTCTTGATCAAGTGCGTCTCCACCACCGGCACCTCGTCGATACGCATCGACAGATAGCTGTCGAAATTGCTCTGCTCGACGCGTCCATCCTTGAAAGTGATTGACCCATGGAGCGCAGCGGTCAGCCCGAAAAGCGTTCCACCCTCAACCTGTGCTTCGATCGTATCCGGATTGACGTACATGCCGCAATCAACCGCACAGACGATCCGCTTGACCTTGACAGAGCCATCGGCCGTCACTTCGACCTCGGCGACCTGCGACAGGTAGCTTCCGAATGCGAATTGTACCGAAATCCCGCGGCCATGCCGTGCGGGAAGTGGTGATCCCCACCTTGATTGTTCCGCGGCAAGGGACAGAACAGCAAGCGCTCGCGGATTGTGACCCAGCAATCCCTTGCGATAAGCGACAGGATCCTGCTTTGCGGCATGCGCGAGCTCATCCATGAAGCTTTCGACCACAAAAACATTGTGAGTTGGTCCGACGCCGCGCCAGAAAGCCGTCCGGACACCAGGGGGCTCGACCCGGACATAGTCGACGTGGATATTGGGCAGCGCATATGGCGGCTTGGCCGCCGCTTCTACGGCATCGAGATCCAATCCGTCCTTGAACCAATAGGGAATATAGCGAGCGGCGATTGAGGAGCCGGCGATCCGATGCGTCCAGGCAACCGGCTCGCCGACCAGCATCAAGTCCGGCCGACAGTCGATCGAAGTAGTACGGCCGATACATATCGTGCTGGATGTCTTCCTCGCGGCTCCAGATCACCTTCACCGGGCCATCGACGTGCTTGGCGATCTTGACGGCCAGCACCGTGCCATGGGCCTCCAGCCTTCGGCCGAAGCCACCGCCAATCAGATGATTGTGAATTTTGATCGCATCCCTTGGCAGACCGGTGAGTTCGACCACCAGGCGTGAGCGACGTCGCCTGCGTCCCGACCCAAACATCGCAACGATCCTTCTGCAGATGAACGGTGCAGTTCATCGGCTCCATGGCCGCATGGGCCAGGAAAGGCACCTGATAGACGGCTTCGAGCCGTTGCGCCGCGTGTGCAAGAGCCTTCCCTGCATCGCCATCGTTACGGGCAACCGCGCCCGGTTTTTTGGATTCCTCCTCCAGTTGCTTGACGATATCGGCGTTGTTAACCTTGCCATTCGGCCCATCGTCCCACGTGATGGCGGCAGCCTCGAGGCCCTCTTCGCCGCACCCATGTGATCCGCCACGACGGCAACCGCTTCATCGATATTGACCACCTGCCGGACGCCCTTCACTGCCAGCGCAGCCCTCTCGTCCACCGTTTTCGCCTTGCCGCCGAGCACAGGCGAAATAGCAACCGCGGCGACCTTCATTCCCGGCAATAGCGTATCGATGCCGTAGAGCGCGCGCCCATCGACCTTTATCGATGAATCCACGCGCTTGGCACGCGTGCCGATCAGTGTGAAAGCCTTCGGATCCTTCAATTTGACGTTTGCTGCAGGCGGCACAGGCAATTTCGCCGCAGCCTTCGCAAGTTCGCCGTAGCTCAGATGCTTCGATCCGGACGCATTGAACACGACGCCGTTCTTGGCATGGCAAGTGGCTGGATCGACACCCCACCGCTTGGCAGCTGCCGCAATCAGCATGTTGCGACCGACGGCGCCTGCCTGACGCAGGGGCGTCCAGAAGGCACGTACAGAGGAGGAAGCACCTGTAGTTTGAATGTGCAGGAACGAGTTGGCGTAAAGCGCATCATTTGGCGGCGCATGCTGAACCTGAATCTGGTCGAGCTCCACTTCCAGTTCTTCAGCCAGAAGCATCGAGAGGGCCGTGTAAACCCCTTGTCCCATCTCGGCCATCGGCATGATCAGGGTCACGGCGCCGGTTGGATTGATCCGTATAAGTCCATTCGGCGCGAAAGTACCCGCGACCTCGTTTTCGACTACCTGCGAAGCAGGCGCCGCGAAGACAGACTCCGTGCTTGCGCCGGTCAGCGCAAAACCAAGCAGCAAACCTGTGCCCTGAAGAAAGGCGCGCCGCGACATCGCTGTTTCATCGGCAATCTGCTCTCTCATAATAAGCCCATCCATGATCTCAAACTCCCGCAGCGTGCTTGATCGCAGCGCGGATCCGCTGATAGGTGCCGCATCGGCAGACATTGCCTGACATGGCGGCGTCGATGTCGTCATCGCTCGGCTTCGGCGTGTCCTTCAGCAGCGCCGCCGCCGACATGATCTGGCCGGACTGGCAGTAGCTGCATTGCACCACCTCCAGCTCCAGCCAGCCTTCTGCAAGGCCGCGCCCTGCGGCGTCTGGCCGATCGCCTCGATCGTGGTGACCGCGCTGTCGCCGACGCTATCGACCGTGGTGATGCAGGACCGCGTCGCCGCACCGTCGACATGCACGGTGCAGGCGCCGCACAGCGCCTTGCCGCAACCGAACTTGGTCCCGGTCATGCCGAGCACGTCGCGCAGCACCCACAGCAGCGGGGTGTCGCCGTCGACATCGACCTCATGGGTGTGCCGTTAATCTTCAACATGAAAGCCATGACGGCCTCTCAGTGGCTGCGGCTGATAGGATGCAGTCGGCCGACCTGGACAGCGCCGGCCGGCCGCGTGCATCGATGGGCGCGTGTCGCTCACGGACGAACGCGGATGATTGTCTTCCCGTTGCGTCGCTCGGTCGGGTTGAAGGCGGCGACAGCGTCGTCGAGGGTCGAGACGATGCCGATGTTCGTCCGCAGTCGTCCGTCCCGCACCCGCTGGACGATCTCACTCAATTGGGCACGATCGGACTCGACAACGAAGTCGACCGCCAGGCCGTCGGGGGGCCGCGCCTCGGTCGGCCCGACGATGGACACCAACGTTCCTCCGGTTCGAATTAGGCCTGCGGACCACTTCTGGATGTCGCCGCCGATGACATCGAACACCAGATCGACTCCGCCGACGTCTTCCAGCGCGTCGTTGTCGAGGTCGACGAACTCCTGCGCGCCGAAGTCGAGCGCCTTCTGACGGTCGGCGGCGCGTCCGGTGCCGATGACGTAAGCGCCGGCCTCTCGTGCAAGTTGCGTCACCATCGACCCGACTGCGCCGGCCGCGCCGTGCGCGAGGACGCTCTGCCCCGCCTGAAGACGGCCGTGCTCGAACAGTCCCTGCCACGCGGTTAGGCCTGAGATCGGCAGGCTCGCGCCCACCGTGAAGTCGACGTCGCCCGGCAGCGGCGCGAGGTTGCGTGCCTCGATGGCTACATACTCCGCCAGGGTGCCGTCGCGATACCAGTCGGCGAGGCCGAACACCCGCTGACCTACCGACAGTCCCGTCGTGCCGTAGCCGAGAGAGGTGACCACTCCGGCCAGCTCGTGGCCGGGGATCGACGGTGTTCGGTCACAGTCGCGGCGATCGGTCCAGGTCGGGGGCCACGTTAGCTCAGTCGGTACGAATCCCGACGCATGAACCTGAACGACGACGTCATTTATCGCTGCCTGCGGCTCGGGCCGCTCCGCCAGCTTCATCCCGGCCGTTCCCGCGGCCTGGTCCATCACAACGATCGCCTTCATGTGAATTGTCTCCTTGGTTATTTGTCTCTTTGGTGGAAATGTCGCAGTGACAGGCGCATGTCGCCTCACGGACGAACGCGGATGATCGTCTTCCCGCTGATCCGCTTGGTCAGATTGAAAGCGGCGACGGCATCGTCGAGGGTCGCGATGTTGCCGATGTTCGTCCGCAGTCGTCCGTCCCGCACCCGCTTGACGATCTCACTCAGTTGGGCGCGATCGGACACGAGAACAAAGTCGATCGTCAGGCCATCGGCCGGCCGCGCCTCGGTTGGCCCGGCGATGGTCACCAGTGTTCCTCCGGCTCGAATCAAGCCTGTGGACCGCTTCCCGATGTCGCCGCCGATGACATCGAACACCAGATCGACGCCGCCGACGTCTTCCAGCGCGTCGTTGTTGAGGTCGACGAACTCCTGCGCGCCGAAATCGAGCGCCTTCTGGCGGTCGGGGGCGCGTCCGGTGCCGATGACGTAAGCGCCGGCCTCTCGTGCGAGCTGCGTCACCATCGAACCGACTGCGCCGGCCGCGCCGTGTACGAGGACGCTCTGCCCCGCCTGAAGATGGCCATGCTGGAACAGCCCTTGCCATGCGGTCAGGCCCGGCATCGCCACGCTGGCGCCCACCGTGAAGTCGACGTCGCTCGGCAGTGGCGCGAGGTTGCGTGCCTCGATGGCCACATATTCCGCCAGGGTGCCGCCGCGATATGAGTCCGAGAGGCCGAATACCCGCTGTCCGACCGACAGCCCCGTCGTGCCGTAGCCGAGAGCGGTGACCACTCCGGCCAGCTCCTGCCCAGGGATCGACGGTGTTCGGTCACGGTCGAGGCGATCCGTCCAGGTCGAGGGCCACGTCAGCTCACCCGAGGTGAATCCCGACGCATGAACCTGAACGACCACGTCGTTTATCGCTGCCTGCGGCTCGGGCCGCTCCGCCAGCTTCATCCCGGACGTTCCCGCAGCCTGGTCCGTTACCACGATTGCTTTCATGGGAATTGTCTCCTCAGAGATTTATTGGTTCGGGGTAAATTGCAGGCGTGGAAGGTCTTTTCGATCTCTCACGCAGCTGGTTATCGGCTCGACGCCTTCCGCGACGACCTTGATGTCGAATTGCTGTGTGATGTCGGCGAGACCGCTGCTCGCATTCCTCGGAGCCATCGCGCGGCGAACCCAGCATTTTTGTGAACTTCAACCGCGCGACGGTGGCGGGCGCTTCAAAGTGAGAAGCTCCGCCACATCGTGCAGATCATCCGCCGATGAGATGGCAACTGTCAGCCATTTTCCGTCGATGTATGTTTTGGCTTCGTCATAGAGCTTGACCAAGTGCGGACGCCAGACATAACGCCGCTCCTCAAACTTCTCTCGTTCAGCTCCACCCATGACGACCACGGCCGAAAACAGCCGGTATTCCGGCACCAAGGTGCAGAACGCCCTGGTCTTCTTGTAGCGCAAGGACCAACCGCGGTTTCTGCCACCGTAGAGCCAGTCCGGCGCGAAAACTCCAGGGTAGAATTCGACGATCCAGTTCCGCAGCTCGGTCCAATACCCGAACGCCTTTGGTCCGATCCACTCGCGGACGGCACCGTCATCGGGCGGTGCTGATTTGTCGGTGATCCTGTCGCCGATTTTGGGAAGCGTCACGCCATCGGCGGCTGTTACTCTCGTTCCGATAGGTAAAATCATCAAAAGACCTCGTGTTCATAGTCCGGCGGAGGCCGGAGGATTATGATGCGGGCGTGCCAAGCGCTTGCGGCGCGCCCTTAGGGAGCTCCTGGTACGACGCTCTCCGGAGCATGGGGGTATGCCTCGCGATACGGTTTACCGGTGCCTGAGAGCACTGCAGGGCAGCCATCGACGCCTCGAAGCTCTCCCATGACAGTCAGATCGAGAGCGGCGAGCGCTTTCTCCCTCGCCAATGGAGCTTGCTCTCGGTCGAGGAACGCGGTGGCCTCTAGAGCGATAAATTGCTGGGTCTTCAGCCCAATGGAACTAAGTGCCAGCGACAGATATGGCGTGAGGAAGTCCGGCTGGTTGGCTCGGTCGCCGGTAAAGACGCCGCCAGAGGCGACGCCGATGAACACCGGACGATCCCGGAGCATTCCCACCTTTCCGGCGGGCGTCGACATCATCGTGCGACCGACGCGCAGGATTTGATCGATCCACGCTTTGAGGACCGAGGGAATAGCGAAGTTGTGCATGGGCGTTCCGATGACAACAACATCGGCCGCTTCGACTTCCCGGATAAGCGCTTCGGAAATATCCAGAGAACCCTTCGGCGGGGCGGCTAACGTGGCGGGCGACGCCAACGCGGCGGCATAGTTAGCCACGGTGTGGGGCAAGGGTTCGAACCCTAAATCACGCCGGGTAATGCTCGCCCCGGGCGCAACCTCGAGAAGCTTTTCGGCGATCGCGGCCGAAAGCTCACGGCTATGCGATTCTCGACGCGGACTGCTATCAATATAGAGAATGTGCATGTGATCGATCCCAATGGCTTCGAGAAGTTGCGACGGGACAAAGCTCAGATCGAGCCGGCTGGCGTTACGGCGGGAAAGTCCTTCTCGGGATCGAACACGTTGTTGAAAAAATTCGTCAGGGAGTACATAGCCACCAGCGTGACGATCTCCATGACGTTCGCATCCGTGTAGCCTGCATTGCGAACGGCTTTCAGATCGGCGTCACTGACCTTGCCGCGGGTCTCGATGACTTTGCGCGCAAACTGGACGGCGGCGTCCCGCTTCGGGTCGCTGGCATGGCCCTTCCGAGCGAGAATGATTTCATCGGCCGACAGCTTGGCCATATGCTCGGCCGTAAAGCTGTGAACCGTCAGGCAATAGTTGCAGCCATTCACTTCGGAGACAGCGAGGCCGATGCTGTCACGCGTTTTCACGTCGAGCACCTTGCTCAAGGAGCCGAGCAGGGCGGCCCACGCGTTGAACGCGATCGGGCTCTGCGCGAAGGTCGCCATCATATTTGGGGTGAACCCGATGTTCTTGGTGATCGCATCGAGAGTCGGTTTGCTATCGGCCGGCGCTTGTTCCGGCTTTAGAGGTGCGCTTCTTGGCATCGTAGTCTTCCGTAAGTTACGCTTTACTAATAGTCATACGAGATCCAGCACGTCGGCGACCGGACGGCGCGGCTTCTGCGCCCAGTTTCCCGGACGCTCCGGCCCCACGGACAACAGCATGACCGGCACTTCGTCCTCGGCCAATCCGAACTCGCGGTGCACCGCTTCGGCGTCGAAACCGATCATCGGCGTCGAACCCAGGCCCAGCGAGCGGGCCGCATAGATCATCGCCGCCGCGCCGAACGTGCCGGTGTGTACTGCCTCGTCGCGCTGGCGCTGCGGGTATTCCATGTACAGATTGCGTGCGGGGATTTCCCATTCCGGCACCATCTTTGCCGGCATGATGCCCGCTTCCACCAGCGGTGCCAGACGCTCTGGTACAACGCTGGAATCGGCCAACACACCGCAGACGATGAAGGTAACGGCTGCTTCGGTGATCGCGGGCTGATCCCAAGCGAGCGGACGCAACCGAGCCTTGGCTTCAGGCGTGCGTACGGCGATGAAGCGCCAGTTCTGCAGGTGGAAGGACGTCGGCGCGGTGGTGCCGATTCTCACCAGCTCGCGGATTTGTTCGTCGCTCAAGGTGGCGGCAGGGTCGAAGTACTTGGTGGCGCTGCGGCTCGAGATGCATTCGATGACGGCGTTGGTCATGGTGATTCCGTCGGTCATGGTGATTCCTATTGGTGAAGGGATGGGTTGAGGTACGAGAGTGCTTTCGCTCTCTCTGTTGAAAATGCTGCGGCGATGGGTCCGTTCGACATCTAATGCCAGGAGCCACGGGTAGTTTTCCGAAAGCGAAGACAGAACAGTGTGACCTTCCAGAACTGCTCGGTGTACGGCGGCGGCTTGACCAGTGACACATCAGCGTCCACCACGTTCGCGGTCGGACCGGCTGGAGTCGCTTCGCTCATCTACTCGAGCGCCGCCACGGTAGCCGCGACCAGGGAGACCGCAACAGCTGGGCCGGCGGTCTTCGGCGATTTCATGGGGGCTCCTTTGTTGCCCGCGCGCAGCACGGTGGCTCGGCGCAATGTGTTCATTCAATGTCGAGGCGGCCGTGTGTTCGGCCGACCCAGCGGACCTCAGTATCGGACGCAGCCGGCAAAATTAGAAATTCCGTTTGGACATGCATTCGATAAGCGTGGGTATCGTTGCCTAAAAGCGCTGTGCGCGTGCGCCCCGTCGGTCTGCGGTCAGGCATCGAGAGCCGCGCCGTACTCGGGCCGGACGGCGTAGGAAGACTTGAAGGCGAGCTTCGCGATCACCATTATCGCGTCGCAGCGCTTCGAGGACGCTATGCGCCAATCGCGATCCGTACCCCAGGCCAGACAACTCTTGCGGCACCTTCGTGTGAAGCTCGGACGCCTGCACACATTGATCGGCAGTATCGTTGTTTAGCGTGCGAAGGGATGGCGTCTTGCTGACGCCTCGCGCAACCAGCCGCTACTTCAAGGTAGCAAGATAGGCGACGAGGTCCGTCCGGTCCGTCGGGTTCTTCAGCCCTGCGTAGGGCATCCTGTTTCCGGGAACCACCTGCTGTGGCGATTCCAGATACGCATTGAGGATCTTCGTATCCCAGACAATTTCGGACTTCTTCATCGCGTTACTATAGCTGAAGCCGGGAACCGTACCCGCTTTCCTGCCGATGATTTCCCCCAGGCCCGGCCCGGAGCGACCGGCATGATCTGTCGCATGGCAAGCTGCGCAAGCTTTGAAGATGGTTTTTCCGTGCTCGGCGTCCTGTGCGTAGCCGGGATCGGTGGTTGCTCCCGCAAGTACGAGCACCGCGATAAACGCGCCAATCTTTCCCGCACTTTTCATAGGGAACGTCCTTTTTAGGTCGGGATCAGAGGTGGTGCGGCCGCGCGACATAATCGTTGAGGTCGTCGCCGAGTCGAAGCGCGAGAGCCCCTAGCGGGCCTGTCGGGTTGTAGCCTGCATTGAAGGGGTAGACGGATGCACCGACGACAAACAGGTTTTGCGCATCCCAGTGCTGCAGGTGAGGGGAGACGACGCTCGTCTCAGGATCGCTTCCCATAATCGTGCCACCAGTGACATGGGTGGTCTGATACACGCGACTATCGTATGGCCCCTTGCGGGGGGCTGTCGGCGGTGCGATGTCGGCACCGGTCGCTTTGGCGATCTCGTCGATCTTTTTCGACAGATATACCGACATCTTGCGCTCGTTCTCGCGAACGTCGAACGTCATGCGCAAGAGCGGTTGCCCATAGGCGTCGACATAGGTCGGGTCGAGGTCGACATAATTCTCCCGATGCGGATACCAGCTGCCATGGGCAGTTATGCTGAAATTATGTGCGTACCAATCGGCGTTGGCTTTTTTCCACTCCGCGCCCCATTTCGGCGTGCCGGGCGGCACAGCCCGGCTCGTAATCGGCCGTCCGTTCGTCACGTTGGCGTAGATGTAGCCGCCTCCGAAGAAGCCAAGACCGCTGTGGTCGAAATTGTCCCCGTTGAACTCGTCGATCACGGTCTGTGACGCACCGGACGCCAGGAACGGGTTGATCCAGCGGTCCTTCAAGAAGACACGCGTGCCGAACATCGTCTGGTGGCAGAAATTCTTGCCGACCAGCCCGTGACCAGTCTTGGGATTGTAAGGCGTCCCGATCCCCGCCATCAGCAGAAACTTGGTATTCGACATCGTGAAGGAAGAAAGTACGACGACGTCCGCTGGCTGTTCGTACTCCTCGCCGGTTACGCGATCGATGTAGCGAACGCCTCTCACGCGTTTTGCCTTGCGATCATAAAGAATATCGAGAACATGCGTTTCCAGACGCAATTCGAAGCTCTCGCGCTTTCTCAGCATCGGATAGAGTAGAACTTCGGGGCTGGCCTTTGCATTGGCTTCGCAGATGAAGCGCTCGCAATGGCCGCAGAACTGGCACTGACCAAGCTGCATACCATCGGGATTGGTGTAGGCCACCGGCGAATTCGCCGCCGGCATGGGAAAAGGTTTGTAGCCTAGCTTCTTGGTTGCCTCGCTGAAGATCACGCCCGCTTCGGTGATAGGCAGAGGGTTTTGCGGAAACTCGTTCTGCCGTGGTGCCTCGAACGGATTTCCGCCCTCCTGCACCTTGCCACGCAGATTTCCTGCCTTGCCGGCAATGCCGAACAGTTTTTCGAACCGATCGTGATAGGGCTCCATCTCGGCATAGGTGACGCCCCAATCCTGGATCGCCATTTCAGCGGGAATAGCCTTCTTTCCATACCGGTTCTCAAGGTGGGTGCGCAAAACGGGGTCGGATTCGCTCCAGCGCCAGGTCTGCCCGTTCCAGTGATTGGCCGCACCGCCCATTCCCTCGCCGGGCTTGAAGGCCTGGAGACGCCGTATCGGCAGCGCCGTTTCGCCGCCATCATGGCGAAGCGTGTAGGTCTGGACGGACCAATCCTGAAAGAGATCACCATGCACGTCCCAGCGCAGTTCGTCGCGCTGAGATGGCAGGCTTGTTGCGGCGGTATGGGTGCGGTCGATTCCCCGTTCAAGGACGACGACATCGACGCCCTTGGCCGTCAGCTGGCGAGCAGCCAGCGCCGCCGTGAATCCTCCGCCAACAAAAACGACGGTGCGATGTTTCAAGCGTGTAGGCATGATTGTTTCCCTTAGGCGAAGTCGGCGATGGATTTCGGATCGGCGGCACCCGGGAAAGGCTTGCCACGGAAATCGACCATGTCCTGGGAATGAACCGCGGGGAGACCTGGATAGCCGATCGCCTTCCAAAACACCTTGCCGACATTGCCGCCGTAAACGGGATCGGCGAAACAAGCTTGCTCAAACAGCGGATAGACGAGTTCGTTGAACCACGAGGCGAGCTGGACGCGCTCGTCTGTCACCTTGCCGTTGGCAATTTCATGGAGAAATCGGTCGGCACCACTTTCATCTAATTCACTAAAGGCCTTGCCATTGAGTTTCTGGCAGGCCGCATCTGCGGCAGCGAGGCCCGCCTTGAAAAACTGCTCGGGTGTGAGCGGCAATTGATAGCCCAGTTCAGGTTTACCCTCTCGCCAGGGGCCGCGCATATAGACGCGCGCGCCCTTACCGAAACCGCCTGCCAGTTGTCGGTCGATGTAGGCTGAAAGCCCGCAATCGACGCCGCCGGGTGTCAGCGCATCCGCAGGACACATTACGTTGACCATCACCTCGACGAAGCGGGCTTCGTCCGGGCCGAATGACAGATAGCCGGGCACTGGCGACGGTAACTTGGCAGCGATAGTACTCGCGGAAGCATCCACGGATTGGGAGGAGGCCGGTTCGGATGCTTCCGCGAGCGCCGTGGTTGTCGCCGCGGTTCCTATCAGGACACCCGGAGCCAGCGAAGCGGCGCCCGTGGCAGCGGCAACGCCGAGAAAGCCTCGACGATTCGGATGGAAGGTTTTGTCGCTTTGGTCATTGGTCATCGGAGTTGCAGTCCACTTTTTTGTCGCGGCATAGTCGCGTGATCATCCATGTGCGAGGCGTCCCTCTGTGCGGCGGAAGCGTGGGTCGCCTCATGCGAAGCTCAGTCTGCCTGACGCACGTTCGAGGTCGGGCCGGTCGGAGCCGCTGCGCTGATCTACGCGAGCGCCGCCAAAGTGGTGGCGAGCAGCGAGACGGCAACAGCCAGGCCAACAGTCGTCGGTTACTTCATGGAGGCTCCTTTACCGCCCACGCGTGGCACGGTGACTCGCCGCAATGCTTTCGATTAGTGGAGGCGACCGCGTGTGCTCGGCCGGCCCAGCAGACCCGAAGATCGGACGCAGCCGACGAAATTAGAAATTATCTTTGGTCATGCATTCGATAGACGGAGGTATCCTCATCCAGAAGCGTTGTGCGCGCGTGCGTCCCGTCCGTCTTCGATCAGCATCGAGGAGCGCGCCATACTCGAGGTGTCGGGCGGCGTAGGAAGACATTAAGGGGCACTTCGCGATCACCCTTTTTCCATCGCATCGCAACGCTTCGAAAAAGCCTTGTGCCAGCCGCGATCCGTGCCCTTTGCCGGACAGCTCTTGCGGCACCTCCGTGTGGAGCAGGGCGCGGCGGCTTTTAGTAGGCGACTGCGAGCGCGCCGTCGCCGAAGGGCATTTCAAGCCGGTTCATTGCCGGATTGTCCAGGATACCGCCGCAGCAAGCGGGCGAGCCGTGTGTCAGGACGAACGGCGACGGATGCGCGGTTCTTCGCGCATGCCGCTCATTGCTTCCACGGCGTTGATAATCAAATTGAGGATTACTTGCTGTAGCTGCACCTGATCTTCTTGGACAGTCGGCGAGCGCGCTGCGAAGTGCGTCAGCATTGATACGCCGTTTTTCGCTACCTCGTCACGCGTCTGTTTGAGCACGTCGCGGATCGCTCAATTGATCTCCACGCGCTCCTTCCTCGGTGGTGCCTCCATGAAGGGGCCGCAGCCCGCGGACCCGGTAGATCACGTCACTGGCTCGATAAGCGTCCCTCACGATGCAATCGAGCGCTTGTCGTATCTCGTCTAGGTCCGGCGGCCGGTGATCCAGAAGGTGCCGAGCGGCCCGAGCGTTAGCGACTATCGTCGCGATGCGCTGCGTCGCTTCGGCAATATTGTCTGACGCGGCGCCCACATGTCCAGTGTCGATCATAGCGTTCTCCTTTGGATGTTCGGAGCGGAACACAAGACCGCGAAGGTCTGGTCCGATGGCTGACCATCCAACAAATGATCTAGCCATTCTTGGAGGGATTTGATCCGGACCGGAGGCCCTTGCTTTTTTACTTGGAACTCTGGCCTACGGCGCGCCGTCAGGCTCGCTGTTCCATAGCCAAAAGCAGTACCGTCAGCTGCCCCTGCGGAGATTGCGAGGGTACTCCGCGCGGTATACCTTGATGCCGCTTCGAGGATGATATTTTAGGTGTCCGTGGTGTCTTGAGGACCTGCGGCGCCGTGTGCCGCGATAGCGCGTTTTGCCACGGGCAGAAGATAGACGGCGCGCCATTGCTATAAGCCTGTCCATCGTGAACCAGGTGCGGTGATGGGACTCCTGTCTGCAAGCTCGCTCGACACTTTCGCTGGGCACGTCGAACACGTTTGTTCGGTTGCTCAGGGGGCGGCGCCTCCGCCGGGGGTGGAAGCAGTATCAAGCTCCTGGCAAAGATCAGTAAAAAAATACGGACTTGATCCAGTCGATAGCACGGCGCCGCGCATCCTTACGCCGGCTGAATTGAAGCATTTTCGCGAACCGCTGGATAAGCTCACCGTTAGTGCCCAAGAGGAGATAGATGAATTATATAGGGTGGTTCGTGAAGCTGGTTATGCCATCTTGTTCTGTGATAGCTCGGGAATCGTAGTCGCCCATCGCGGTGAAGATATGCGGGCAAGCGAGTTCAAATATTGGGGAACTTGGCTTGGGGGAGTGTGGTCCGAGGAGTTGGAGGGTACAAACGGCATCGGCACCTGCATTATAGAAGAGCGGCCAGTCACGGTCCACAGAAGCCAGCATTTTAGGTCCAGACACATTAACCTGAGCTGCTCTGGTGCGCCGATCTTCGGGGTTGATGGGCGATTGATGGCAGTGTTGGACGTCTCTGCCGTCGATCCTGAACTCTCGGAACGAGCGCACGCGCTCACTGGTGCGCTCACACTGCGATCGGCATGCGCGATAGAAGAGCGATTTTTTCGTGAGCACTTCCGTCGAGAGTGGATCGTCGCCATAGCGCCGCCGGAGAGAGGCGCTCAAGGCATGTTGCTGGCGATTGACGGCAACCAACGTATCATGGGCGCAAATCGGTTCGCGCGCACGTCCCTTATGCTCGATGATCGTGGACTCCGGGCAGGTACCAGCTTGTGGTCGATCTTCGAGCGAAACGTCGACATTTTCCGGCACCGGGACCGGACCGATTTCTCTGTGCGGTTACCGATCGCCGGCAGCAATGATAGTCGGCCCGCGCTTGTCACTCCACCCGATCGCCCTGTGACTGCCTCAAACAATCCAACGAGCCATGACCTGCACACGCGGCCGCGCCTGGGCTCGATTGATGTTTCGACCCTGCCGCCAGCACCGCAAGCATGGGGCGGATTGTCGCCGGGCGCAATGCGTCGGGTGCGGGAGTACGTGGAAGTGCATTTGGGCGAAACTATCGATCTCTCGATGCTGGCTGGAGTTGCCGGACTATCAGTGCATCATTTTGCACGACAGTTTAAGCAATCCGCCGGGGTGACGCCGCATGTCTACCTCACGCAAAAGCGCGTTGAGCGCGCCCAAGAGATGTTGGTTCGGACGGATCTTCCGTTAGCAGAAATTGCGTTCGCTGTTGGCTTTTTCGACCAGGGTCATCTAGCACGTCATTTCCGTCATTTGCTCGGTGAGACCCCTCGAGAGTTTCGGTGGTCGCAGCGCTAGAAGCAAAGAGCGTTTGCATCGCCGAAGATTTCGCTGAGGAGCAGGTCTGCCGTATGTCCCACCACGCCGACCGAAGATGCGATCGAGGAATCCGATTCAGCCTGACGCCGGCCTTCACTCCGCGAGAGCGACGCCGCGGCCGCGCGCGACCGCGGCGAGATACGCTGGACGGACCTGCAGCCCGAGCTCCTCGAGCAGCCATGGGATCTTTGAGACCTCGAGTTGTTCAGGTGGTGCATCACGATGATCACGGCTCTGCGTTCGCTGTCGGCCGTGGCGACGTCGCGGGCTCACAGGAGGCGTTCTGCGGTCCTGCGGCGGAGCGTCTTCAGGTCGTTCGCGAGCACGCGAATGCCCTCGGACAGCTTCTCGGTCGCCATCGCGTCCTCGTTCATGATCCACCGGAAGGTTGTTTCGTCCATCGGACCCGCGGGGTCCAGGTGCTTAATGTCGACGGCGTCTTCGCTCACGAACCAGTGGCAGATCCCGTCTTCCGCCGTGCGAAGGGAGCGTGGCTCCACGGCGGTCGGCGCCAAGACCCGCTTGAGCTCGCCCCCTCGGACGCAAGCGCGTCCATGAGGGCTGGCGCGATCGCCAGCCGATCGCATCCGGCCAGCGCCTCGATCTGGCCGGTGTTGCGAAATGACGCCCCCATGACGATCGTCTCGATGCCGTTCGACTTGTGGTATCCGTAGATGTCCCGCACGGACCGGACCCCTGGATCCTCGGCGGGGTCGAAGTCCTTTCCACCAGACTTCTTGTGCCAGTCATAGATGCGGCCCACGAACGGCGAGATCAGGAAGGTGCCAGCTTCGGCGCTGGCAATCGCCTGCGGCCGGTTCAACAGCAACGTCATGTTGCACTTGACACCCTCGCTTTGGAGGATCTCCGCAGCGCGTATTCCCTCCCACGTCGATGCGAGCTTGATCAACAGGCGCTCGGGTCCGACGCCGCGCTGCTTGTAGGCGTCGATAATCTGGCGCGCCCTCGCGACCAACGCTCCGATATTGAACGACAGGTTGGCGTCCACCTCGGTGGACACAAAGCTTGGCACGAGTCGCAAGAGCTCCACTCCGACGGAGACTGCGAGCCGGTCGGCAGTCGCGGCGGCGACGCGTGCAGCGTCGCCGCTCCGTTTTCGTCCCCATGTCAGCGCTTCTTCGACAACATTTCTGTACTCGGGATTGTCGATAGGTTTCAGGACGATCGTTGGATTCGTCGTGCAGTCTGCCGGCTTGAGACGCGCCACCGCACCAAGATCGCCCGTGTCGGCGACCACCGTTGTCATTGCGCGTAGTTGATCCAGCTTCGACGCCAAGGCCGTTTCCTCTCCAGTCGGCTCAAGCCGTGCATGCACCATGCCCGCGAAACCGGTTTCCTGTCGTCGGTTCGCGCTTTTTTATGCCTCGCGCGTGGCCAGGGTCGTCGGGTTTTCTTTCGTCAGACGGGCTTTCCCGATTGCTCCTCTTCGAACGTCACCGCTACCGCCGCGTTTGCCGAGAGGCGAACCCTTTTCCCCTCGACGTCGGCGATCAGCCCGAGGTCGATGAAATGCGCGTGGCCCTTGTGCTGGCCCTCGCCGCTGTCGCCCTTGGCGAGCCTGATGCGACCATTGGCGACACCGTCGACAGTGCCGACGTGAACACCGTCCGCGCCGATCACTTCCATGTTCTGGACGATATTGTTCGTGGTCATCTCATCTCTCCTTGTGATTTCGTCAACTGTGGCGAAGCGAAGCGTGCTCCGCCAGCCAGAGACCCGCGAATTGCCAACGCGTGTGCGCCGGCGAAAAATTCCGGTAGCTCGCGCGGACGTGGCCCGGCGGTGTGACGCACGAACCGTCTCGCAGCACGAACCGGCCGGACATGAATCTTGCGGTTGTACTCGCCGACCGCTCCCTCGACCGCGCGGAAGCGCGGGTATTGGCGATGGTGCGTCGCAATCCTCGTTTCTCGAAGCGAAGTAAGGCTGTGTCCGCCGCCATCCACACGTTCCCGCGCCGCCCTCAGGCGGCGCTTCTGCGCGGAAGCTTCCACTGCGGGCGGACGAAGTGGCAGGTGTAGCCATTCGGGTAGCGTTCCAGGTAGTCCTGGTGCTCGGGCTCGGCCTCCCAGAAGTCGCCAGCGGGCGAAACCTCCGTCACCACCTTGCCCGGCCACAGCCCTGAGGCCTCGACGTCGGCGATGGTGTCCTCAGCGACGCGGCGTTGTTCCTCGCTCGTGTAGAAAATCGCCGACCTGTAGCTCGCGCCTCGGTCGTTTCCCTGCCGGTTCGGCGTCGTCGGGTCGTGGATCTGGAAGAAGAACTCCAGCAGGTCGCGGAAGCTCGTCTGACTCGGGTCGAACGTGATCTCGATCGCTTCTGCGTGCGTGCCGTGGTTGCTGTACGTGGCGTTCTTGACGTTGCCGCCCGAGTACCCGACCCGCGTTGAGACGACACCGGGCAGGCGTCGCACCAGTTGCTGCATTCCCCAAAAGCAACCCCCTGCCAGGATTGCGCGTTCTGTAGTCGCTGCCATCGTCAGGCCTCCTGCTTTGCGAAGAGCTTTGCGTACGCGCCGTAACCCTCGCGCTCCAATTGGTCGCGGTGGATGAATCTCAAGGAGGCCGAGTTCATGCAGTACCTCAACCCGCCCTTGTCGCGCGGCCCATCCGGGAAAACGTGGCCAAGGTGGCTGTCGCCGTGCTTGGAGCGAACCTCCGTCCGTGCCATGCCGTGCGAGCTGTCAACGTTCTCGACGACGTTTGCAGCCTCCAGGGGCCGCGTGAAACTCGGCCATCCCGTCCCGCTGACGAACTTGTCGAAGGATGCGAAGAGCGGCTCGCCGGAAACTACGTCGACGTAGAGGCCAGGCTCCTTGTTGTCCCAGTATTCGTTGGCGAAGGGGCGCTCGGTCCCGGCGGTCTGCGTGACGCGGTACTGCTCGGGAGTCAACTTCGAGACGGCTTCGGGGGTTTTCCTGTAGATCGCCATTCGCCGTACTCCTTTTTGTTCAGCATTGAAGATAGGCACCGGGTGGTCGACCGTCCAATCACCTCCGGCTATCGAAACGATGCCATGCGGATCGACACCCGGAGGTGTTTCAATCTGCCGGGACCGATTTATGGCCCAGGCGACGGGTCTGACAACTGCGGGAACAGGACTTTGAATCGGCGCTCGCCCGACTATTCCTAAAGATAATTCGTCAATGACTTCCATTCCAAAGTTGAATTTTAGTTTCCCGGAACGCACGGTCACCATGCAAAAAACATACGCGGACAGATGCCGCGAGGGGCGCCATTGGGGAGAACTGGAATGGACGACGAAGTTTCGAAGGGGCGCCCGGCCAGTACGCCGATCGAATCCTCCGCGGAGACCTTGAGCGGCTTTCGCGCGCTGGACATCCGAACCGACCGGCTGCTTTCATCATGGCTGCGAGAAGCGGGCGTTCCTGACGGCGCCCTGAAGGCGAACGAACCTGCCCCCGATTTCCTTCTCCCCGAGGCAAATGGAAAGCTCGTTTCATCTTTGGGATTGCGACAAACTGCACCGTTGATCGTCACCTTTGTTTACGGGACCTGGTCCCCATTGTGCGCAGCTGCACTACTCGCTCTTCACGGGGCCACCCCTAGTATCCGCGCTGCCGACGCCAGAGCAATTGTCATAACGCCCGAGACTGGAGGCTTGCCACGCAGGTTCAAACGCGATCACCGACTGGATCTGGAAATCCTCTCGGACCTAGATCTTGGGGTGAGCCTTTCGTTTGGCCTGGTGTCCGTGGTGCCGGCGGAAATAAAGAGCCGCCTCTTGCGGCGCGGCCTTGATCTCTCCGCTCCCTATGGCTTCTCATTTTGGATGTTGCCAATGCCGGCCACCTATGTCCTCGACCAACGAGGGATCATCCGTCGAGCGTGTGTCGGGCCGGGCTCCATCACGGGATCGACGACCGAAACCGTGCTTGCTGCACTGTCCGAATTAGATGGACCTAAGCCTCGCCCTTAGGGCCTGACCGGACATGAGATGAGTCGATTCAAGAGGCTACGCGTGGCGACTGCAACTGCGTTATGCCCGCGACAAGCTCGAGCATGAGCAGGCGGGACCGGGACTCGTGATTTGGATCAAGGAGCCTGCACCTTGTGCGTCAGCTTTGCGAACATTGTCCTTGTTCGAGGCAGGGGCAGATGCGCGGCGGAGTTTGTCCAGCGCACTTGTCCAGTCGCGAATACGAGCAACCTTGATAAAGGCGTCAAGCGCCGGCGAATGCTGCCTCCCCGCCACGGCCAAAAGCTGCACCTCGCGCCGAACGGGGTCGCCCTCAATTGGAATAGCGGTGAGCGACGGCAGCCTGGGGGCGTGCTCCGGCGCCAGGATGGCTCCAAAACCGGCGGATGCCATTTGCTGAAGATGCCTTTCCTGTGCGCTCCTGTGCACAACTTTAGGACCTGGATGGTCGGCAAAACAAGCCTGCTTGAATCGGCCTGCGACGTCGCATCCGACCCGTTCGAGAAATACCGCCTCATGCAAGTCTTGGAGCGGGACAACGGGTTGCCTCGCCATCGGATGTTTCCGAGACAGGACGAGCACGTACCGCTCCTCGAAGAGCGGCCAGCGGTCGATACGCTCAGGTAGCTCCACGGCGTCACCTACGAGTGCGGCATTGATCCCGCCATCCAAAAGCATTGCAACGAGCCCGTCGGCATCCGCCTCGCGCAGATCGACTCGAAGGTCAGGGATGATCCTGGCGAGTTCCAGTAGCAATTCCGTGATGAGTGCGGCGGAGACTGACGGCACCAACCCGATCTTGAGTGGGGCGATTGTCTTCTTTTGATAGCCTCGCGCCTGAAGCCGTACCGCCTCCGCGGCGGCAAGCATTTTCTCCAGCGTGGGCAAAATCATCTTGCCCAGTTCCGTGAGTTGGGTGAGGTGACGTTCACGGTGAATCAACGCGCCACCGAGTTCTTGCTCAAGCTTTTGTACTGCCTTTGTCAGCGCCGGCTGCGTCACATTGCATTGCTCCGCAGCCCGCGTAAAATTGAGTGTCCTTGCTAGGGCTAAGAAATATCGCACCTGATAAAGCTGCATGCTCATACTCGAAAGATTCGCCGTGGTTCGGATCGTTCCAGTTCGTTGCCATGGTGGGCAGGGGCGATGGTCAAGCGGTTTGTTTCGGAGCTTCCACGGAAACGGATATTTTGCGCTGCCTCGGAATTGTCGACCCCGTCTCGCGGAAGTGTTCTCAGCGACGCTGTTTGCTCATTTAGAATCTCCTAAGGTCTCAGTTCTGGACGGTTGGAATGAGGGCCGCGGCGAGCGCGGCATGCTCACGCTAGTCAAGGAGACGCCAACTTCCGTCTAGGCCGCTGGTCATGGCGAGCAGATGCGCACCGTCCCTAGCCATATAACAGTACAAAGATTTGCAGTTCTGAGTGTACCATCGAGCGATGATTGCGGTTCCCATCGACTGCGTTGTCCTGTCGCAAGTCTAGGACACCAGCTCAATCTGAGGGTCCGAAACACATGTCCGATAGTCCAAATCTTGCATTGCCTCGATCCGATCTCGATGTGCTGATGGCAACCTTGGATGTCGACGTCATTGGGCTCATCGAGTGTTTGGTCAGTCCAGGTTGGCGCCTGTCATTCGGGAGCGCGGACGCGCCCTCCATCCACTACAATCTTTCCGGGACCGGACGGATGGTCGTGGGTGGTTTCTCCGCATTTCCTCTGGTACCTCACACCCTTGTCATCACACCGGCCAAGAAGCCGTTTCACATCGAGGTCGATGACCGCACAGCGGCCAAGACAGTGAATGTGGTCGAAGCGCAATGGGATCCGCGCTTCGGCGAGCGTGTCCAGCGATTCGTAGCCGGGGACGTCGACCCGATGGTCGTGCTGATCTGCGGGTACTTTCGCGCCACCTACGGCTCGTCGATCGACCTCTTTGCAGGCCTTTCCACGCCGATTGTCGAGCGCTTCGAACCCGGCGATGAACTAGGGTCAAAGTTGCAGGATGCGTTGGCAGAAATCAGCGGCCGGCAGGTTGGAATGCAGGCGATGACGACCGCCATCCTAAAGCAGGTCCTCGTCACGCTCGTCCGCCGGAGTCTGAATTCGACCAGCGTTTGGCTCGAACGCTTTTCTATCCTGAGCGACCGTCAAATCGCCCTGGCATTCGCCGATATGGTGGCGCGACCATCGGCCGATCACTCTGTCATGACCTTGGCGCATAAGGCTGGCTTGAGCCGATCCGCATTCATGGCGCGCTTCGTGCGCGCAATCGGATGTTCGCCAATGGTCGCGCTCCGGCAAATGCGGATGAAGCGTGCAGCCGATATGCTCGCCGCGAGGACATTTTCAGTTGAGCAGATCGCGCGTGCGGTCGGTTATCGAAGTTACAGCAGCTTTCTCCGTGCCTTTCGCCAAGTGCATGGATACGCCCCGGCAGAATCTGAGGGGGAAGAGCGCTCCGCGCCGCCGGCTCTTCCCCGGTCAGCGCGGCGACGAGTCGGGCGCAGCTGAGGACGAAGTCCGGGACACATGACATTGGTGCGCCGGTCGGTGCTTAGCCGATGACGTGCTGTTATCGATTGCATGATCAAGAAACATGATCGCCGCGGCGCGACGCGCCCTAATCTTCGAGGCAGTCCAGTGGCCACCAGTGGCTGAGACGATCGGCGTCAGTGACGGCCGGCATCGTCACCAACCGAATAATCGTTTGCGCTCTTCAGAAGGAGGATCAAATGCCGCGTATTGCCATTCCGAAACGCGAGGACGCCCCCGCGGAGTCCAAGCCGATCCTCGACAACGTTGACAAGATGCTGGGCTTCGTGCCCAACCTGCACCGCCTCATGTCGATCAGCCCTAACGCGCTCTCCGGCTGGGCTACACTGATGGGATCGCTCGCGAAGACCCTGGACGTCAAGACGAGAGACGGGATCTCGCTGGCGGTGTCGGAGGCGGACGGGTGCGACTACTGCCTGGCCGCGCACAGCTTCATCGCGGGCAACCTGGCCAAAATCCCGGCGGACGAAATCGGGCTGAACAGGGAGGGCCGCTCGAGCGATCCCAAGCGCCAGGCTGCGGTCGCCTTCGCGAAGGCGCTCATCGAGACGCGCGGCAAAGTTTCCGACGCCCAGTTTGCGGCGGTCAGGGATGCTGGGTGGACAGACGCCAACATCGTCGAGATGATTGCGCTGACTGCCCAGTTCCTGTTGACCAATTTCATGAACAATGCGGTGCAGACCCCGATCGATTTTCCCAAGGTCAGTCCCGCGAAGGCAGGCTAACGCGAGGTACCTTCCTTTGGAGAGGGGAGGGCTGGTGAATCCGATGTCTTGACGGTCCCGCGGCCTGGTGTCAAGCGCATCTACCAGCCGCCCGAGGCCTCGGACGGCATGAGGGGTGCTCGTCGACCGCATCTGGCCGCGCGGGCTCACGAAGGAGCATGCCAGCGTTGACGTGTGGAGGGACATCGCCCCGAGCGCGCTCCTCAGAGTCTGACTCATAAATCACCCAACCTTAGCTGCAGCCGCGAGTCTGCGGGTCAGGAGCCTGATG
>NZ_JAUMTJ010000090.1:0-25268 GCF_032654765.1 Bradyrhizobium sp. 33ap4 | reverse complement strand
GCAAAGGTGTCCTTGCTGCATCCGGCTCATCAAAGGGCGCGACCCGCCGATCCACTTATGACACAGTAAGATTAGTGGTGCGGGGCCGGCTTGGCGGTCGGCGTCGTGACATGCGCGGGGCGTGCGCGGTCTTCGCCTTGCGTGCCGGTCACGATCAGGAGCGATGCCGCCAGCAGGATCGCCGCCGACAGCGTCACGGTCACCAGTCCGACGGGGGTCTTCATCATGTCGCGCCGCTGTCTCTCCCGCGCCTTGCCGCGGATCAGGTGCCAACCGGAAATTGCTTGATTACGCCGGGATCGCCGTTGCCATGGTGATGTTGCTCGACAGCACCGTCACGGCGACGACCAGGCACAACGTCAGCGCGCCGAGCGCGAGCGACGCGGCGATCGCGTTCGTCAGCCGGGATGATGCCACCGGGGCAGGGCGGCCATCGAAGCCTGCCGTGCCGGACCACCGTTTCATGGTCTAAATCCCTCAGGCCGCGAGCGAATCACTCGCGACATCCGCGCGAATCTGCCGGTTGTCACCGGCAACATTGCGGCGGCGGCGCCGTCCAAAAATGGCTAAAATACGGCGGTGGCGCGAGTTTTGCCCGTTATTTGGGCAGTTTCCCCGTTATTCCCTGGATTCACACCCGGCCGTTCAGACGCCGGCCGCGAGGCGAGGCTCAGGCTCGGCCTCGGTACCAGGCTGCCAGTCCATCGAGACAAATCCGGGGGTCTGCTCGACCCGCTTGAGCCAGGCGCGGATCGACGGAAAGGTCGCCAGGTCGAAGTCGCAGCGGTCGGCGACGTGGGTGTAGCCGTAAAGGGCGATGTCGGCGACGGTGAGCTGTCCGGCGGCGAAATAGGCGTGTTCCTTGAGGTGATTTTCCATCACCTGCAGCGCCGCATAGCCGCGCTCCATCCAGTCCTCCAGCGCGTGCGTCTGCAGGTCGCGTCCGCCCTTGACCAGCGACAGCCAGAAATAGGCGGCGCCGATGTTCGGCTCCAGCGCGTGCTGCTCGAAGAACATCCACTGCAGCGCCTCGGCGCGCTCGATCCGCGACTCCGGCGCCAGCGGCGTGCCGATCGCGACATACCAGAGGATGGCATTGGACTCGGCGAGATGGCGGCCCTCGGCGACCTCGAGCAGCGGCACCTGGCCGCTCGGATTCTTGGCCAGGAATTCCGGCGTGCGGCTCTCGCCGCGCAGGATGTCGATCTCGATCGCCTCGTACGGCGTGTTCAGCACGGCAAGCGCCAGCCGGACCTTGTAGCTGTTGCCGGAGCGCTGCATCGAATAGAGCTTGTACATTGCGTCGTGGTTCACTCGGTCAGGGAGACGGTACGCTTAAAAATTGCGCGGCCTGTCACACCGCAACGCCGCTAAACAATGATGCTGACGGGGGTGCGTCGCAAGCCCTGCAGTGTGGAAAAAGTCGAAACGTCTACTGCACTGCACACGTGCAGAACGATTCCATCCACACGGCAGAACAACTCGGATCACGCCTGCGCGACGCTCTGCACGGTGCCGGTCGATCGCCAAGGTCGCGACCATGGCCGGCGCGCTGAAATTCACAAACCTTAACGCGCCATCCTTGGCGGCACGACGCGCCGGTCTGCGTTGACGACCCGCCGCTAGCGCCGTCAGGCAGGTTGCCGCGCGGCATTGTCCTCGGAGCAATCCGCGCTGGTGCATGCCGCCGAAGGGCCCGCCGGCAAGACCGGAGCGGGCTTGCCGGATATGAGTCATCCGGTGCCGGAACTTGCGGAAAATTGCGCGCGCCGCGAGCCATGCGCGAAAGTTTTCGTGCTTTACCGCCAAGCTTCTTGCGGTGCAGCGGCGACAGGCCTAGGGTGCCGCGATCCCATTCAAATCAAGTCGTGGCCCTACGGCTCACGACGTTTGCCAGGAGATGATAATGGCCTTCCTGTCCGCTGCGCTCGACCGTGTGAAGCCGTCCGCGACGATCGCGGTCACGGACAAAGCACGCGCGCTGAAAGCCGCGGGCCGCAACGTCATCGGCCTCGGCGCCGGCGAGCCTGACTTCGATACGCCCGCCAACATCAAGCTGGCAGCGATCCACGCGATCGAGGCCGGCAAGACCAAGTACACCGACGTCGGCGGCATTCCGGAGCTCAAGGAAGCCATCATCAACAAGTTCGCACGCGAGAACGGCCTGACCTACAAGCCGAACCAGGTCATCGTCGGCACCGGCGGCAAGCAGGTGCTCTACAACGCGCTGATGGCGACCATCAATCCGGGCGATGAGGTGATCATCCCGGCGCCGTACTGGGTCAGCTATCCCGAGATGGTGGCGCTCGCCGGCGGCGAGTCGGTGCCGGTGGTGTGCCCGGCCTCGACCGGCTTCAAGCTGCGTCCGGAAGATCTCGAGAAGGCGATCACGCCGAAGACCAAGTGGGTGATCCTGTGCTCGCCGTCGAACCCGACCGGCTCGGCCTATACGAAGAGCGAGCTCAAGGCGATCACCGACGTGCTGGTCAAGCATCCGCATGTCTGGGTGATGACCGACGACATGTACGAGCACCTCGTCTATGACGACTTCGTCTTCACCACGGCGGCGCAGGTCGAGCCGAGCCTGTACGATCGCACGCTGACCGTGAACGGCGTGTCGAAGGCCTACTGCATGACCGGCTGGCGCATCGGCTATGCCGGCGGCCCGGCGCAGCTGATCAAGGCGATGGCGACGATCCAGTCGCAGTCGACCTCGAACCCGTCATCGATCGCGCAGTGGGCGTCGGTCGAGGCGCTCAACGGTCCGCAGGACTTCATCGCCGCGAACAACAAGGTGTTCAAGGAACGTCGCGACCTCGTGGTGTCGATGCTCAACCAGGCGAGCGGCATCGAGTGCCCGCGGCCGGAAGGCGCGTTCTACGTCTATCCGTCCTGCGCCGGCACGATCGGCAAGAAGGCGCCGTCGGGCAAGCTGATCGACAACGACGAGGCGTTCGTTACCGAATTGCTCGAGAGCGAAGGCGTCGCCGTGGTGCAGGGATCGGCATTCGGGCTCGGACCCGCGTTCCGCATCTCCTACGCCACCAAGACTTCCGATCTCGAGGATGCCTGCAAGCGTATTCAGCGCTTCTGCGGTAATCTGCGGTAGGTCGATCCGAAATCAAGAAACGCTCCCGCACCTGGTGCGGGAGCGTTTTTGTTTGTGCGCTGAAATCGCGCCGGTAAATTCGACGAGTCAAATCACATCCTGCTCACCTCACGCGCGTGTGTGCGAACATCGATGCCACACGCGGGAAGTTTTTACGGCCGCTTTGCGCACTGCCTTGTTTTGGACACGAGCCTTCCTTCCTGTCCGCCGCGCGAATTCAGTTCAGTTCACCTTGCGGAGACAGATAATGCGACTTTCGACCCTCACCCTTGCAGCGCTTGCGTTGCTGGCGCCGTTCGCCACCGCCAACGCGGCGCCTCAGGTTCAAGCCGGGGTCCTGCAATGCCAGGGCGGCGAGAATGTCGGCTTCGTTGTCGGCTCTGTCGCGCGCCTCGAATGCGTGTTCCAGAGCGGCGGCCGTCGGCCCGAGCCCTATGTTGCGACCGTGAAGCGGATCGGCGTCGACCTCGGCGTCACCGCGACGACCCAGCTCGCCTGGGCCGTGAGCGCGCCGACCACCCAGCTCCCGCGCGGTGCGCTGGCCGGCAGCTACGGCGGCGTCGGCGTCAACGCCTCGGTCGGCCTCGGCGCCGGCGGTAACTTCCTGTTCGGCGGCCCGAACAATGCCTATGCGCTGCAGCCGGTCAGCGTGCAGGGCCAGACCGGCCTCAACGTTGCGGCCGGCATCGCCGGGATCGATCTCGAGCCGGTCGCCTACGGCGGTCCGCGCCGCCATCATCGCCACCACCGTCATCATCATCACCACCACTAGATTTTGTTTTGACGCGTTTTCTTCACGCGAACCGGTATCCACTTCGCTCGAAAACGCTCTAGGCTGGTCGGTGTTCGATCAAAGAGGCCCGCGAAAGCGGGCCTCTTTTTTGTTGTCTGTTGTTTGCTATCCGTTGCTCGATCAATCGGCGGACCCCGAGGAACATAGCCGCGCCGCAACATCTCCTGACAATCGGTGGCCGGGCACCACAAATTCTGGCTGGACGTTCGATGTTGTGGCATAGGATGCGAACGGCGCCGCAGACACGGCGCCGTTCTGTTCTCTGCTCGCGTCATGCCTCTCAGCCGGAGACTCCCCAACATGCGTCGCTTCACTTTCCTCGCCGGAGCTGCCATTGCCACGCTGACCGCAATCGTGAGCGCCAGCGCCCAACAGCCGATCCAGCGCGTGCAGGTCGGCGTCCTTGAATGCCGCGGCGGCGCGAGCGTCGGCTTCATCGTCGGTTCCGTGACCCATCTCGGTTGCGTGCTGCGCGCCAATGGTCTGCCTGAGGATCGCTACATCGCGACCATCCAGAAGGTCGGCATCGATCTCGGCATCACCCAGGAATCGGCGCTGGCCTGGGGCGTCTATGCGCCGGTGGAGCGGCTCGGGCCGGGTGCGCTCTCCGGCAACTATGCCGGCGCGCAGGGCAGCGCGACGCTCGGTGTCGGCGTCGGCGGCAACGTGCTGGTCGGCGGCTCCGACAACACGATCGCCCTGCAGCCGCTCAGCGTGCAGGGCCAGGTCGGCATCAACATCGCCGCCGGCCTCGAAAGCCTCGAGCTCCGTCCGGGCCGCTAACGCGCGCCCGTGCGGTTGATCAGCTTGCCGAAGAAGCCGCGGGCCTCTTCGGCAACGATCCCGGGCGCCTCGGCGTGAACATAGTGCCCGGTCTCGACGAACCTGATCGAAGGTTCGCTCCAATAGTCTTTCAACCTGTCCGACCATTCGGGCGCGATCAACGGATCGCGGCGGCCCCAGAGAAAGCGCGACGGCACGTCGATGCGCGGCTGCGCCGGCAGCTTGCCTTCCAGCCAGAGCCGGCGATTGGGCGCGGACGAGAGATACCAGTCGAAGCCGCCCTGGATGTTGCCCGGCTTCATGAAGTTGTCGACATAGGCTTCCAGCAGGCCTCCGAACACCGCGGGATCGTCGCCCGACCAATGGTCGAGGAAATGTCGGAAGTAGAGCCGGCATGACTCGCGCGAGCTTCCGACCAATTGCGCGGCCCATGGCAGCTGCTGGAAGTATTGATACCAGACCTCGATCAGGTGACCGGGCTGGCCGTAGCGATGCCCGAGGCCCGGATAGGGCGTGCAGAGATAGAGCGTGCCGGTCAGCCGCTGCGGCTGACGATGCGACATCGCCTGCATGACATAGGCGCCGAGATCGCCGCCGATGACGCCGAAGTGCTGATAGTCGAGCGCGTCCATGACGGCAAACATATCCAGCGCGTGGCGCTCCGCGGTGGCGGACGCATCGGGCCCCGTTGTCGGCTTGCCGGTGTCGCCGCAGCCGCGCAAGTCGGGCGCGATCAGTTCAAAACTGTCGCCGAGGCGCAGCATCAGCGGGCGCCACACCAGCCAGAACTCCGGCCAGCCGTGAAGCAGGAGCAGCGGCGGCCCTTTGCCGAAGCGCGCGACATTGACGCGCAAATCGCCGATATCGATCTTCTGTTGCGTAATGCCTGCCGCGGCTGCTTCTGCGAAGGCTTTTTCCAGCGCCGTCATGGGGACTCCCTTTGCTTTGTCGCAGGCTGTCCGCGTTCGCGCGTCCGGTCCAATACTCGTTCGATACGGTTGCAGAGCTATTGCGTATGACTGACGGCACCCGCCGCCGTGCTATACCGACGGCATGGAATTGCGACATCTCAGATATTTCGTGGCGCTCGGCGAGGAATTGAACTTCACCCGCGCGGCCGAGCGGCTGCACATCGCACAACCGCCGCTGAGCCAGCAGATCCGTCAGCTCGAGGACGAACTCGGCGTGACGTTGCTGCAGCGGAATAGCCGTCCTGTCAGGCTCACCGAGGCGGGCGAGCTGCTGCTTGCGCGCGCCCGCTCCCTGCTCGCAAATTTCGAGGCCGCGGTTGTGGACACGCGGCGCGTCGGGCGCGGCCAGGCCGGCAAGCTCGCGATCGGATTCGTCGGCTCCGCGATGTTCGCCGGTCTGCCCGATATCATAGGCAGCTATCGCGACGCCTGTCCCGACGTCGAGCTCGTGCTTGACGAGATGCTGGCGGCCGAGATTGCCGAAGCGCTGCGGCGACGCCGGATCGATGTCGGCTTCGCACGCCCGGCGCTATTGCCGGAGGCGGGTCTTGCCCAGCGCCTGATCCTGGAGGAGCCCTATGTCGCGGCGTTGCCGCGCGCGCATCCGCTTGCCGAGAGGGACGACATTGCGCTTGCCGAATTGTCCGATGATGCCTTCGTGCTCTATCCGGAGCGGCCGGCGCCATCGGTCACCGGCCTGATCGTCGCCGCGTGCCAGGCCGCCGGATTCACGCCGCGACTCGCGCAGGAGGTGCTGCATCTGCAAACCGCGATTGGCCTGATCGCCGCCGGCGTCGGTGTATCGCTCGTCCCGGAGGCCGCGGCACGCGCGCAGACCGGTCGCGGCGTGGCGTATGTCCGCTTGGCCGCGCCGGCGGTGACGGCGCCGCTCACGATTGCGTGGCGTGAAGAAGATGTCTCGCCCGCCGTGCAGCGTCTGCTCGACCTTGCGACACGCTGGCGCGAGATTTCTCCGGGACTTGCGCGAAGGAACTGACGCAGCGGATGCAATTGTCCGGACGATGGCTCGGAATTGCAAACCTCCGCGACGCCGCACCGCAGCGACGTTTTCCCGCTTGCCAAATGTCAAACGCAGGCAGAGCATAAACGGTCGCCGACCCAATCATGGGCCGAGCTCCAAAACGAGGAGGCGGCAATGGGACAAGACGTCAGAAGTCCCCGAGGTCCACGGTGCATCGCATTGGTGGGCCCTTTCCAAAGCGGTAAAACCACACTTCTGGAAGCGATCCTGGCGCGCACTGGCGCCATTAAAACTGCCGGCAGCGTCGATGCCGGAACCTCCGTCGGCGATGCCAGCCCCGAGGCGCGTCAGCACAAGATGGGCGTAGGCCTGACCGCCGCCACCACCACCTTTATGGGGGACAGCTACACCTTTATCGATTGTCCCGGCTCGATCGAATTCGCGCACGATATGCGTGCAGCGTTGCCGGCGGTCGATGCCGCGGTCGTGGTCTGCGAAGCCGACGAGAAAAAGCTGCCGCAGCTGCAGATCATCCTGCGCGAGCTCGAGGAGCTCGGAATTCCCCGTTTCCTGTTCCTGAACAAGATCGACCGCGCCAACAAGCGCGTCCGCGAGACGCTTGCGACGCTGCAGCCGGCCTCGCGCGTGCCGCTGGTGCTGCGCCAGATCCCGATCTGGAACGGCGATCTGATCGAAGGCTTTGTCGATCTCGCGCTGGAGCGCGCCTTCGTCTATCGCGAGCACAAGCCGTCGGAGGTGATGGCGCTCGAGGGCGGCAATCTCGATCGCGAGAAGGAAGCCCGCTTCTCGATGCTGGAGAAGCTTGCCGACCACGACGACGCGCTGATGGAGCAGTTGCTGGAGGATATCCAGCCGCCGCGCGATGCCGTGTTCGACGATCTCGCCCGCGAACTGCGCGAAGGGCAGATCTGTCCGGTGCTGCTCGGCGCTGCGAGCCGCGAGAACGGCGTGCTGCGCCTGATGAAGGCGCTGCGCCATGAGGCGCCCGGCGTCGCCGAGACCGCCGATCGGCTCGGCATCAAGGATCAGAAGGATGCGCTGGCCTACGTGTTCAAGACCGTGCACTTGCAGCACGGCGGCAAGCTGTCGCTGGCGCGCGTGCTTGCGGGCCGGCTCGACGACGGCGCGACGCTGCAATCCTCAAGCGGCGAGAGCGGACGCGTCTCAGGCATCCTCGCGGTCTCGGGCGGGCATGACAGCAAGCGGCCGCAGGCCGAGGCCGGCGACACCGTCGCGCTCGGCAAGCTCGATGCGATCAAGACCGGCGATACGGTCTCGAGCGGCAAGACGGCGCCGGCCTCGCTGGTCAAGGTCGAGCCGGCCGCGGCCGTGCTGTCGATCTCGATTGCCGCGACCGACCGCAAGGACGATGTCAAGCTCGGCCAGGCGCTGCTGCGGCTGAACGAGGAAGATCCCTCGCTGACAATGATCCAGAACCCGCGCACCCACGACACCGTGCTGTGGGGGCAGGGCGAGATGCATCTGCGCGTGGCGCAGGAGCGGCTGAAGGACCGCTACGGCGTCAACGTCAAATCGCATCCGCCGGCGATCGGCTATCAGGAGACCATCCGCAGGCCGATCACCCAGCGCGGCCGGCACAAGAAGCAGTCCGGCGGTCATGGCCAGTTCGGCGACGTCGTGCTCGACATCAAGCCGAAGCCGCGCGGGTCAGGCTTCGAATTCCACGAGAAAGTGGTCGGGGGCGCGGTGCCGCGCAACTATATCGGCGCGGTGGAAGAGGGCGTTGTCGACGCGCTGGCGCGCGGCCCGCTCGGCTTCCCCGTGATCGACGTCGACGTCACGCTGACCGACGGCTCCTATCACAGCGTCGACTCGTCCGATCTCGCGTTCCGTACCGCGGCGCGGATCGGGGTCAGCGAAGGGTTGCCGCAGTGCCAGCCGGTGCTGCTGGAGCCGATCCATATGGTCGAGATCGTCTGTCCGACCGACGCCACCGCCAAGATCAACGCGATCCTGTCGGCGCGCCGCGGCCAGATCCTCGGCTTCGACACCCGCGACGGCTGGATCGGCTGGGATTGCGTCCGCGCCACGATGCCGGAATCGGAGATCGGCGACTTGATTGTCGAACTGCGCTCCGCCACCGCCGGCGCCGGCACCTTCACCCGCCAGTTCGACCGCATGGCCGAAGTGACAGGCCGCGCCGCCGACCAGATCATCGCCGCGCATCGCGACGCGGCGTGATCGAATTGTCATTCCGGGATGGTCCGAAGGACCAGACCCGGAATCTCGAGATTCCGGGTTCGATGCCGTCGCATCGCCCCGGAATGACGGGCCAAGATAGCGCCCGTGATTCCCTTCCTATGAGGCAGTTTCCGCCAGCATGCTTGAATCCCGCCGTAACCTGGCGCTGGCCTGCGCGCTCAGCGCAATGGCCGGCTATGTCGACGGCATCGGCTATCTGCATCTCGGCGGGCTGTTCGTCTCCTTCATGAGCGGTAACTCGACGCGGCTTGGCGTGACGCTGGCCGAGGGGCATTGGCAGCACGCGCTGGAAGCGCTGGAGCTGATCGTGCTGTTCGTCGCCGGCGCCGCAGCCGGCAGCCTGATCGTGCTCAGCGCGCTGGTGCATCGCCAGCCCCTGCTCCTGCTCATCGAGGCGTGGCTGCTCACGGCGGCGGCGGTGGCCTATGCCTATGGCCTGTCGAACGCCGCGGTCGCCGCCATCGTGCTGGCGATGGGGCTCGAGAACGCCGTATTCCAGCTCGAAGGCGGGGCCGGGCTCGGCCTCACCTATGTCACCGGGGCGCTGGTGAAGGCCGGTCAGCTGATCGCCGCCGCGCTCACAGGCGGTGCGGGCTGGGCCTGGCTCCCGAACCTGCTGCTGTGGGCGGCGCTGGTCGCGGGCGCGCTCGCCGGCGGGCTGGCCTATGGCTGGATCAACCTCGCCGCGATCTGGTTCGCCGCAGCCGCCGCGTTCGCCCTCAGCGCGCTGGTTGCCGCAACCGCGAAGCGGACGCATTGACAGCGCGCCCGCCTTGGCCGATGTCACGATCATGACGTCCTCAAGCAAAACCCGCGCCGCATGCCTGATCGGCTGGCCCGCCGCGCATTCCCGCTCGCCGTTGATCCATCATTACTGGCTGCGCACGCTCGGCATCGAGGGCGGCTATGTGATCGAGGCGGTGCCGCCGGAGGACTTCAAGGATTTCCTGTTCCGCCTGTCGCTGCGCGGCTTCGTCGGCGCCAACGTCACCATTCCGCACAAGGAGCGCGCGCTGGCGCTGTCGGCACCGGATGCGCGCGCCCGCGCCGTCGGCGCCGCCAACACGCTGTGGTTCGCCGATGGCGAGCTGCGCTCGACCAACACCGATGTCGAAGGCTTCATCAACAATCTCGACGCCTGCGCGCCCGGCTGGGACAAGACGGAGGACGCGCTGGTGCTCGGCGCCGGTGGCGCGGCACGTGCGGTGGTGTTCGGCCTGATCGAGCGCGGCATCGCGCGCGTGCATCTGGTCAACCGCAGCATCGATCGTGCCCGCGCGCTGGCCGGGCAATTCGGCGCGCGGGTTCATCCTGCGACCTGGGACAAGGTTGATGAGCTGCTGCCGCGCGCCGGCCTGCTGGTGAATACCACCTCGCTCGGCATGCATGGTCAGCCCGCGCTCGAGATCGATGTCGGCCTGCTGCCGCAACACGCGGTCGTTTCCGATCTCGTCTATGTGCCGCTGGTGACGCCGCTGCTTGCGGCGGCAGAGGCGCGTGGTCTGAAGACCGCTGATGGACTGGGCATGCTGCTGCACCAGGCGGTGCGCGGTTTCGAATTGTGGTTCGGGCGGCGTCCGCAGGTCACGCCGGAACTGCGCACGCTTGTTGAGGCCGATCTCACAAAGACTTGAGGCCTGGAATAGCATCTCCGGAACGGGGTCTGGTGTTAGTCCCCCCGCGTTCCCTCCCGGAGATCAGTCATGCCTGCCAGCCGCTCCCATCTCATTCGGCCGTTCATCGCGCTCGCGATGGTGACGGTGTCCACGCTCTACGCGCTCGCGCAGCAGCCGCCGACGCCGACACGGGTGCGTGGAACCGTCGAGAGCGTCGACGGCGATACGCTCGCGGTGAAGTCGCGCAGCGGCGAGGACGTCAAGCTGCACATGGCAGGCAACATGGTGGTGCTCGGTCTCACCAAGATCGCGCTATCCGACATCAAGGTTGGTTCCTTCATCGGCACGACCACCGTGCCCGGACCCGACGGCACACCGAAGGCGGTCGAGGTGCATGTCTTCCCGGAGAGCATGCGCGGTACCGGCGAAGGCTCGCGGCCCTACGATCTGAAGCCGAACAGCAGCATGACCAATGCGACCGTCGCGCAATCCGTCGTCAGCAATGACGGCCACACATTGCTGGTCAAATACAAGGACGGCGAGAAGAAGGTGGAGGTCGCACCCGATACACCGGTCGTAACCTATGTTCCCGGCGACAAGGCGGACCTGAAGGCCGGCGCCAAGGTCATCGCTTTCATGAAGAAACTGCCGGACGGCTCGCTTGAGACCGACCGCGTCAGCGTCGGCCGCGACGGCCTTACGCCGCCGATGTGACGCACAATGTCATCCCGGGGCGATGCGAAGCGTCGGGATATCGAGATTCCGGGTCTGGTCCTTCGGACCATCCCGGAATGACGATCTGAACGGGCTACATCAGAACACGCGAGCGCATCACCTGTCCGTTATCGCAGTAACAGTTCCCTCGTCCGGCGCGTAGTTGTCGTGTGAGCCGTCGCTTCCGCGAGGAGTTGTGGCTTGCACGGAATACCACCAACTCCCCGGTGTTCCCTGATTCGCCAGCCCAACCCATGAGGGACACCATGCCGAAATCGACGCTGTTCGCCGCATTGCTTCTTGTTGCCTTTGCTTCGGCTGCATCCGCGCAGCAGCCGCCGGCGGTGCGCATCCGCGGCACCATCGAGGCCGTCGACGGCGCCATGCTGTCGATCAAGTCGCGCGACGGCGCCGACATGAAGGTGCGGACCACCGACAACGTCGCGGTGTTCGGCGTCGCCAAGACCGATCTGTCGGAGATCAAGCCCGGTTCCTATATCGGCGTCACCGCGATGCCCGAGCCCGACGGAACGCAGAAGGCGATCGCGGTTCACATCTTCCCGGAGAACCAGCGCGGCGCCGCCGAAGGCTTCCGCCCTTGGGACCTGCGCGCCAATTCGACCATGACCAACGCCACCGTCGCCGAGACCGTGAAGGGCACCGACGGTCAGAACATCACGGTGAAGTACAAGGACGGCGAGAAGAAAGTCGTGGTGCCGCCGGGCACCCCGGTCGTCACCTTCGTCGCCGGCGACAAGTCGGAGCTGAAGCCGGGCGCCAAGATCATCATCTTCGGCGCGGTGAAGAAGGACGACGGCACGCTGGAAGCCAACCGCGTCAATGTCGGCCGCGACGGGATTGCGCCGCCGATGTGATGCCGAACAGGCTCCGCTGTCGTCCCTGCGAAAGCAGGGACCCATAACCACAGGGTTGAGTTGTTGAAGCGCGCTGTCGCCGCGGCGTTGCGAAACGACGGCCATCGGTGGTTATGGGTCCCGGGTCGCGCTTCGCTTGCCCGGGACGACGTGTTGAGAGAGGCTGCCGCTCCGCGCTAAACCGCCAGCACGTGATCGTCGATCTCGGCGATGGTGTTGACGCCGCACAGTCCCATCGTGGTGGTGAGCTCCTTGCCCAGAATATCGATCGCCTTGGCGACGCCTTCCTGGCCGCCGGCGCCGAGGCCATAGGCATAGGCGCGGCCGATCATGCAGGACTTCGCGCCGAGCGCGAGCGCCCGCATGACGTCCATGCCGGTGCGGATACCGCCGTCGAACATGATCTCGAGCTTCGAGCCGACCTCATCGACGATCTCCGGCAGCACCTCGATCGAGGACGGCGCGCCGTCGAGCTGGCGGCCGCCATGGTTGGAGACCACGATCGCCTGGGCGCCGGTCTTGGCGGCAAGCTCGGCGTCCTCGACGTCGAGGATGCCTTTAAGGATCAGCTTGCCCGGCCAAATGCTGCGGATCCAGTCGATGTCCTTCCAGTTCAGCGAGGTGTCGAACTGCGAGGCGGTCCATTCCGACAGTTTCGTCAGATCCTCGGTGCCTTTGACGTGGCCGGCAATGTTGCCGAAGGTGCGGCGCTTGCCTTGCAGCACGCCTGATACCCAGGCGGGCTTGGTCGCGAAGTCGATCAGCTTCGACAGTGACCATTCCGGCGGCACCGTCATGCCGTTCTTGATGTCCTGGTGGCGCTGGCCGATCACCTGCAGGTCGACGGTCAACACCAGCGCCGAGCATTTCGCCGCGATCGCGCGCTCGATCAGCGACTTGATGAAGCCGCGGTCCTTCATGACGTAGAGCTGGAACCAGAACGGCTTGTCGACGGCGGCGGCGATGTCCTCGATCGAGCAGATCGACATCGTGCTCTGGGTGAAGGGAATGCCGGCCGCCTGCGCGGCGCGGCAGGCATAGATCTCGCCGTCGCCATGCTGCATGCCGAGCAGGCCGACCGGCGCCAGGATCAGCGGCATCGCGGCCGGCTCGCCGAGGATCGTGGTCGCCAGGGTGCGCTTGGACACATCGACCAGGATGCGCTGGCGGAACTTGATCTGCTGCAGATCTTCCGAATTCGCGCGCAGCGTGTCCTCGGTGTAGGAGCCGCGGTCCGCATAATCGAAAAACGCCTTCGGCACCCGGCGCTTGTGCAGCTGGCGCAGATCTTCGATGCAGGTAATGTGCTTCATGGACGGTCCCGGCCCTTCTTCTGTGTCGCAAGTTCGATGTCGCGAGCCTTGTTTAGGCAGCAAGTCTTGCGGGTGTTCGATCTTGCCGTCATCTAGCATGGATGGGGGACCTGCCAAATCGAAGACGGATGGGAGAGCGCGATGACCCAATCAGGCTCCAAACCGAAAGCAAAAGCAGACGAGAACGCCGAGAAGCGCCGGCTCGACGAGGCCCTGGAGGAGGGGCTGGAGGAGACGTTTCCCGGTTCCGACCCCGTCAATGTCACCCAGCCGGCCCCTACCAAGGGTGACCAGCACGTCAAGCGCAACGGCAAAGGGTAGGGGACGACGTTCGTTCCCCAGGTTGCCGAAAGAGTAATAATGTTATATCTTTCAGTGCCTTAATGTAGAGGCACGGGGTTTAGCCCCGGTAATGATTCATCATATTTTTTGAAGTCCTTTTAGCGCCTGGCAGTCTATAAGGCCGATGCACGCTAGACTGGTGGGCGTTCAGGACTCTCTCGCCGGGTGGTTCGAGAGGTCCGTCTTGGGGGTTACATGAGCCGCAAATATTTCGGGACCGATGGAATTCGGGGCCGCGCCAATGGGCTGATCACGCCGGAGCTCGCGCTCAAGGTGGGGCAGGCCGCAGGGTTGGTGTTTCAGCGTGGCGATCATCGCCATCGCGTCGTGATCGGCAAGGACACGCGGCTGTCCGGCTACATGATCGAATACGCCATGGTCGCGGGCTTCACCTCGGTCGGTATGGACGTGCTGCTGGTCGGCCCGATGCCGACCCCGGCGATCGCGATGCTCACCAAGTCGATGCGCGCCGATCTCGGCGTCATGATCTCGGCGTCGCATAATCTGTTCGAAGACAACGGCATCAAGCTGTTCGGCCCGCAGGGCTTCAAGCTGTCGGACGATGTCGAGAAGCAGATCGAGCAGCTGCTCGACGAATCGCTCGACCGCCGCCTGGCGCAGAGCGCGAGCCTCGGCCGCGCCCGCCGCATCGACGGCGTCCATGACCGCTACATCGAATTCGCCAAGCGCACGCTGCCGCGCGATCTCTCGCTCGACGGCCTGCGCGTCGTGGTCGATTGCGCCAATGGCGCCGCCTACAAGGTGGTGCCGGAAGCGCTGTGGGAGCTCGGCGCCGACGTGGTGCCGATCGGGGTCGAACCCGACGGCTTCAACATCAACAAGGAATGCGGCTCCACCTCGCCGGAAGCGCTGTCGCGGAAGGTGCGCGAGATGCGCGCCGACATCGGCATCGCGCTCGACGGCGATGCCGATCGCGTCATCCTGGTCGACGAGCGCGGCCACATCGTCGACGGCGACCAGCTGCTCGCGGTGATAGCGCAGAGCTGGAAGGAGGAGGGGCGCCTCGCCAAGCCCGGCATCGTCACGACCGTGATGTCCAATCTCGGGCTGGAGCGCTTCCTGCAGGGCCTCGGGCTGCAGATGGTCCGCACGCCGGTCGGCGACCGCTATGTGCTCGAGCAGATGCTGAGCGGCGGCTACAATCTCGGCGGCGAGCCGTCGGGCCATATCATCATGTCGGACTATTCGACGACCGGCGACGGTTTCGTCGCGGCACTGCAGGTGCTGGCCGTGGTGCAGAAGCTGCGCCGCCCGGTGTCGGAGATCTGCCGGCGTTTCGACCCGTTGCCGCAAATCCTGAAGAACGTGCGCTATCGCAGCGGCAAGCCGCTCGACGACGCCGAGGTCAAGTCCGCGATCACCGACGGCGAGAAGCGCCTCAACGGCCATGGCCGTCTGTTGATCCGCCCCTCCGGCACCGAGCCGGTGATCCGCGTGATGGGCGAGGGCGACGATCGTATCCTGGTGGAAGAGGTCGTCGACAACATCGTCAGCGCACTCGGCCACGCCGCCGCGGCTTAAGCCCCGTCCGGCCTCGTCAGCTCGTGATCCTGAGGAGCGCGCCCTTGCGCGCGTCTCGAAGGATGCACGGCCCATTGTCGCAATGTGGCGAGCGCCGGGCCGTGGACCCTTCGAGACGCGCGGAGCCTGTCATCGGGCCGCGCTTTGCGCGGACCCGTTGGCGCTCCTCAGGGTGACGGGGATAGAGTTTGGCCGCCGGCTGGCCACACAGCGCATCGCTGCCATCGGCTAACGCAACTGGTTTACCTCACCTCCGCGTCGTACGACACGGAGGTATTTTTGCGAATCTGTCCGGGAATGCTGCATTGAACAAACCCGTCGTGAGCAAACAGGCGCTGGGCGAGCCGGTGGCGGTGCCGGAGCTGACGGCCGCGAAGGTTGCCGCCGCTGCGGGGCCGGCCTATGTCGTGCTTGCCGGCATCAGCTTCTCGCACTTCCTCAACGACACGATGCAGTCGCTGATCGCTTCGGTCTATCCGATCCTGAAGGACAATTACGCGCTCGACTTCGCGCAGATCGGCATGATCACGCTGGCGTTCCAGTTCACGGCGTCGCTGCTGCAGCCGCTGGTCGGGCATTTCACCGACAAGAAGGCGCAGCCGTTCTCGCTTGCGATCGGCATGGGCTTCACCTTTTTCGGTCTGTTGCTGCTCAGCGTTGCGCATACCTATGGGGTCATCCTGATTGCGGCTTCGCTGGTCGGCCTTGGCTCCGCGGTGTTCCACCCGGAATCGTCGCGCATCGCGCGGCTGGCGTCAGGCGGACGTTACGGTTTCGCGCAATCGGTGTTCCAGCTCGGCGGCAGTTTCGGCACCTCGATGGGGCCGGTGCTCGCAGCACTGATCGTGGTGCCGTTCGGTCAGCCCTCGATCGCCTGGTTCTCCTCGATCGCGTTCCTTGCCATCGTGATCCTCTGGCGCATCGGCGTCTGGTACAAACCGCAGATATCGGGCAAGAAGACGGCCGCCAGCGCGCGGCATCCCGACCATCCGGATCAGCGGCGCGTGAAGATCGCGCTCATCGTGCTGGTCGCGCTGCTGTTCTCCAAGCAGCTCTATGTCTCGAGCCTGTCGAGCTATTACATCTTCTATCTGATCGACCGGTTCGGTGTCTCGACGCAGGCGGCGCAGCTCTATCTGTTCGTCTTCCTTGCCGCCAACGCCGCGGGTGCGTTCATCGGCGGTCCGCTCGGCGACCGCTTCGGCCGCAAATACGTGATCTGGTTCTCGATCCTCGGCGCGCTGCCGTTCACGCTGGCGCTGCCCTATGCCGGCCTGTTCGCCAGCGCCGTGCTGACGGTGGTGATCGGTTTGATCATCTCGTCGGCGACGTCGGCGATCATCGTGTTCGCGCAGGAATTGATGCCGCATCGCTTCGGCATGATCTCTGGCGTGTTCTTCGGCGTCGCCTTCGGGATCGGCGGGCTCGGCGCCGCCGTGCTCGGCAAGCTCGCCGACCACACCTCGATCGCCTTCGTCTATCAGCTGTGCGCCTTCCTGCCGGCGATCGGCCTGCTCGCGGTGTTCCTGCCGAGGATGCCGCGGGCCGTGCGCTGAACGCTCGGCCGCGGACGCGACGCCCGCGTTAAGCATTCGCTAACACACCCGGCTCGCGTGCCTTGCGAACGGCGCGGATGCGTCAACGCTTCATTAGCACTTTTGGCGGGATCGCGATGTTTCGTCGCCAACCTGCGTCATTTATGGACCCATAAGCGACAGCCGCAGAGAAAGGTGAGAGAAAATCAACCTTAAAAATTAGGGTTAAGTGCCGCTTAAACATTTCCTGCCATCGTCCGGGCCGTGAGTTTCAGACGTGGGGCTTTCGTGTCGCCTCACTTGGCCCAAAAGGACGAAGCCAATGCGTAGCGTAAAGACCCTGATTGCCGCCGGTGCGGCATCTCTGTTGTCCTCGGCGGCGTTCGCCGCCGACATGCCCATCATGCCGCCACCTCCGATGGCGTATGCTCCTCCGCCGGTCCAGGATTTCGGCGGCTGGTATCTGCGCGGCGACATCGGCATGACCAACACCCAGGCCAAGCTGCACGTCAACGCCTACGACACACTGCCGGCCGGCACCGCCTTCAACCAGTATGGCCACGGCTTCGACGGCGGCGTGCTCTACGGCATCGGCGTCGGCTATCAGTTCAACAGCTGGTTCCGCGCCGACATCACCGGTGAGTATCGCTCGAAGGTGAGCTTCAACGGCACCGATTTCTTCACGTTCCCCGGGCCCAGCCCGCTGAGCGACGCCTATCATGGCGGCATCCAGAGCTGGGTTGGCCTCGTCAACGTCTACGCTGATCTCGGCACCTGGGGCTGTTTGACCCCGTTCATCGGTGCCGGTGTCGGTGCCGCGACGATCAAGACCTCGGCCTTCTCCGACGTCGCGACGTTCCCGAGCGGGTCGGGCCTCACCAGCTCCTTCATCGCCGATGGCGCCACCAAGACCAACTTCGCCTGGGCGCTGCATGCCGGTGTCGCCTACAAGGTCACCAACAACTTCACGGTTGAACTGGCCTATCGCTACCTCGACATGGGCACTGCCGCCCACGGCCAAGGTCACTTCTTCGACGGCACGCCGGCCGGTCCCTCGAGCTTCCAGTACCGCGACATCATCTCGCAGGACGTGAAGCTCGGCGTGCGCTTCAACTTGCCGTGCTGCGACGTGCCGCCGCCTCCGCCGCCGCTGATCCGCAAGGGTTAATTTCGGGCCTTCACGGTTAACGATTGCAACGGCGCGGGACCATCCCGCGCCGTTTTTCTTTGCCGCGTCATGTCGCGAACTTGCCGCGTCATGTCGCGCACTTCTGCAACTTGCATGCTCGAAAACGGGCGACGACAACGATTGGTTAAGGTTAACAGGCGATGATCAACGCGAAATCGGTGCGGTGGATGGAGCGTTGCAATGCGTAGGTTGGTGCTGGCGGCGATGATGATTGGAACGGTGACCGGCGCGCAGGCTGCCGACCTGCCGGACTTTCCGATCCTGCGCGGCTCCTATGTCGATGCACCGAGCAGGAGCGGGAACTGGGAAGGATGGTACGTCGGCGGCCAGATCGGCTATTCCTCCGGCGACATCGATTTCAGCCACGCGCCAAGCGCGATGACCTCCTTCATGCTGCGCGAGAGCGTTCTGGCCGACCCGGTTTCGGGTTGGGCCCTGCTGCCGAAGAACCATGCGCAGAGCAACGGGTTCGGCGCGTTCGTCGGCCGCAACTGGCAATGGGACGACGTCGTGCTCGGCGTCGAGGCCAACTACAATTACCTGAACGGCCTCGAAAGTTCGGCGGGCGACTCGATGACGCGGCAGATCGTGAATCCCAAGGGCGAGACTCCTCCGAGCGGGCACACCTACACCTACAACACCACGTTGTCGGGGAGCGCCGCCTTGCAGGTCAAGGACGTCACGACCTTCCGTGGACGCGCCGGATGGGCGGCAGGCAACTTCCTGCCATACATGTTCGGCGGTGTTGCGGTGGGACGCATGTCCGTGTCGCGTTCGGCGACGGTGTCGTTTGACAAGTACGATGCCTGGGCCGAGACCCGGACGGTCGGCAACAACACCGTTACAATTCAGCATAACGACTACCTGGGCTCAGGCAGCGCCGCCCAGACGGAGCAGCGGGTGAACAACTATGCGGTCGGCTGGACCGCGGGCCTCGGGCTTGAATATTGCGTGGTCGGCGGGTTGTTTCTCCGCGGCGAGTGGGAATATGTGCGCTTCGCGGCGGTCAAGAATATCGCCGTCGACATGAACAGCTTCCGGGTCGGCGCCGGCTACAAGTTCTGATCGCCGCTGCCGTAGCCGGCGACGGTTGACAGACCGGGGAGCGACTGCTGCTCTGTCGCCACACGGTGCGGAGCGCGATCACATGAAAATCTACGGCGACGCCAATTCAGGCAACTGCCTGAAGGTGAAATGGGTGTGCGACAGGCTGGCGCTGCCGTACACATGGGTCGAGATCGACACCATGAAGGGCGGCAGCCGGACCGCGGAATTCCTCAAGCGAAACGGCTGGGGCCAAGTGCCGACGATGGAGCTGGATGACGGCCGCACGCTGGCACAATCCAACGCCATCATCCGCTATCTCGCGCGCGGCAGCGACCTGATCCCGAGCGATCCCTATCGCGCGGCGCAGATGGATGCCTGGATGTTCTGGGAGCAGAACAGCCACGAGCCTTATGTGGCCGTCTGCCGCTTTCAGGCCGTGTATCTCGGCAAGGCCATCTCGGAGATCGATCCGAATCTCATCAAGCGCGGCTATGTCGCGCTCGATCATCTGGAGCGGCATCTTGCGGGCACGCAATTTTTGGTCGGAGACGCGTTCTCGCTCGCCGACGTCTCGCTGCTCGCCTATACCCGTGTCGCGGAGGATGGCGGCCTCGAACTCGCGCGCTATCCCGTGATCCGTCGCTGGATCGCCGATGCCGAG
The DNA here is from genome assembly GCF_032654765.1 of Bradyrhizobium sp. 33ap4. Lineage (NCBI taxonomy): Bacteria > Pseudomonadati > Pseudomonadota > Alphaproteobacteria > Hyphomicrobiales > Nitrobacteraceae > Bradyrhizobium > Bradyrhizobium sp. 33ap4. Next base: position 5,552 of record NZ_JAUMTJ010000090.1, on the reverse strand, counting down.
CGCGTGCTCGCGCTGCCGCCGGTCCGCTGACCTCAGGTGAATGCCGCCATGACTGAAGCTTCATCCATCACGATCCGCCGCGCTCGCCGCGAAGACGTCGCCGCCATCGTCGGCATGCTTGCGGACGATCCGCTCGGCAGTGCGCGCGAGCGGATCGAGGATCCGCTGCCGCAAAGCTATTACGAGGCCTTCGCGCGGGTCGAGCGCGATCCCAATTTGCAGCTCGTCGTCGCCGTCGACGGGGACGGCGTCGTCGTCGGCTGTCTGCAACTCGCGGTTCTGCCGGGCATCAGCTCGCAAGGCGGCTCGCGCGGCCTGCTCGAAGACGTTCGCGTTGCAAAGCGTTGCCGCAGCCGCGGCATCGGCGAGAAGCTCGTGCAGTGGGCAGTCATGGAGGCGCGCGCGCGAGGCTGCATGCTCGTCGAGCTGCTGACGCATCAGACGCGGGTCGATGCGCAGCGCTTCTATGAACGGCTCGGGTTCGCGCGCAGCCATGTCGGGATGACGATTCGCTTTTGAAACGCGTGCAAGAAGTTGTGCCATCTACCGGGCAATACCTGCAGCAGCGGATAGTCTGCGATCCGGTTAACAGCCAATAAACTAAGCCGGTCTCCGTGATTTTACGGGTCGGAACGAGTCCGGTATGTCGGACGTCTCCACGGGGCGGCGGGCAACTGGGGATTGGAATGTCGGATTATTCGATCGTGCGGGTCGGCAACGAATACATCGTGCAGGCCGGCGAGAAGCGCATTCTGAAAGTATCGAGCCGGCGCAGGGCAGTTAAGATCATGACTCTGGCGGCAGATTTGCTCGATCAGGAGACGATCCAGCAGGTCGAGGACGCCCCATCAATCAGCCGTGATGCCCGGATTGTTCCAGACGAGTCCGAACTTTCTTGACGTTTGGGTACCTTTCCACTATCCCCGACCGCGGGAAACCTCTCCCCACCGAGAGGCAGCTATCTGGAAGGGTAGATTATGACTGCAGCGAAGCCCGCTTCGCGGCCTGAAGTGCCGCATTTTTCCTCCGGCCCCTGTGCCAAGCGCCCCGGCTGGAACCCCAACAATCTCAAGGACGCTGCCCTCGGCCGCTCGCATCGCGCGAAAGTCGGCAAGGCCAAGCTCAAGCTCGCGATCGAACTGACGCGCGAGGTGCTTGAGGTGCCCGCCGATTACAAGATCGGCATCGTGCCGGCGTCGGACACCGGCGCGGTCGAGATGGCGCTGTGGTCGCTGCTCGGCGCGCGGCCCGTCACCACGCTCGCCTGGGAATCCTTCGGCGAGGGCTGGGTCAGCGATATCGTCAAGGAATTGAAGCTGAAGGACGTCACCAAGCTCAACGCGGCTTATGGTGAAATCCCCGATCTCTCCAAGGTCGATCCGAAGTCGGATATCGTCTTCACCTGGAACGGCACCACCTCGGGTGTGCGCGTGCCGAACGCTGACTGGATCAGCGCGGATCGCGAAGGCCTGACGATTTGCGACGCGACCTCGGCCGCCTTCGCGCAGCCGCTCGATTTCGCCAAGCTCGATGTCGTCACCTTCTCCTGGCAGAAGGCGCTCGGCGGTGAAGCCGCGCACGGGATGCTGATCCTGTCGCCGCGCGCGGTGGAACGGCTCGAGACCTACAAGCCGGCCTGGCCGCTGCCGAAGATCTTCCGCCTCACCAAGGGCGGCAAGCTCAACCAGGGCATCTTTGAAGGCGAGACCATCAACACGCCGTCGATGCTCTGCGTCGAGGACTATCTCGATGCGTTGAACTGGGCGAAGTCGATCGGCGGCCTGAAGGCGCTGATTGCCCGCGCCGATGCCAACACCAAGGCGCTCGCCGACTGGAAGGCGAAGACGCCCTGGATCGACTTCCTGGCCAAGGATCCCGCGATCCGCTCCAACACCTCGGTGTGCCTCAAGTTCACCGATCCCGCGATCACCTCGCTTCCATCAGACGCACAGGCCGACTTCTGCAAGAAGCTGGTCGCGCTGGTGGAGAAGGAGAACGCCGGCTTCGACTTCGCGTATTACCGCGACGCGCCGGCCGGCCTGCGGATCTGGTGCGGCGCCACCGTCGAGGCAAAGGACGTCGAGCTGCTGACGCAGTGGATCGACTGGGCATTCGCCGAGACCAAGGCAGCGTTGCCCAAGGCGGCATAAGTTTTCTCTTGTCACCTCTCCCCGTTCTTGCGGGGAGAGGTCGGATTGCTCGGCAGCGTAATTGCGCGCCTGAGCGATCCGGGTGAGGGGCCCTTTCGGCTTGTTCCTCGCTCGTGGCTGCCCTCACCCCAACCCTCCCCCGCAAGAGCGGGGAGAGGGAGAAGTGATCAGAGACTTCACCAGATCGGTCCAGGAGACCCGCCCGCGGCAGGGCAAAGGAACAATCGAGATGACAAAACCCAAAGTTCTGATTTCCGACGCGCTGTCTCCCGCCGCCGTCCAGATCTTCAAGGATCGCGGCGTCGAGGTCGACTTCCAGCCCAACCTCGGCAAGGACAAGGAAAAGCTCGCCGAGATCATCGGCAATTACGACGGCCTCGCGATCCGCTCGGCCACCAAGGCGACCGCCAAGCTCATCGAGAAGGCGACGAGGCTCAAGGTGATCGGCCGCGCCGGCATCGGCGTCGACAATGTCGAGATCCCGGCCGCGACCGCCAAGGGCATCATCGTGATGAATACGCCGTTCGGCAATTCGATCACGACCGCCGAGCACGCGATCACGCTGATGCTGGCGCTGGCGCGCGAGATTCCGCAGGCCGACGCCTCGACCCAGGCCGGCAAGTGGGAGAAGAACCGCTTCATGGGCGTCGAAATCACCGCCAAGACCCTCGGCGTGATCGGCTGCGGCAATATCGGCACGATCGTCGCCGACCGCGCGCTCGGCCTGCGCATGAAGGTGATCGCGTTCGATCCGTTCCTGTCGCCGGAGCGCGCCAAGGACATCGGCGTCGAGAAGGTCGAGCTCGACGATCTCTTGAAGCGCGCCGACTTCATTACGCTGCATACGCCGCTGACCGAGAAGACCCGCAACGTGATCGATGCGGCCGCGATCGCCAAGATGAAGAAGGGCGTGCGCATCATCAACTGCGCGCGCGGCGGCCTGGTCGACGAGCAGGCGCTGGTCGACGCGCTGAACTCCAAGCATGTCGCGGGCGCCGCCTTCGACGTGTTCGTCGAGGAGCCAGCAATCTCGAACGTGCTGTTCGGCCATCCCAACGTGATCTGCACCCCGCATCTCGGCGCCTCCACCACCGAGGCGCAGGAAAACGTCGCGTTGCAGGTCGCCGAGCAGATGTCGGACTATCTGTTGTCGGGCGCGATTTCCAACGCGGTCAACTTCCCCTCGATCACCGCGGAAGAGGCGCCGAAGCTGAAGCCGTTCATCGAGCTTGCCGAGAAGCTCGGCTCGTTCGCCGGCCAGCTCACCGAGAGCGGCATCCTCAAGACTGAGATCACCTATGAGGGCCACGTCGCCGAGATGAAGATCAAGGCGATCACCTCGGCGGTGCTGTCGGGCCTGCTGCGGCCGATGCTGGGCGAGGTCAACGTGGTCTCGGCGCCGGTCGTCGCCAAGGAGCGCGGCATGGTGGTGGACGAGGTCGTCCGCGCCGCGCAGAGCGACTATGAAAGCCTGATCACGGTCACAGTCACCACCGAGCGTCAGGAGCGTTCGGTGTCCGGCACCGTCTACGCCGACGGCAAGCCGCGTCTCGTCGACATCAAGGGCATCCGCGTCGACGCCGAGTTCGGCAAGTCGATGATCTACGTGACCAACGAGGACAAGCCGGGCTTCATCGGCGCGTTCGCGAGCCTCTTGGGTGATGCGAAAATCAATATCGCGACCTTCCATCTCGGCCGCGTCAAGCAAGGCGGCGATGCCATTGCGCTGGTCGAGGTCGACGGCGCGGTGCCGGCGGAGCTGCTCGCCAAGGTACAGACACTGCCGCAGGTGAAGCAGGCCAAGGCACTGACGTTCTGAGCCGCTGACGTTTTAAAGGCGCTGGCGTTTCAAACGCTATTTGAGCGGTCCTCGTCATCGCCCGGAACGCCTGGCATGACGGAAGGAAGATACCGCTCAAGCAGTCCATATTCCGATCTGCGGAACATGACGCCGTCTCCGGTCCCGGAGGCGGCGTTTGTCGTTCCGGGGCGTCCGGTATTGCTGTTGCGCCCGCCGAAAAATGTGTACGAACGGGCCACGACGCGCCACAATGACCGTCATCTCAGAGGGAGAAAACAATGCGTGAAGCCGTAATCGTTTCCTACGCGCGCACCGGCCTGGCAAAGTCCGGCCGTGGCGGATTCAACATCACCCCGCCGATGTCGCTCGCCGCGCACGCCATCAAGCACGCGGTCGACCGCGCCGGCGTCGACAAGGAATATGTCGAGGATTGCTATCTCGGCAATTGCGCGCATGGCGCGCCGAACATCGGCCGCCAGGCGGCGCTGCTCGCCGGCCTGCCGAAGTCGACCGCGGGCGTCTCCGTGAACCGCTTCTGCTCGTCGGGCCTGCAGACCATCGCGATGGCCGCCAACTCGATCCGTTCCGACGGCTCCGATTGCATCGTCGCCGGCGGCGTCGAGAGCATCTCGATTCCCGGCGGCGGCTCGCCGAAGGAATCGATCGATCCCGAGCTGCTCAAGACCGCGCCCGACATCTTCATGGCGATGATCGATACCGCCGACATCGTGGCCGAGCGCTACAAGCTCAGCCGCGAATACCAGGACGAGTATTCGCTGGAGTCGCAGCGCCGCATGGCCGCCGCGCAGCAGGCCAACAAGTTCAAGGACGAAATCGTCCCAATGAAGACGAAGATGAAGGTGGTCGACAAGGCGACCAAGGCCGAGTCGATCGTCGACTACGTGGTCGATCGCGACGAGTGCAACCGCCCCGAGACCACGCTGGAAGGCCTGGCCAAGCTCGAGCCGGTCAAGGGCCCGGGCAAGTTCATCACCGCCGGCAATGCCAGCCAGCTCTCCGATGGCGCCGCCGCCGTGGTGCTGATGGAGGCCAAGGACGCCGAGAAGCGCGGCCTCAATCCGCTCGGCCGCTTCGTGGCCTGGGCCTCGGCCGGCTGCGAGCCCGACGAGATGGGCATCGGTCCGGTGTTTGCGGTGCCGAAGCTGCTCAAGCGCCACGGCCTGAAGGTGGACGACATCGATCTCTGGGAGCTCAACGAGGCGTTCGCCAGCCAGTGCCTCTATTCGCGCGACCAGCTCGGCATCGATCCCGAGAAGTATAACGTCAATGGCGGTTCGATCGCGATCGGCCATCCCTTCGGCATGACCGGCGCCCGGCTCACCGGCCACCTGCTGCAGGAGGGCCGTCGCCGCAAGGCCAAGTGGGGCGTCGTGACCATGTGCATCGGCGGCGGCCAGGGCGGCGCCGGCCTGTTCGAGATCTACAGCTAAGCGCGATCGACACTGATCGTGTGCGAACGAGCGGCCCGGCGGCAACGCCGGGCCGCTTTTCATTTGGAGCCGGCTAGTGGCTCGTCACAGTGATTTTGACGGTTTGATACCGAGCCAGCTTAGGATCGGCAAGTTCTCTGGCGGCACGAG
>NZ_JAUMTJ010000089.1:0-25527 GCF_032654765.1 Bradyrhizobium sp. 33ap4 | reverse complement strand
GACAGGACGCCCCGTTGCGCTATCGTCTTGGCCGTGCCGCCAGCCGCGGCGTCCTACCGCGCGAGCGGTTTAGTCCTTTGTGCCTTCGCGACATATTGCGCCGCCACACGACTTCGGTCGCCAACGGGGTATAGCGGAAATCGACAAGCCACCGTCTATTGCAGAGGGCGACGTTCGTGACCCGAAGCCGAAGATCGGCGAACGCAAGGTCGCGCGCTATTTGGTCGGTCCTTCCGGTGGTCAAATTGAGGACACCAGATGGTGGACGTTTGCGTTTTGGCCCATCGAAAAGCTTTCTCCAGAAAGCGCTTGTGAGGGTTCTGGACTCGCGTACGCATCAAGGGGGCGATGACGTCGTGTTCGATTTCTCCATACGGGTACAGCACGCCGCCACGTCGGATGACGTCGAGGGCGCTTCGCGGTGGTGGCCCCGTCCTCTAGAGTGGCTAGTGCGCCTGAGACACCTGCCGCTCCAGGGCAGGGTTTGACGCAGAATGCGCTGTACGGCCGCGGGAACATGGTGTTCAATCCATGGAACTGTTTGCCCGAGCACAGGCCGCTCGGCAGCGTCAACCTGACGCGGCTTGCCGTCGACCTTGCCTCCCGGCACGGCGGAAACTGAACACGGTGGGTCATGAGCAGCCAGCCGAAGCCCGATCGTTCGGGCGGACTTCAGCGGACGCAGGCGCCGCCGAATGTCGAGAATGAAGCTCTGCATGCCGAACGCCGGCAGCTCACCGTGGTATTTATCGACATCGTCGGCTCGACACCGCTGAGCGAGCGGATCGATCCCGAGGAGTTCTTCGCGGTTATCAGAACTTACCGCGATATCTGCGACGAGCAGATTCGCCGCTACGGCGGTCATATCGCCAGAATGATTGGCGACGGATTGCTGGCGTATTTTGGCGTCCCGCAAGCCCACGAAAATGACCCTGAGCGCGCGGTCCGCGCTTCGCTGGCGGTCGCCGCGGCGATCAAGGATCACAACTTTCTGCTGTCGGATGGCAGTTTTGTCCGCCTCGGCGTGCGCGTCGGGGTCAATACCGGGGTCGTCGTCGTCGGCAGCGTGCCCGGCGAGCCGCCCGATCGGCGGGAAGTGTTCGGTAGTTCGGCACATGTCGCTGCCCGTCTGCAGGGGCTCGCCAGCGAGAACGGCGTCGTGGTTGGCTCAAGCACTTACGAGCTGACTCGCGGAACGTTCAGCTACGTGCCGCTTGGCAGACGACCACTCAAGGGCGTCGAGGAGCCTGTCGAAGCCTGGCGCGCAGAGGCGCTTGCGTCCAGCGAGAGCAGGTTCGACCGAGCGCGGAGGTCGCCTCTCGCCCCGATGATAGCCCGAACCGGCGAAAGTACGTTGCTTGCCGAGATGTGGCAGAAGAGCCTCGCCGGCTCGGGACAGGTCGGTGTGATTTCCGGTGAACCCGGCATCGGCAAGTCACGTTTGATCCGCCAGTTTCGCAGTTCCCTTGATGCGTCTCCGCGTGATGTTCTATCGCTGCAATGCTCACCATTCCACGTCAACACACCGCTTGCCCCGGAAATCGAGCGGCTCACACGTGCGACCGGCATCCAGGACACCGACGACGCTCAACTCGCATTGGCAAAATTGCGCTCGCTTTTGGCAAGAGCCGTCACTGATGTCGAGCAGGCGCTTCGTTACTACGGAGCAGTCCTATCAATACCCGCATGCCCGGGATACGAACCCGCGGATCTCGGATCTCCCGCGGAGCGCGAGCGTGCCTTGCAGATGTTCGTCGATGCTCTTCTCGCAGCCTCGCGCAAGCAGCCGATCCTCGGAATCGTCGAGGACGTCCAGTGGATGGACCCAACCACCATCGAACTGCTGGTGCGCGTGATCGCACGCTGTCCCGGCGAGCGGATCATGGTCCTGATCACGCATCGCGATGATTACAGGGCCGACTGGCTGACAGGGCCGGCAATTCGGCGGATTGCTCTGCAAAAGCTGGCAGTGCATGAATGCGAGCAGATGGTCGTGGCCGTGGCGGGCAGCGATTTGGTGCCGCGCAGGATTGCCAGCCAGATCGTGGAAAGAACCGACGGCGTGCCGCTCTTTGTCGAGGAGTTCACACGCGCCATCGTCGATGCCGGCGCGATCCCGCGGCCGGCCGAGAGCCCTGCGCCGAGCGGGAAGTTGCCGGAGACCCTGGTGCCGGCAAGCATTCACGATTCACTGATGGAGCGCCTTGATCGTCTCGGTCCTGCCAAGCGCGTCGCCCAGATCGCCTCTGTTTTCGGAAGGCGCTTCAACTATGATGGCATTTTCAGCGTGCTTCCAGGCAAGGGCCAAACGCTGAAACACGCGTTGCGGGCGCTCGAGACAGCCGGGATTGTGTATCGTAGCGAAGAGTCTCAAGGTAAGGTCTTCACGTTCAAGCACGCGATGATACAGGAAGTCGCCTACTCCTCATTGCTCAAGGAGGAAAGGCGTGAGCTCCATGCGCGCGTCGCATCGTGGCTGCTGCAGGAAGCCGCCATTGGAGAAAGCAGCCAGCCGGCGGTGTTAGGCTATCATTATGCACGCGCAGGCAACATTCCGGAAGCGATCGAGGCCTGGCTTCAGGCGGGCAAATCCGCGCTCCGCAGCTCTGCCACCAAGGAAGCCGTGGCTCATCTTCGCGAAGGTCTCTCGCTGATACCCAAGATGCCGGCGTCACCGCGGCGCTTCGAGGCTGAAATCGCGCTGCAATCCAATTTGTCGATGGCGTACACAGCCAATGCCGGGTGGTCCGATCCCAACGTCTATGGCCCCTACAGTCGTGCACTCAAGCTTTGCGCGAGCCATGGCACCATTCGCGAGAAGGCGACGGTGCTGTGGGGAAGTACCATAGCCAAGCTGGTCAACTGCGAGCTCACCAAAGGCCTCGAAAACGCGCACGATTTCGTCCGGCGGGCAGAAGAGTGGCGCGACGACGAGGCTGCCCTCATGGCCTACACCGCTGCCGTAATCGCCAATTTCTTTCTTGGTCGTTTGGAGCAGGCAAGTGAGCTCGCGGCTCTGGTCAGCGCTCGCTACGATCCGCGTGAGCACGGCAAGCTGGTCCAGATCTATCAGCATGATCCATTGATCGTATCGCTCGTCTATTCCGGACACATCGAATGGTTGTTGGGCCGCCCGGGGCGGGCCAGAGAGTGCTGTGTGACGGCGCGCCAGCTCGCGAACGAGATCGGACATCCGTTCATGCAAGCTTTTGCCTCCATTCTTGGCGTCGCCGACCACTGGTATGAGGGCGATCTCGCGGCCAACCTCGCCAGCGTCAAGCGCGGTCTGAAGGTCGCTGACGAGTATGGCTATCCGATGTACCGGGTCATCGGCCCATTGTGGGCCACCGCTGCGTTGGCGGCACGAGGCCCCGCGCCGGAAGTGCTCGAACAATTATGCGGCTTGCTCGGCAGACTACCCGCCGAGAACCGGTGCATTCAGATGCCACTCTATCGAATTCTGCTCGCCACAGAATTCGGACGGATCGGGCAGATGGAAAGGGCTCGAAGTTTCGCTGCTTCGGCTGAGTCCCTGATGAAGAAAACCGGCGAGCGCTGGGCGGCTCCCGAGATTTATCGGATTCACGGCTCGCTGCTGTGTCGGGAACCATCGCGAGACGACCGGGCTGCCATGCGCTTGTTCAAACGCTCGCTTGCCTCTGCCAGGAAGCTCGGGGCGGTCGGTTGGGAATTGCGCACGGCGATCAGCATCGCGCGCTTGGTCAGCGCCGGCGAGAGCGCATCCGGACGCGCCGAAGCACGAGACCTGCTGATATCGATCCGGGCGAAATTTGCATCCGCGGAAACGTCCCACGATCTGCGCGAGGCTGATGACCTGGTGAGAGTGTTGAACTAGTGCCGAATGACCCCCGGCCTGTGGTCGACTCACATCATCTGCGATCCCAAAAAGCGGATCGCCGAAAGGCTCGGCAGGAACGTATAGGCGCCGCCCCGCGCCAGACAAATTGCGGCAATCCCCGCAACCGGATCGTGCCGCCGGAATGCCGATCGTGTGAACCGGCCTCCCCCCGGGAACTGGCTCCGGCAGATTGTCGATGATGGCCTGGAGGAGCCGCTTTGCTACCGATGCATCGACCAAGTCCTCATCGCGCCGGGTCGGGCGGCAGCGGCGGGCCACGCCTCGGGGTATCGCCGGCCTCGAAGACGCGGCTGGAGCGGCTGGTTCGCTAGGCGCCCGAGGTGGTTGTGAAGGTGTCGGGGCGGACCAAGGATGCCGGACATCTGAGGGCACATTTGGATTACATCACCCGCAATGGCAAGGTGGAGATGCAATCCGATTACGGGCCGATGAAAGGGAAGGAAGCGGTCGGAGAGCTGCACGCGGCCTGGGCCGATAGCGCGGAGGTGACGACGCAGAACAAGAGCCTGCGAAAGGCGCCGATGTCGGTCAACATGGTGCTGTCGCTACCGAAGGGAAGTGACCGGGAAAAGTTCAGGGATGCGGTGACCGATTTTGTCGACAAGGAATTGCGGCCGCGGGTCGATGTCGTGGTGTGCTTCCACGACGACACGGCGCATGCGCATGGCCATGTCACGGTGCGCGGCCGAGACCGGGAAGGGAAGACATTCAACCCGCGAAAGTCACAGCTGCACGAGTACCGGGAGAAGTTTGCGGCATGCCTGCGGCACCGCGGGATCGATGCCGAGGCCACACCGCGCTACGCGCGCGGGGTCGGGATGCGCGACTATGCGACGGCAATGCCACGCATGGAGCAGCGCGGGGAGGCGCGGGTGCGGCACGACATGATCCGCGAGCTCAGACAGGATTATGACTAACGGAAACAGAATCCAGGGCGGGACGAGCACCCCTGGGAGCAGAAGATGCGCGCGAAGCATCAGGGGGTGCGGACCGCCTATGCGACGGTGGCGCGGGCGCTGGCCAACAGTCCTGATGCGCGCGACCGGGCGCTGTCGGAAAACGTCACGCGGTTTCTTGAGGCGATGCCGAATGACCGGCCGCTGACGTTGCGCGACAGGGTCTATCTCGGCCACGAAAAGCGGCTGGCCAAGGAAAAGGAAACGGAACAGCCCGAGCCGGGCCGGGGCGCGCCGGAGCGTTAGCCGCGGCGGCATCGCGCCTCGCTGGATCCGTTTGGACAGTCCAGCAGTAAATGCTGTGCCGTCCCGTGCGACGCGCCAGGCGTGACAATTATCGCCCGGCCGGTCGGGCGCCCCGGTGAGGCATCGGCCAAGTTTTCGGCCAAGTACGGTCAGTCAGTCGGTGTCGTCATTTTCGATGACGTATTCGTCCCGCAGCCAAGGCATTTGACCTCAAGGTAGCGGTAGCCGGCGTTGAGCGCATCACCGAGGGCAGGGGATGGCTGGGCCGGCCCCTGGAAGGCGAGCATGCGGGCATTCCACGCGGCAGGCGACGGTGTCGGCCTCGAGCCGGGCTTCCTTGGCGCGCTCGGCTAGGTGCCTGACCGTTGCTCCGAACATGTACTCCCGAGATTTCGAGCCCATCCTGACTAGAGAGCAGGCCGAGGGTGGCCACGCAAATTATCAATGAGTTGAGGCGCGGAACAGGGCACGGCTATAGCGTGTCGTGGCTGTGGAGAAGTGGACGCGTCATGATGTCGGCAGTGATGCGGCGAGGCTACGGGGTTGCCGTCATTGCCAGAACCAAGTGACTCCGGAACAAACCGGAGATTGGATAGTTCTTCCATCTGTCCAAATCGGGGAACTTCTCATGACCGCCGATTCGTCAACGCCCGGCGATGCACAGGCGCGATCGTCGTTTCCGCTGCTCATAGCTGTTCTCGCCGTTATCGTCGCTTGCGGTGCGCTTTGGATGAGCTACAGCAACGCGACAAAGTTTGCAGCCTCGCAAGAGCGCGCGGCCGTCGCACCTCCACCGGATGCGGCCCTTGCGGAGATGAAGCAGACTTTAGCGTCTCTCCAACAGGCGGTGCAGGGGATTGAAGCCGGCCAAAAAAGGCAGGCTGCTCAGATCGGTGACGCTCAGCAGAAAACTTCCGCTCAGCAGGGCGAGCAGAAGCTAATATCCGACCAGCTCGGTGCGCTAAGCGCGCGAGTTAACTCGCTGGAATCTGCAAGGGCTGAAAGCCCAGCGCAGGCAACCCCAGCGGCTCCTTCTCCGCAAAGACGCACCAAACGATAGGCGGTTCGGTCAGAGGCACGCGCGGCGCCGATCAGCCTCTGCCAAGTTGTGCTTGTCGCTGGCAATGACGCCCAAGACAACAATTAGGCTTGTGGTCACGCGGCCCGAGCCGCCGCGTGGGAACTGGCGTCAACGATTCCCACGACCGTTGCCGGCATCGCCGCCGTGCTCCGGTACGCGAACGAGATGGAAGATGAGGGCGACGAGTGGCCCGACACCGACACCATTGGCCCGGATGGCTGGCACTACCAACTGAGGCAGACGATCGCCCGTGCGGCAGTCAACTTAGGACCAGTATAAAGGTCCCAGGAAAAGACGCCGCCGGTCTCACGAATACACGCCCGGCGGCGTTTTCTTCCTGAACTGGGACACTGAAATCCCCAGCCTCAAGTGTGCTGCACGACCAATGCCACAGGGGAATGACAGGCTCGACGAAGCCGCCGCCTCAGTAAAGCGCTGCCTCAGGATCAAGTGCGCGTGAAATGTGAGGCCGTTCACACTCGATAATCGCGAGCTGATCTAACGCAAGCGCCGGGTGGCAGCTCGGTGTCGGAGAATCGTGATGCCGTTTTTCAAAAGCCAAAGCTGGTCGGCAACAGCCGCCGCTTCGGTGGTCAGTATTGTCATCGTGGCGGCGGTTGCTTTTGCGGTCGTTGGTTATGTGGAGTGGTCATCGGACGTTAATTTGACCCACTTCATGGGCGAGACTGCCGCGGATGCCTCAACGCCGAGTCTACCGCCCAAGGGGCGAACAGGTTGCGAGCAGGGCAATAAGCCGCTGCCGACACTTTCCCTACCACTCGAATGAGTGGCCTGCAGCGCCCAACTAATCTCCCGAGAAACTACGTCGCTGGGCTCGAAATGTTTTGTCCCGGCCGCGGAATTTCAGCTGGTCAGCAATGCCAGCAACGGTAACAGCACTCTCGTCACGCCCGTATGACGCAGGTCAATGCTGCGCAGTGGTTGCGCGGTAGGTCGCTCCGAAGCCTAGCGGTCCCAAGAAAATCGAGGAGCTGACAAGCGGGGCGGCGCACCCGCTCCTCCAAAACGTTACCGTACTTATACTGTTGCCAACGGTCCCGCATTGGGCCTTGCGGGATGCCGCGCTGTCGAACTAGGCTGCCGCCATTCCTCAAAGGAGATTTGTCTAGTGGCGATTGGTACTGTGAAGTGGTTCAACCCGACGAAGGGCTACGGTTTCATCCAGCCTGACAACGGTGGCAAGGATGTCTTTGTACATATTTCGGCCGTTGAGAAAGCGGGACTGAGCAGCCTCAACGAGGGTGCAAAGGTCAGTTACGAAGAGCGGGAAAACCGCGGCAAGACGTCAGCCGAAAATCTGCGGGTGGGCTGACACCGGGAACAAGTGGCAGCGCCCGGGTTCAATTCAATGCTTCCGTGGTTTCAGTTGCCCAACCCCGACTGCGGGAGATTGAAATGCGGCCCCGACGCGACGGCGTCGGGGCCATTCTCATGTGTGCCGAGTATGAACGACAGCTTGGAGGTGGAAGTCCTCTATGCTCGGCGATGTTTGGCGTTCTATGAGCGAACCCCCAGCCGCCGAGTGCCAAACGATCTGACGATCGTTACAGCATAGACGCGCGAAAGCAGCCCTTTCGAACTTGCCGTTCGGCGGCGTGCGTTCACTGGATTTCGCCTTCAGCCCGATCTCGACCAGCCGGCGATTGGCCTCGGAGCGCCGGGGAGGTCAGCTTGGTTACGGCGCCGTTCGCGAGCCGCCCATCCTCGGGCCCATCCTCGGCGAGACGCCTATCCTCAGGTGGCCCCGATGGCGATTAACGAAAAACCAGCCGCCGTATGTTGAGTCCCACGTCGGAGCAGTTGCATCGTAGGCGAGAGCAGCCTCTTGGTCTGACCGACGCCTGAGTCGCTCGGCCTCGATTTGTTGCCTCTCAATCGCGAGCTGTTTTTCAATCTGAATCTTTTCAGAAGCCCGCTGGTTTCGTGCACGCATCTCGGCATCGTCGAGGACCTCACCACCAGGTCCGTATACATGCTCAAAGTCCCCGGTGATCACCCGCACCTGCTGGGCAACCGATGGCGACGCTGCAACTAGACAAGTCGTAATGAAGATTGCTCTCAGCACGGCAGACCTTCTCTGACTGACGATTAGTTGGTAGCCGAATTCTCTGGAGCCGGTAACGGCGCGGCTATCATCCTTCGATAATGAGGCGACCCAAGAACGCATTGCAGGCCCGCTCGGCTTCAGCGAACGTGCCGAAGGGCGACCCGGACACTTGAGCTGCGGGCATATTCAGAAAGTCGGGGCGATATGACGCAACAAAGCCCGGCTCTCCATGCAACCCGGGTCCACTCCGGCTCTCGTTGCTGATAACGAATGAGTAGTCGTCGCTGCTTGCGATCCACATCTCCAAATCGCCAGTCCAGACCTGGCTGAAGTGCAGGGCCATTTTACCCTCCACATTTGCCGGGCAAAGCACCCGCGGCTCCCCAATCGGCAGGTCGCGATTGTCTCAACATTCAAGCAGGATGAGCCGTTGGCTCGCTATTAATAGCAAGTATACTCCTGCTGGCTGGCTGTTGCGAGGCAATAGCCATAACTGGCGCTGTACGGGTAGCCGTAGCCATACGGATAACCGTAGCCATACCCATACGGGTAGCCGTATCCGTAGGGGTAACCGTAGGCAGCGTAGGCACCCGCCAAGCCCAGACCTATCCCAAGTCCAACAGCGGCCGCTCCAAACCCGCCTCCGCGCCAACCACCGCCGCGCCAGCCGCCGCCACCAAATCCGCCATGAAAACCACCATGAAAACCGCCGCCGCCGAAGCCTCCACGCGCAGAGGCAGCAGTCGGTGCAAACGCCACGGCGATAACTGCGATCAGTGGATTTTCCTAAACATCGGACTCTCCCAGCTTTTAGAAAGTCGCCCGATTCTAAAACACCTCACGTTCGTTTTGGTTGCTGAACTACCTGGTCCAACCGCCGACGTCGGGAGAGCTCCCTGGCCACGCTCATCAGTGTGTCCCGCCGAGCCCGGAATAGCCGACCATGAATACCTGTACGAACAAGCTACAGCCAAGACTGGCAGCAGAGAGCAATGGGATGAGCGAGCAACCGCAGGATTGGCGTCGCCGACAGGCAAGTCAGATTACCTGCCAACTGCCAGAGTATCGCGAGGACGCGCTGGCGGTGCAGCGCTTCGCCGAGGAGTTGGTAACCGGCTTCCTGTCTGAATCTGAAACCACCTGGATGTGGTTCCGAATCTTCGCGTGCCTGAACGGCGCTCCCGAAAACCAACCTCGCGCAACTGTCCGCGATTTAGCGGAATCCCTGTCCCGGAATTACTGAAATCGCCGTCCGCGAATTACCGAAATCGGTGTCCGGAAATTGCCGAAACACGCAGCCTGTGCAGCGAAGACGGTGAGACGGGTGGTCTACGTTCGCCATATTGTCTGTCACGACAATCGGGTTTTACTTGTCAATCGCGACAAATGCTGGATAGGCGGCCATGAATGTAAGGTGGCGGCTGCTGCGCGTGTAGACGAAGCGCGTGACGAAGAACGCAACTGCCGCACTCGGCGAATTGTGTCACATGCGCCGGACGGCGTGACGTTATGGGTGGTGCAGCTTGGTGGTTGCCAATCGGGTTTACTTTTCCTCGGCTGGCATCAGCGCCACTCACGACGAAAGCTACCAGTGTGGCGGCGCTCGCTGTCAGCCGAGGATGATGACGACTTGCTGGACTGACTTACCGGCCAAGATCGGTGAGGGCGTCTCTCAGCAGCAAGGCTAGCCGGCTCTCGCATTCCGACATTGCGGCAGGATCGGATGTGTCGTCGACAACGATTTGTCCGCTGACATAGCCATCTCGCGACCTGACATCGAAGTTCCGGCAGATCACGGGCTGGTGGAGGGCATTCGTCGCTCTCTGGAGCGGTCCCCATTCGATAATTGAAGTCATCTTAGATGTCCCCGACTCACGTGGGCAGGCAAATTCTAGCACCGTTTGGTTTGCCGTGGTGGGGATTAACCTCGCGTCTCCAGCGACACGCCTAGGATAAACGCCTTAGCGATCGTAGCGCTCTTCGTGCGCTTTAGCCTTTTTGCGATTTTCGCTGCGCCCAACTTTTGCTTCGCTAACGCCTTAAGGTCGCGAACCTCGTCCGTTGTCCACTTGCGGCGAATTGCTTTTCTATTTTTGGCCACGCGGCGCTCCTTATTGAGAGGAGCGCCGTGTAGCACATTGCGCGATGTAGGCAACCCGGTCAGGACAAGTTCATCGACACTCCGGCAGGGCTAAGAGATTGTCGTTGTAGTAGCCGTCAGCATGGGTCCGAACATATTTGCCGTTCGGTCCATTTACGACTCCCACGTCGGCTCGCTTGCCGCCGACCATCGTGAAGAATGTGTTGGCCCCGCTTTCAATTGATTGGATGACTTGTGATCGCGGCCACTTCCAGTTGATGCCTCCGAGATGCGTGATGCCCTCGTGCGGATCGTTTCGTGGCTGCTTATTGATGCAGGTCACCTGTACGTCTGGCAATTTCCCCTCCCAATTAGCTCTTCTTCGAAAGCTCAATTTGGAGCACAACTAGAGGGAGATGGAAATAGGACATTGGTATCAAAACGAGTGGTGCGTCGTTTCCCCCATTCTAATGTGTGCCGCAGCAGCGGCGTTTAAAATCGGAGTGCTCACTTATTGCGTCTTCAACCTTTGGCTGCTCGACCGCTGGCGTGGTCTCATCCACCCCATGGCCTTCTGCAGCAGCCAGTCGGCCGCCTGGGAGGCGTAGGACGCAAGGCTGAAGATAGCCCGGTTGTCGCCCTTGAGGACTTCGAGCCAGCCTTGCTGCAAGCTGGGGACTGGGCTTCGATATAGCTGTAACCGAAGTGAGCCGCTATGAACGCACTACCGAGTTCGGCGACGCATTCCTCGGCCGCCTTGGCATTGCTGAACACCTTCGCGTTGAACTTGTGGTTCAATCGTAACTGGTGCCCAGTGGCGTGGATCGGTTCGTGGCCAACGTCGAGACAAAGTCGTCGTCCGAATCGAATGCGGAATAGGCCGGCATCATGACTTTGCCTCGTGCGGGGTAATAGGCCGGTTTGGTCTGTCGCCTCGTAGTGCACCGGAATGCCACTCGCTGGAAGAACCCTTTCGATCCTCGTCATCGGCACAAGCCGTTGAAATCGCAGCAGATGCGAACGCCCTCCGAGCGCACCATAGACCCAGAATACAGCCACGTCATCGCGACGTGGCCCCGCCAGACGATCGGGATGCGTCTTGGGAGCTCGGCAAAGTGACCCGACGCTCGTGCGGGGTGCGGTATCGAGCGACATTTGGACGGAAACGCGGACTTGGTTTGTGACATCGCGATGGCGTTGGCCTGCCGGGTGCGAGTGGGTCGGACCGGCGCCATCCCCTCAAGGCTGGCGCTTCGCGTCCCCGCTTTGGCGGCCTTGACCGGATATCGCCGGCCCGGCATGGGCCGGCCAGGCAGGTAAGGCTCGGTGCGAGCTGAGCCCCCCTCGCGACGGAGCCTTCGCTCCTCGGAGCGTTTAGGTCACCTGATTCCCTAATTGGAGTTTCCGCCGCGCAGCAGCTGCCGGTATCCACACTCGGACATCCATTTGGCACGGGCCAAATGGCTCTCAAATGCTTTGCGTGCACGGTCTGGCTCTTGGCCGGGGTCGATGCGCAGCAAGGTCTGTGTGATTTCGCGCCAATCAGTGCCGCCCGCATCAGCATCGAGTAAACGAAGATAGGTGCGCAGATGCTGCTCATCGTAGACCGTGAGCGTTGCGTCGACCGGAGCGACGTCAGCGATAGTGGGATCGATCGGCGGTTTTCGCATTGGGATCCTCGTTGAATGCGCATCCATTCAGAGATGTTCGTCACGAGCACAGAAGCTTGGCGAGTCGCTTAAAACGGCACTCGACGCAGGCAACGGAGCTCATACGAAAAACGCAAAATATGGACTATATTCCCTAGAGACTATATACCCGGCAATGCCCGATCCTACAATGCAGGATTGGCGCGCAATTGTTGGCAGGAACGTTCGCAAATTTCGCAAACAGCGAGGAATGACTCAGGAAGAACTGGCCTTTGAATCCGAGATCGATCTGACTTACGTGGGCGGAATTGAACGCGGCAAGCGTAACCCGAGTTTATTGGTGATGGCGCGCATCGCAGACGTTCTTGCGATACCGCTGTCTAGACTACTGTCGGATTGAAGCTCCCAAAGCCTCTTTTCAAAACAGGCAGTACTTCCTTGAACGGCATTGTGCTGCTCGTCCCATATTCCTGCAATTGGCGCCATTGGCCGCCTAGCGTTTTGCTGGGGTGGCTAACCGGGACGAGGACTTCATTTCCGCTGCACCGGCAAAAGGGCGGACCCCTGCAATCCAACCCCGTAACCTTCCGGGTGAATGGGAAATCAGCCTCACGCCGCTTGTACACTACCATCGGTTGCGGCTAGGTTTTTAGCATTTTCGACAGTTGTTCTATTCCCCTCCGATTTCGCGATTTCCATGTCATCCATTTTCTCTCCGCCGCCGCCGTCCTTAGATCACGCTCTGCTCCTGCTTTCGTCAGGGCAAACGCTGAAGGTGCGTGCCATCGAACTCTATCCAGCCGAACAACTCGCAAAGATCGCGGGCTTGCGCGCGCAAGCCGCGCAAAAAATGGGCGGCGTATCCACCGGCTTGGGTTTCATTGGATCGCCAGCATGGGCCGTTGGAGCCGGTGCCGTGCTCGGAGTTCTTGAGGCCGCCCTGTCCGAGAGCAGCAGGAAGCAAGCCCTCCCGATGATCAAGTACGCGGAAGAGTTGGTAATGTCTCTTCGCGCTACGGGGCAGGTCTTCGGCATCGAGAACATCAAGCATATCGAGCATCCGGACCCGAGCGTATGGGCAGCGAGCACCGTTGCTATTAAGCGCATTACAGAAAACGGCAGCTGGGGTCGACAAATTCATACCGATACAGAAGTTACGACCAACTTCATTCATTCCGGCGACGACTTTTTACGCGTCCAGACCGCTGACGGTTTGATTAATGTCAGATGGTCAGGTGTGATCGGTTACGTTGCTCCGAGCCACGCACAGCCGACTAATGCGCGGTTGGCCTCAGGCGCCGCGATCAACGACTAACGTCGGAGGAGGCGATGCCGACAGTACCGAACCCGTACCGGCAACACCTAGTGCTATTGATCGCGTTGTCCGGCCTTGCGGGAGTAGTAGCGGTTGGCTCACTGATGATGAGCCTGTCCATCGGCGGTAATCTCAGCGCGGCGTTGATTGGCTTAGTCGGCACGATCGTTGGCAGTGCCGTTAGCTTCGCCGCGGTTACGTTTCACGACAAAGGCGCCAGGAACAAGAGATCAAGGCTATGAGAGCAAGTCTCTATGCCGAGATCGTCGATCGCGCCGCACGATGTGCCAACGACTATATCATCCCGCTGCTACCGAACCTTGCGTGACCAGCACGCTTTCCCGTCCGCGCAGCCGAGCGGATCGAATGCGATCAACCTGGTGCCCGTCTCCGTTTCGACCTCGAGCAAAGCGCCCGTTGGTAATGTGTTAAGGTGACGGCTAGACTAGAGCCTGCCGCTGACGCGCGCTCTAATCATTCGATTGTCCTTTCGACGGCCGACGCAAATTCTCACGCGCTGCGCCGTGTGAGGTCGCCACTGTCCGTTTCGGCAAATCCGGCCTGCAAAACCTCTTCGCGCTTGTGGCGGAGATGGGCGCGCAGGATGTGGGAGAGGCCTGTGCCGTCGCGCCGCTGCAAGGCATTGAGGATCGCTTCGTGCTCCATGACGGCGAGCGCCCAGCGCTGCGGCGTCATCGGCGTGACGTAGCGGGCGCGGCGAATGCGGGCCGTGACAGAAGCATAGAGTCCGGCCAGCACAGGATTGCCGGCGGCGGTGACGATCGCTTCGTGGATGGCGCGATTGCAGCGGTAATACTCGATCAAATCGCCGCCGCGATAATGCTGCGCCATCGCCGCTTGCGCGGCGGCAATCTGTTCGATCTCGCCGTCCGTGATGCGCTCGCAGGCGAGTTCACCGGCGAGCGCCTCGAGGCCCTGGCAGACCTCAAAGAGGTCACGCATGTCCTTGTCGGTCAGCTTTGCCGCACGCGAGCCGCGATTGGGCAGCAGTTGCACGAGACCCTCGGCGGCGAGCACCTTGAGAGCCTCGCGCAGCGGTGTGCGCGAGATCTGTAGCCGTTCGCACAGGTCGCGCTCGGGAATCCGCCCGCCTGGCGGGATTTCTCCGTCGAGCAGGATGGCGCGGATACGGCTGACGACGTCCTCATGAAGCATAGGACAAAGCTCCATTTTGTATGCAAAAGTGAGTTTATGCTCGAGAGATTGGAAGTTCCAGCTTGAAAACACCAGATTTTGCATTCAAAATTGGGAAAACAAGACGAGGCATGAGGAAATGAACCTGCAGATCGCGGAGACGGAAGACCTCGTTTTTGAACGCGAGGACGGCATCGGGCGGGTCGTTTTTAACCGCCCGCAGGCGCGCAATGCCTTCACCTTCGCCATGTACGAGCGGCTCGCCGCAATTTGCGAGCAGGCCAATAGCGATCATTCCCTCAAGGTGCTGGTGCTGCGCGGTGCGGGCGACAAGGCCTTCGCCTCGGGTACGGACATCAATCAGTTTCGCGAATTCAAGACGCCGCGGGACGCGCTCGATTACGAGAACCGGATCGATCGTGTGCTCACCACGCTCGAGCAATGCCGGGTGCCCACGATCGCGGCAATCAACGGCTTCTGTACCGGCGGAGGGGCGGGGATCGCCGCGGCCTGCGATCTGCGCATCGGCACGACGAGCGCGCGTATCGGATTTCCGATCGCCCGGACGCTCGGCAATTGCCTGTCGATGTCCAATGTCAGCCGTCTGACCGCGCTCATTGGGGCTGCACGCGTCAAGGATCTGATCTTCACGGCGCGCCTTGTCGACGCCACTGAAGCCGCTAGCGTCGGGCTGCTCAGCGAGGTCGTCGCCGATGGCGCGGCACTCGACAGGCGCGCCGACGAAGTCGCCCGGCTCGTCGCCAACCATGCGCCGCTGACGCTGAACGCGACCAAGCAGGCGGTGGCACGCCTGCAAGAACGACTCACGCGGGAGCAAGGCGAGGACCTGATCCTGATGTGCTACACGAGCCAGGATTTTCGCGAAGGGCTCGACGCATTTCTCAACAAGCGCGCCCCGCAGTGGCGCGGTCAATAGGACAGGCCGATGCAAGGAAATCGATCGCAATCCACTGTTCGCCCCACAGGTCCGCTTGCCGGTCTCAAGGTCATCGATCTCACCCACGTCATGGCGGGGCCGACCTGTACGCTGATGCTCGCCGACATGGGCGCCGACGTCATCAAGATCGAGAAATGGCCCAACGGCGATGACACCCGCCACTCGGTCCCGCCGAAGATCGGTGAGGAGGCGGCCTCCTTCCTGATGATGAACCGCAACAAGCGCGGCATCGTGCTGGATCTGAAGACCGCTGGCGGCAAACAGGTGCTGCGGCGGCTGATCGCGAGCGCCGACGTCCTGGTCGAGAATTTTGCACCGGGCGCCATGGAGCGCCTGGGCTTCGGCTACGAGGACCTGCACAAGGAGCATCCGGCACTGATCTACTGCTCGCTGTCGGGCTTTGGCCGCACCGGTCCCTACAAGCATCGCAGGGGATTCGATCTCGTCGCGCAGGCGATGAGCGGCATCATGAGCTTCACCGGCGAGCGTCCCGATGGCCCGCCCGTAAAATGCGGCCCGCCGCTGTCCGACATTACCGCGGGCCTGCTCGCGAGCATGGGGATTCTGGCTGCGTATGCGCATCGCTTGAAGACCGGCGAGGGGCAGTGGGTCGAGACTTCGCTCTATGAAGCAGCCCTGGTACAGACCTATTGGCAATCGACCATCGCGCTTGCCGCAGGTTCAGCACCGCGCGCGATGGGGTCGGCGCATCCACTCAACGCGCCCTATCAGGCCTTTGAAGCCTCAGACGGCTGGCTCGTGGTCGGCGGCGCCAACAAGAAGCATTGGCTGTTGATGCTGGAGGCGCTTGGCGCAACCGAGCTCGCCACCGATCCGCGCTTCGTTACCGGCGCCGACCGCATGGCGAATCTGAAGGAGCTCGAAGCGGTCTTGAGCCAACGTTTCCGCGTCAGTTCACGGGCGCATTGGCTTGCGGTGCTGGATGAGAAGGGCGTGCCGTGCGGTCCTGTACACGACATGCTGGAGGCGCTGAGCGACCCGCAGACGCTGGCACGCGAGATGGTCGTCGAGGTTGAGCATTCCACGCTCGGCCCCGTGAAGACGATTGGACTACCCGTCAAGTTCTCGGAGACGCCCGGGAAAGTCCGTTCCGGTGCACCCGTCTATGGCGAGCATACGCGCGAGGTGCTGGCGGAATATGGCTTCGATGAAGAGCAGATCGAAGCGCTCGAACAACAGGGCGCAATCGTTTCGGCGTTCACGCGGCGCGAGGAACGAGTCGTCTGAGCGGGTATCGAAACGACAGACATTACAAAAAGAAAACAATCAAAAGTCACGGAGGAAACCAATGCGTAGGACGTCACCGATTCTGCTCTCCGCCGCGGCGGCCGTGCTCGCCGGCACGATGCCGGCGTTTGCGGCCTGGCAACCGCAGAAGCCGATCGAGTTCGTGGCCACGGCCGGGCCGGGCGGCGGCACCGACAATCTGGCGCGTGCTGTGCAGAACATCATCACCAAGTACAAGCTCACGGACCAGCCGATCGTGGTCGTCAACAAGGGCGGTGGCAGTGGCGCGGAAGGCTATGTCTATGGCAAGGCATCCGCGGGCGATCCCTACAAGGTGATCTTCGGGACGTCGAATGCCTGGCAGCAACCGCTCGTCTCCAGGGTCGCCTTCAACTACACCGATCTCACCCCGATCGCCGCAATGGCGCAGGACGAGTTTCTGCTCTGGGTCAAGCAGGACGCGCCGTACAAGACGGCAGGCGACTACCTGAAGGCGGCCGCATCGGGCGAGTTCAAGATGGGTGGTGCGCAGTCCAAGGATACCGACGAGGTGCTCACCCGCATGATCGAGAAGGTCGGTCACGTCAAACTGACCTACATCCCGTTCAAGAGCGGCGCGGAGGCCGCCGTGCAGCTCGCCGGCGGGCACATCGATTCCCACGTCAACAATCCCAGCGAGAGCCTCGGCCAATGGCGTGGCGGAACGCAGCGCCCGCTCTGCGCCTTCAGCTCGAGGCGGCTGCCGCAGGGGCCCAAGGTCACGGCGACCGAAGGCTGGAGCGACGTTCCGACCTGCGTCGAGCAGGGCCTCGACATCGCGCAATATGAGCAGCCGCGGACAGTGTGGTTGCCCGGCAAGGTGACGCAGGACCAGACCGCGTTCTATGTCGACCTCATGAAGAGGGTGCAGGCGGCTCCGGAATGGAAGGCCTATATCGAGCAGACCTCCCAAGTGGACACCTTCCTGACCGGCGCCGACTTCGACAAGTTCATCAGGGAGGATCTCGAGCACCTCAAGCGGGTTGCGAGCGAGCAGGGTTGGCTCATCAAGTGAGACGGTGCAACACCACCTCCAGGAGCCCTTGATGATTTCACGCCGCAATCTTGAGCTCGCGACCGCCATCCTTACCGGGAGCTTTGGTGTCGCAGTGGTCGTCTCCAGCCTCGACAACGGCATCGGCTGGTCGAGCGCGGGCGTGGATGCCGGCACGTTTCCGCTCCTGACCGGCGTCATCATCGTCCTCGGCAGCCTCTACAATCTCATCCGCGGTATCCTGCCCGGTGCGACGCTCGCAAGCGTTCCCGTGGCCATCACCCCGACCGAGCTGCGCAGGCTCGCCGGACTGTTCGTTCCAGCCGCGATTTTTGTGGCGGCCATCCCGCTGGTCGGGATGTATCTCGCCTCGGCCTTCTACGTCTTCGCGGTACTCGCGTTCCCCGGACATCGATCCGTGCCGCGTGCGCTCGCCATGGCGGTCGCTCTATCGCTCGCGCTCTACGTGGTGTTCGAGCGCATGTTCCAGGTGACGCTGCCGCACGGTGCGCTTGCCGCCGCGTTCGGGTTCTGACGGAGAGGCCGATGGACAATCTCGGGGAACTCCTGCACGGCTTCACCATCGCGGTGACGGTGCCGCACCTGGCGCTGATGGTAATCGGCGTGCTGCTCGGCATTCTCGTCGGCGTGCTGCCAGGGCTGGGCGCGCCGAACGGCGTATCACTGCTCCTGCCGCTGACCTTCGGCATGCAGCCGGTGTCGGCGATCATCCTGCTCTCGAGCATGTACTGGGGCGCACTGTTCGGTGGTTCAGTGACCTCGATCCTGTTCAACATTCCCGGCGAGCCGTCGTCGGTCGCAACCACTTTCGACGGGTACCCGATGGCGCGCGACGGCCGGCCGACGACGGCGCTTGCCACCGCCTTTGGCTCAGCTGCATTCGGCGCGCTGATCGGCGTCATCCTGATCACCTTCCTCGCCTCCTGGGTCGCGCAGGTCGCGCTCGCCTTTGGGCCGCCTGAATATTTTGCGGTCTATTTTCTCGCCTTCGCGAGCTTCGTTGGCATGGGCGGCGCGGCGCCGATCAAGACCGTTGTGGCGCTGGCGATCGGCTTTGCGATCGCCGCCATCGGCATTGACACCGTCTCCGGCAGCGTGCGCCTTACGATGGGCGTCGATGAGCTCGTGAAAGGCATAAGCTTCGTCGTCGCGGTGATGGGCCTGTTCGGCATCGGCGAACTCCTGGTCGCCGTAGAGGAGGAGATCCATGCGCGCGCTGTTTCCTCGAAGATCGACTGGGCCGAGGTGTTTCGCGCGGTCGCCCGGCTGCCGCGGCATGGCGTTGCCCTGCTTCGGAGCGCGGCTATCGGATGCTGGATGGGAATCACGCCGGGCGGCCCGACGGCGGCGTCCTTTATGAGCTACGGCATCGCAAGGCGCTTTTCGCGCCGTGGCCGGCATTTCGGCACCGGCGAGGTCGAAGGGATCATCTCGCCAGAGACGGCTGATCACGCGGCCGGCACCAGCGCGCTGCTGCCGATGCTCTCGCTCGGCATTCCCGGCTCCGCCACCGCGGCCGTCATGATGGGGGGGCTGATGATCTGGGGGCTCAATCCCGGGCCGATGCTGTTCGTCGACCAGAAGGAGTTCGTGTGGGGACTGATCGCTTCGATGTATGTCGGCAACATCGTCGCCGTCGCGCTTGTGCTGCTCACCGTTCCCGTCTTTGCCGCCCTGATGCGGATTCCCTTTGTAGTTATCGCGCCGTTGATCGTGATCATTTGCGTCGTCGGCGCCTATTCGGTGTCGAACTCCTATCTCGACGTGGTCCTGATGCTTGGCTTCGGGGTCGTCGGCTATCTCTTCAAGAAGCTGTTCTATCCGCTCGCCCCGCTGGTGCTCGCGATCGTCATCGGAGACAAGGCGGAGGACGCGTTCCGGCAGTCGATGCTGATGTCCAGGGGCTCGCTCGGAATCTTCTTTGCAAACGGGCTGGTGACGAGCCTGGTGGTGGTCGGCATCGCGCTGTTGCTGCTTCCGCTCGTATTGCAGCTCACGCATGTCTGGCGCAAGCCCGCATCATCCCCCGCCGAGACGCCAGGCCAGGAGAAGGTGATCATATGACCGCAAAGCCGCTCATCGCGCTGGCAATGGGAGATCCCGCCGGCATCAGCCCGGAGCTGACCGCGAAGCTCGTGGCGCAGGACGATATCCGTGCCCGCAGTGGGCTCGTCGTGATCGGCGACCGGCGGATCTTCGACGAGGGCGCGCGCGCCGCCGGCATCACGCCGCAGCTGAAGACGGTGAAACAGGGGACGGACCTCCGCGTAGCGGAGGGCGACGCGCTGTTTGTCGATCTCGGTCATCTGGATCCCGCGGAGGTCGAACGCGGGAGTGCGAGCCTTGCCGGCGGCAGGTTCGCGCTGGCGAACTATCGCTGCGCGCTCGAGCTTGGTCGGGACGAACGCGTGGATGCGGTCTGCTTCACCCCGTTCAACAAGCAGGCGATGCGGCTCGCACGCGCCGACTATGACGACGAGATCGCGTTCTCCGCCGAGGTCGTCGGGCTCAAGACCGCAGCGAGCGAATTCAATGTGCTCGGCGAGCTCTGGAATGCGCGGGTCACCTCGCATATCCCACTCAAGGACGTCGCTGCGCGATTATCTAGCGATCGCATCCATCGTGCGCTTAAGCTGACCGATTCCTGCATGCGGAATGCCGGCTTTGCGCGGCCGCGTATTGCGATTGCGGGACTTAATCCGCACGCCGGCGACGGCGGCAATTTCGGCCGCGAGGAGATCGACGTGATCGCGCCCGCGATTGCAGCCGGCCAGCGCGAGGGCATCGCCGCCGAGGGGCCGTTTCCGGCCGACACAGTATTTCTGCGCGCGAAAAATGGCGCCTTTGATGCGGTGCTGACCATGTACCACGATCAGGGCCAGATCGCGATGAAGCTCATGGGTTTCGATCGCGGCGTGACCCTGCTCGGGGGCTTTCCGTTTCCAATTTGCACGCCCGCCCACGGTACCGCCTACGATATCGCAGGCCGGGGGATTGCCTCCGTTGGCGCCAGCCGTGCCGCGTTGCTGCTCGCGGCGGAGATGGCCGCTCGTCGCCGTCCGTCTGACTTGCACTAGTGGGAGAAGAGCGCCTGCCTGATGTCGCCCGCATAAGCGAGTTGCCACGGGGATCATGGCACTTACCGGCAGGAGCGGTGGCACCTTGATGTCCGCTTCGCGCGGCCAAGGAGCGGCTCGGCGGGGAGGGCAGTTTTGGCGCAAAGCGGACCACCCTTGCTCAACTTTGCTCGCGCTATCGCGTGGCCTCAGGATCCTGGAGCCCGCTTGCGCGCTCGGCAGAGGCGCCAAACCTGACGTGATTGCGACCAGGCAAGGCGCGCCCCTATCGTTCGGAGTTTTGTACGCAAATGGTACGCAAATGGCCACCATTCAGAATAAAACCGCGAACCCTTATTTAATTGAAATTGCTATATAATCTGAATCCCCTGGAAAATCCGTCTGCTGCTGGAGCGACAGTCGAAGACTGTTGGCAGCCAACAGGGCTATTCAACATCTTCAATTCGACCGCACTGAAGCTATACGGCTGGCTCGCTTGGCATTGAGTGTCGACGCGAATGATACGGGAGCGCTGGGTATCGCGGGGTTTGTTACCGCATTTCTTGTCGGCGACCACGAAACCGGCATCGATCTTGTTGAGCGAGCGGTCGCGTCAAATCCAAATGACGCGCGCGCTTGGCGTCAAGGAGGTTGGGTCTTTAAATTCGCAGGCCGCTTCGAAGAAGCAATTCGGAGCTTCGAACGCGGCATTCGCTTGGACCCGTTGTTTCCTCTGCTTCACTGAGGCTACATCACCAAATTTCAACGCCTGCGCTCATCCGGACAATCCGTGATCATTGATGGTCTCTGTGCCTCGGCCTGCACCATCGTCCTCGGCGCAGTCCCTCACGACAAAATCTGCGTGATCTCGCGTGCGGCGCTTGGTTTCCATGCCGCCTATGATTTCGGCATCAACGGCCGCACCTTCACCAATCGCGAAGCAACTATGATGCTGTATTCGATGTATCCAACATCGGTGCGGCGGTGGATCGCCGCGCGCGGCGGGTTAACGCCGCAGATGATCTTCCTGCGCGGCAAGCAACTGCAGGCGATGTACCAACCGTGTTACCTCGATGCGTTAGGATCGGTTGGGCGCTGAACCTTCTCGGTCGGCTCCAATACGGTCCCGCCCACGCCGACGAGATGATCGAGTAGTCGGGCAGTTTGCCGCGGCGCATGAGGCCGGAAGTGACCCGAATGCGAAGTCCGGGCGCCCCCTGAATTGTCAGCTCGTCGGGGTAGACCGGAAGCGGGTGGCCGAGCTTCCGAACGGCGCTTTTGACCCAGATCGGAAGTTCACAGATCGTCCTGCTTAAGCGGCGCGACGCGTTGCTCCGCCTGCCGATAGCCCTTCAGGGCCTGGCGTAGCGTGGGGAAGATCCATGTTTCATGTTCCGGCCGGTAGAGACCGGCTTCCCGAAACCAGTCAAGAAACTCGGCCTTGCGCCCGGCTAGTATCAGGGACGCTCCGCGCGCTTCCAGCCTTTCCCGCAAATCGCGAAGCGCATACAGACCGTTTATGTCGATCTGGCTGACTGGAATTGCATCAATCACAAACCATCGAAGTTCCGGGCCTGCGGCCTCGGCTGCCGCGAGCGCTCTCGTCTTGAAGTAATCGGAATTGAAGAAGGTAAGCGGGCCATCGAAGCGGTAGAGCACGAGACCCGGAAACGTCCTGGCGTCCGGATGTCGGTCGATCGAATGCAGGCCGGGAAGCCCGTCGACTGTTCCCAGGACTTCGTCTCTGGGCCGTGCGGTCAACTTGACGAAGCGGACCAGGGCCAACCCCACCGCGATGAGGATTCCGTTGATGGCCCCCAGCGCGACCACTCCCAGCGTAGTGATCACGGCCAAGCCGACCTCGGTACGATCGATGCTCCAGATTTCGCGTAGCGTTCGTGTGTCGAATAGCGAAATTGAAGCGAAAACAAGCAGTGCGCCCAAGGCCGCAATCGGCACATATCGTAAGGGGCCGGTCAAAAACAGCAACACTGCAGTGATCGTCACCGCAGCCACTAGGCCAGTCACCTGGGTGCGGCCGCCGGCTGCAGCGGCTACCGCCGTGCGCGAGTCAGCGCCGGTTACGGCGAACCCTTGAGATAAGGCAGAGGCGAGATTCGCAGCACCAAAAGCTGCCAATTCACGATCTGCGTCGACGTTGTACCCACCCTTCGATGCAAAGCTGCGCGCTGTCAACATGCCGCTCGAAAACAGCACGAGAGCTAACCCCGCCGCGCTGCCAAGTAGGGATGGTATGTCGTCTTGAGGAAATCTGGGCAATCGCAACGGCGGCGCACCGCCGGCGACCGGCCCTAGAATTGCAACTCCATATCGGTCCAGCCCGAACAGGGCGACCGCCGCGCCGGCAGCGATCAATATGAGTGGAGCAGTCGGAAGTCGCGGCGCCCAGCGCGCCAGCCCAAGCAATATTGCCAGACTTGCCGCTCCCACGATCAGCGTCGGAACCTGCGTCTGAGGCAGCTTGGTGAAGATTTCGAACAGCTGCGGAATGATCCGTTTGGACTCGATGGAAAAGCCGAGAAGCTTGCCGACTTGCCCGAGGCAAATCGAAATTGCGACTCCATTCAAGAGTCCGACAAGGATTGGCTTGGAGAGAAATTCCGCCAGCGCTCCGAGCCGAAAAAAACTCGCTGCAATGCAGAATATGCCGGCCAGAAACGTAACTGCGACCGCCAGCGACCAGTATAATTCGGAATTTCCGCCCGCCAGCGGAGCTACAGCGGCAGCGACCATAGCGCACCCCGCTGCATCGGGATTCACGATCATTTGCCGTGAAGTGCCGAAGATGGCGTACGCGACTAGCGGCAGAATGCTCGAATAAAGCCCCACGACTGGATTGAAGCCCGCCAGCTGCGCGTAGGCGATCGCGACCGGCAAGGCCACTGCGGCAACGGAGACTCCTGCCAACAGATCATGCCGAAAGTCTTCGGCAAATCTGTAGGACAAGAGTTTGATCAATCCGGGCGCAATACGCGTTAGACGATCCATCATGCCGGGTCACGGGTAGAGGTGCGCCGGGGCGCAAGCCACACAAGTCAAGCTGCGCAGGTGAATGTCCCGCAACGTTGATTTGGGTCAATGTCGCCCATCCCAAGGTACCCACGTTCCAATCACTCGGACCCGACCGGGATCTGTACCACGGCGATGGATTAACAGATGAGAAAGCCAGCAATCTTCCTAGCGCTGTTGCTCCTAGCGATGTCTGGGGCGCGAGCACAAGCTGATCTCCCAGCTCCTCTATCGAAATTTGCGGGCTCACTTGTTGATTTGCCGCGCGAGCCTTCAACACTTCGAGGAAGAATTTACGTCCCAGCGCATTCAAGCCTATTGGTCCGGGACGGATCCACCAGGCTCGACCTGTCCGTGACGCTTTCGGTTCAAAATACGTCGGAAACGGGAACGCTTGTCATCGAGCGGATCGACTATTTCAATGTTGATGGTCAGGTGATCGACAGATATCTGCCACGGGCGATCGCGCTAAAGCCCTACGGCGCAATCCAAATTGTGATCCCACAACAAGACATTCGCGGTGGCTTGGGCGCAAATTTCGTAATCGATTGGTCGTCGCCGGAAGCAATTGATGAGCCTTATTTGGAAGCGATCATGATCGGAGGCCCGGGCACTCAGGGCCACAGTTTCGTTTCAGTCGGTCGAAAGGTGAGCCGTCCCTGAGAGGGACTTGGATCGGTGCCCGGCATGTCGCCTATCGGTCCTAATGCGAAGTGGGGGCGGACTGCGAGATGCCCGCTTATCGGGGTAAAGCGGAATTCAGCTTGCACGGCGCTGTCTACGACGCGGAGTGCGCCGGACAAGCAGCGCGAATGGAACCGGACCGCGCCATTGCTGATCCCGAGGCGGGGCGCTTCTTGGATCAGTTCTGCCTAGATAAAGCCACGAACTAGAAGGACGGTTTTGCTGTTTCGCGCATCACGCAAAACGATCAAATCGGCTTGCTCGAACCAGGGTAGGGATAATGAAGTTCGTAAGGTGTCTGCTTGCGGCAGCGCTCCTGCTTGCGGGTGTCGGGGCAAGTCACGCGGCAGTCCGCATTGCTGATGATCGGGGTGGTCAAATCGGAGGCTACATCACCAAATTTCAACGCCTGCGCTCATCCGGACAATCCGTGATCATTGATGGTCTCTGTGCCTCGGCCTGCACCATCGTCCTCGGCGCAGTCCCTCACGACAAAATCTGCGTGACCTCGCGTGCGGCGCTTGGTTTCCATGCCGCCTATGATTTCGGCATCAACGGCCGCACCTTCACCAATCGCGAAGCAACTATGATGCTGTATTCGATGTATCCAACATCGGTGCGGCGGTGGATCGCCGCGCGCGGCGGGTTAACGCCGCAGATGATCTTCCTGCGCGGCAAGCAACTGCAGGCGATGTACCAACCGTGTTACCTCGATGCGTTAGGATCGGTTGGGCGCTGAACCTTCTCGGTCGGCTCCAATACGGTCCCGCCCACGTCGACGAGATGATCGAGTAGTCGGGCAGTTTGCTGTGGCGCATGAGGCCGGAAGTGACCCGAATGCGAAGTCCGGGCGCCCCCTGAATTGTCAGCTTGTCGGGGTAGACCGGAAGCGGGTGCCGAGCTTCCGAACGGCGCCTTTGTGAAGGGTTTCGGATGCCGGCCGCATGACTGACGGCGCGGCACATTCGGCGGCCGGCGTCCGAAAGCCTGCAAGGGAGATGCTATGGTGCGGGCGGCGGCGGTGAGGACGGTGAGGATATGGCATTCATCGGCGCTGATGTGAACCG
>NZ_JAUMTJ010000088.1:0-28175 GCF_032654765.1 Bradyrhizobium sp. 33ap4 | reverse complement strand
ACGGCTGGCCGAGCAGCCAAATCGACGCGCTTATGCCATGGAACCACGCAGCCTGACGGCCTCAGCTTGCCGCTTACAATAGGAATCGAATTGGGGCTGGTTGATCATGGCGCGGCCTAGATCGGCGCTCGTGAACCTGGGGTCGTCAGCCACTCCGTCAGATTGGCTGGGGTCTCGCCTTGCCGGGCTCTCCTGAGCAGGGCTTCTTTTTTGCAGACGGAGAGAGTGCCTTGGCCTGCGAGCGCATGGCCTCGTCGGCTAGGCGTTCTTGCAGTGATTGGGTTTGCTTGAAACGACGCCGCTTGCTGGTCATGGCGTTGCTCCCTGCTGGTGTTGGGCGGAGCGCTAAACCGGGCGATCGCATCACCGATAGATACCCACCGGCCGTGCGGTGATGTTCCGTTAACGAACGGAAGAAGCGGCGTTCCTACGGAGCGGAACCCGGCGCAGTTGCTACCGGCCTGGTGCTGTCCTAGCCTTGTTCGCAGAAGCTCGAAGGTTTCGACCTGAATGTCTCAAAATGCGCATGCCCGTCCTCGGGTGCCCGACGAGTTGGCCGGTGTCCTTCGGCAACTCATGAAGCGCACGGCAATCATCAATGCATTGCTTGCCTTCGTGGGCATAAGCGTGACCTTGTACGTCTACCTCAAGTTTCCAATTCCCTCTGAAATCATCCGTCATGGGCTCGATAGGTTCGGTAAGCCGCTTGAGCCTGAGAACGCTATATCCTACCTCTTCGTTTGCCCGATTTTCCTAGTTTGGCTTGTCTTGATGCCATTGTGGGGAGCCAGGCAGGCAATGAGCATGACTGATGAAGCTGTCGCTAGGGGGCGAGAGACCTTTGCTTGGGTGCGTTGGGCAAAGCCGATCGAGCCGTCCGTTCCATTTTATCAGTTGCTTTGCATTCTCGTCGTGATCTTCCAGATCCTCGTACTCAGCACAACTATCTTCCGTGATGTTTCAGCCGCGCTCGGCAGCTTCTGACGCGATTGTCGCGACAGCAGTCTCCTGCGCGGCCTCGCGCCGATAATCATCGGCGGCCTTCTTTAGCGCGCTCTTGATTTCCTCATCGGTGGCTTGGTCAGCGTGGCGCTCCGCGTTCTCGGCCTGCCTCAAAAGATCTGCTCGGCTCATCGTATTCCTCCTGGACCAACAATTTGTCGGCGACGCTTGAGTTCCGTCTAGCAACGGACGCCGTTTGGTATCCGGGGAGGTCTCGAAGGAGCGGACTGGAGCTAGAATCCGGCGACGCTGCCGTGCAGGTCGTACTGGTCGGAGCGCTCGATCTTGGCGGTCACGATCTCGCCGACCTTCAGCGGGCGGCGGCTGGTGAGGTAGACGGCGCCGTCGATCTCGGGCGCATCGGCCTTTGACCGGCCCTTCGCCACCGTGGGGCCAACCTCGTCGATGATGACCTGCTGGCGGGTGCCGACCTTGCGCTTGAGGCGCCTCGCGGAGATCTTCTGCTGCCGCGCCATCAGCGCATTCCAGCGCTCCTGCTTGATCTCGTCGGGTACGGCATTGCCAATCGCGTTCGACGCGGCACCGGCAACCGGCTCGTATTTGAAGCAGCCGAGGCGATCGATTTCCGCTTCATCGAGCCAGTCGAGCAGATAGGCGAAATCGGAATCGGTCTCGCCGGGGAAACCGACGATGAAGGTCGAGCGCAGCGTCAGCTCGGGGCTCTGCTCGCGCCACTTCTGGATCCGCGCCAACGTCTTCTCCTGCGCAGCCGGGCGCTTCATCGCGCGCAGCACGTCAGGGCTCGCATGCTGGAACGGGATGTCGAGATAGGGCAGCACCTTGCCCTCGGTCATCAGGCCGATGACCTCGTCGACATGCGGGTAGGGGTAGACATATTGCAGCCGCACCCAGGCGCCGAGCTCACCGAGCTCCTTGGCGAGATCGAAGAATTTTGCGCGGACGCTGCGGTCCTGCCACGGGCTCTCGGCGTATTTCAGGTCGACGCCATAAGCCGAGGTGTCCTGCGAGATGACGAGCAATTCCTTGACGCCGGCCTTCACCAGCTTCTCGGCCTCGCGCAGCACGTCATTCGCCGGCCGCGACACCAGATCGCCGCGCAGCTTCGGGATGATGCAGAAGCTGCAGCGGTTGTTGCAGCCTTCGGATATCTTCAAATACGCGTAGTGCCGCGGCGTCAGCTTGACGCCCTGCGGCGGCACCAGGTCGATATGCGGGTTGTGCGCCGGCGGCAGCGCGCGGTGCACGGCGTCCAGCACGCTCTCATATTGCTGCGGCCCCGTGATCGAGAGCACGCCGGGATAGGCGCTTTCGATCTGCTCAGGCTCGGCGCCCATGCAGCCGGTGACGATGACCTTGCCGTTCTCGGCCATCGCCTCGCCGATCGCGGCGAGCGATTCCTGCTTGGCGCTGTCGAGGAAGCCGCACGTATTGACGATGACGATGTCGGCGCCGTCGTGCTTGCGCGCCAGCTCATAGCCTTCCGCGCGCAGCCGGGTGATGATGCGCTCGGAATCGACCAGCGCCTTGGGGCACCCCAAGGACACAAAGCTCACTTTCGGCGCGGCGGCCTCTTGCATATCTCTGATCTGCCTGATGAATGGGCAGGAGCTAGTCCCAATTGCCGAGAATTACAACCCTTTCCCGGCGCTTCCGGCATGATATGGATGCATCTGCCGGGCCTTAAGAGTTGTCGATGAGCGCTGAATCGTCTCCCAAGATCGTCATAGTCGACGAGAGCCCGATCCGAGCGGCCATCCTGGAGGAGGGACTGCGGGAGGCC
This sequence comes from Bradyrhizobium sp. 33ap4, assembly GCF_032654765.1. Lineage (NCBI taxonomy): Bacteria > Pseudomonadati > Pseudomonadota > Alphaproteobacteria > Hyphomicrobiales > Nitrobacteraceae > Bradyrhizobium > Bradyrhizobium sp. 33ap4. Next base: position 25,411 of record NZ_JAUMTJ010000088.1, on the reverse strand, counting down.
GGGTATACGGATGTCGTGCATATCAGCGAGATGCAGAGCCTGCTCTCGCGAATCTATGCGCTCGACCCCGAGATCATCGTCATCGACCTCGAGAACCCCAGTCGCGACGTGCTGGAACAAATGTTCCAGGTCAGCCGTGCCGTCCGCCGGCCGATCGCGATGTTCGTCGACCAGAGCGACGCCGCCTCGATCCAGGCCTCGGTCGAGGCGGGCGTCTCCGCCTACATCGTCGACGGTCTCAAGAAGGAGCGGATGAAGCCGATCCTCGATCTCTGCGTCTCCCGCTTCAATGCCTTCGCCAAGCTGCAGGACGAGCTCGACCGCACCAAGCACGCGCTGGAGGAGCGCAAGGTGATCGACCGCGCCAAGGGCATCCTGATGAAGGTGAAGGGGCTGACCGAGGAGGAGGCCTACGTGCTGATGCGCTCGACCGCGATGCGCGAGAAAAAGAAAATCGGAGAGATCGCGCAATCGATCCTGACGGCGTCGGAGCTCCTGAAATGACCACACCATTGCGCATCGGGTTCATTCCGCTGGTCGACGCTGCCGCGCTGATCGTTGCGGTCGACAAGGGATTCGCGGCGGCCGAAGGCCTCGACGTCACGCTGGTGCGGGAAGTGTCGTGGTCGAACGTCCGCGACAAGCTCAACATCGGCCTGTTCGACGCCGCTCATCTGTTGGCGCCGGTGGCGATCGCCTCGAGCCTCGGGCTCGGTCACGTCAAGGTGCCGATCGCGGCGCCCTTCAACCTCGGGCTCAACGGCAATGCCATCACCGTCTCGCCGGCGCTGCACGCCGCGCTGATGGAAGAGATCGACGGCGACCGCTTCGATCCGATGGCAACCGCACAGGCGCTCGCCCGCGTGGTGGCCAAGCGGCGCAAGAGCGGGGCGGAGCCGCTGACCTTCGGCATGACCTTCCCGTTCTCGACCCACAATTACCAGTTGCGGTTCTGGATGGCCGCCGGCGGCGTCGATCCCGATGAGGATGTCCAGCTTGTGGTGCTGCCGCCGCCTTACATGGTCGACAGTCTCGCCAACGGTCATGTCGACGCGTTCTGCGTCGGCGCACCCTGGAATTCGATCGCGGTCGATCTCGGCATCGGCCACATCCTGCACTTCGTCTCCGACATCCTGCTCAGCGCGGTGGAAAAGGTGCTGGCGGTGCGGCAGAGCTGGTCGGAGAAGCATCCCGACATCGTGGCGGCGCTGGTGCGTGCACATCTGCGCGCCGTGGAGTTCATCGAGCGGCCCGAGAACCGGTCCGAGGTCGCGCGCATCCTGGCGCAGCCCGAGCGGATCGGCGTCGATGCCAGCGTCATCCAGCGCACGCTCGATGGCCACCTGAAGATTTCGCCCGACGGCACCATGCGCGAGAGCAATCGCTATTTGCTGGTCGGGCGCGAGGCGGCGGCGCGGCCTGATCCTGGGCAGGCGGCCTGGCTCTATGCGCAGATGGTTCGCTGGGGCCAGGCGCCATACCGGCCGGAAGCGCTGAAGACCGCCATGGCCGTGTTCAGGCCCGATCTCTACGACGCGGCATCGGGTCGCCCGGCCGGCGCCTCCAGCGCCATCGGGGCGTTCGCCGGCCCGCCTTTCGACCCGAGCGACGTTCCGGGCCATCTGGCGGCGTTCAAGATCGGGCGCTGGAAGGCCTGAGCGCGCCGCAGCGGCCGCTTCCGGCGGCACGTGCACGACCGGTGCGTCGTGTTGCCGGGACAGGGATGGGCAACAGGCGCGGCGGCGGCAGCGCCTCGGCTATCGACCTCCGGCTACTTTGCATGGGGTTGTTTTCGAGATTTTCGGTTATCGCGGGACTGGCGCGGGTTCCCGACGCCTCGAATTGCGGCGAATAGGATTCTCGGCCGAGCGCGCGGGAAGGAATATTCCTCTCGGAACCGAGTTCCCGAAGGCGGCGGCATCGCTATTTTTGCCGCCCGCTTGAATCCGGGCGCGAACGATATTCCATGTGTCCGACAATGGGGCGTTGGAGATCGACCATGCGCGAGCTATCGGCGGAGGCCCGCCTGCACCTTTACGCGCGTAACATTTCACGGAAGTCCGGGACCGGAATTCACACGGCGGCGCTGTACAGCGCCTTTGCGGTGATCGCGGCCATCGTGTTCGGCACGCTGTCCGTCCACCCGTTCTGAGTCCTTCGGAACATTCAAAAGCCGCCGTCTGATGTCCTCAGGCGGCGGCTTTGTGTTGGCTGGATGCTGACAGCTCAGTAGCCGTAACCGCGACCATATCCGTAGCCGTAGTCGCCACCGCAGGTGCTGCAGGTCTGCTGAACCGGCGCGTAGTAGGAATAGCCCGGCGAGACCATCTGCACGCGCTCCTGGGTGGCGTATTGCGGCGGAATGCGCTCATAGGCGACGCCTTCGGGCGCGACCATCACCGTCCTCGGCACCATCACGGTGCGATACTGTGCCGGCGTGCGATGCGCGACGACGCGGCCCGGCGCCACCATGACGGTCTCCTGCACCGTGCGATACTGCGGCGGCACGCTCTGCACCTGATAGCAGGTCGTGCACGGCTGCGGCGGCGGCGTATAGCAGCTGTAGCAGCCGGCGGATGCCGCGCTGGTGAAGGCGGCGGTGGCAACCGCGGCAATGGTGAGGGAGAGGCTGGTGCGGAACATGCTTTCGTACCCAATTTCCTAAGAGGACAATCAAAGGCTCGGAAGCTGCACCTAACAATCAAACGGCAAGTTTGGGTTTAAGAAGACTCTTAACGGAATCTAAAGGGCCGGCACGGCGGCCGGCCCTTTTTTGATCGATGTTCGCGGCTTAGTGCGCGGTCTTGAACGGCGCAACGGTGATGCCCGCCTGCTTCAGCGCCTCGCGCAGGCCGCGCGCAATCTCGACGGCGCCACGCGTGTCGCCATGGATGCAGACGGTATCGGTCTGCATCTTGATCACCTTGCCGGTGACCGAGACGACCGCGCCGTCCTGCACCATCCGCACCACACGATCGGCAATCGCCTTGGGATCGTGCAGCACCGCGCCGGGCTTCTTGCGCGACACCAGGTTGCCATCGTCCTCATAGGCGCGGTCGGCGAACACCTCATGCGCCATCCGCAGATTCGCCGCTTCACCTGCGCGCACCAGCTTCGAGTTGGCGAGCACCACGAAGATGAGATTGGGATCGACTGCCTTGATCGCATTGGCGATCGCTCGTGCCGTCATGTCGTCCTCGCAAGCGACGTTGGAAATCGCGCCATGCGCCTTCACATGGGTGACCTTGTGGCCGGCCGCGGTCGCGATCGCCTGCAAAGCGCCGATCTGATAGGCGATCAGGTTCTCGATCTCCGAGGACGTCAGTCCCGGCATCGGGCGGCGGCCGAAGCCGTGCAGGTCGCGATAGCCGGGATGGGCGCCGACGCTGACGCCGCGCGCTTTCGCCAGCTCGACCGTCTTGCGCATGATGTCGGCGTCGCCGGCATGAAAGCCGCAGGCGACGTTGACCGAGGTCGCAAGCTCGATCATCGCGGCATCATTGCCCATTTCCCAGGGGCCAAAGCTTTCGCCGAGATCGCAATTGAGGTCGATAGTTGAAGTCATGACGATCGATCCGTCTGTTGTTGTACAGATTCAGGGTAGCGCAACTTGCCAGGTCGACACATCGACGGCGTTGACGGCCTGACCCGCGACATTCGCATCCCGCAGCGCTTCGATGTTGAGACCAAAATCCTCAATGCCGCGGAGGCGGTCGGGCAGGGAACGCAGCAGCTCGTGGAACTTGATCGCCTCGGCCTGCGCTTCAGCCATCGTCACCGCCTTGAAGCGGAACGGCCGGCCGGCCGAGATCTGCGCGAAGCGACCGAAATCGGCCGTGATCACGGTTGCGATCTTCGGATAGCCGCCGCTGGTGCCGCGGTCCGGCATCAGCACGATCGGCTGCCCGTTGCCGGGCACCTGGATGCTGCCGTTCACGGTGCCGTCGGAGACGATGTTGTGGCCGTCGAGATGCTTGATGGCGGGACCTTCGAGGCGATAGCCCATGCGGTCGCTGGTCGCCGAGATCTTCCACTCGCTGTCGACCAACAGCTCCTTGTGGTCCTCGGCGAACTCGTCGTCCTGCGGGCCGAACAGGATGCGGATCGGCGCATCGGTCGCGGCCGGCAATTCGATGCGGCGTTCGGGCGCGCCGCTTGCGGCCTGCGTCGTCAACTCGTCGCCGCTTTGCAGCGGCCGCGGGTAGGGGCTGCCGAGCCCGGCGCGGGCGTTGACGGCGAGGCTGCCGAACATCGGCTCGCCTTCGATGCCGTGCTCGATCGCGAGATAGCTGAACGAGCCGCCGCGGGCGAAGCCGAGATTGAGCGTCTCACCTTCGGCGAGCGTCGCCGAGCTGTCGAACGCGACCGGCCGGCCGCCGATATCGGCATTGCGCGACGCGCCGGCGAGGGCGACGCGCACCGCGCCCCCGCGCGCGGTGAAGCTGGCGCCGAACGGGCCGATCTCGACCGCGGCGGCGAACAGGTCGTTGCCGACCAGCGTGTTGGCGGCCGCCAGCGAAAGCCGGTCCATCGCGCCGCTCGGCACGAGACCGTAGCGCTGCGAGCCCGGACGACCAGCGTCCTGCACCGAGCTCGCCGGGCCGATCGAGCTGACGACGAGCTTGCTCATGGCGTCACCAGTTCGGCGACGAACTCGCCGGCCTCGGCGGCGCGGTCCTGTTCGGCAAAGGTCTTGGCGTCGATCGCGGTGAAGGTGATGGCGTCGCCCGGCTCCAGCAGGAAGGTCGGATCGCGATGCAACTGGTAGGTTCGCACCGGGGTGCGGCCGAGCAGGTGCCAGCCGCTCGGGCCGGCCAGGCACTGCACGCCGGTCTGGATGCCGCCGATCGAAATGGTGCCGGCCGGGGTCAGGAGCCGCGGATCTTTGCGCCGGGGCATGTGCAGGAACTTCTCCAGTCCGCTGAGATAGGACCAGCCCGGCGTGAAGCCGATCATGGCGACGCGATAGTCGCCGGCGACATGGCGCGCCACGATCTGGTCGGGCGTGGTTTTGAGCGCCTTCGCGACGTCCTCGAGATCGATGCCGTGCTCGCCGCCATAGGTCACCGGGATGCGCCAGCGCCGCGTTCCGGTCTCGGTCGGCGGCGCCTTGGCGGCGCGAGCCAGCAGTTGCGCGCCGAGCGCGTCGAAGCCGATCTGCACGGGGTCGTAATGCACCAGCAGCGACCGGTAGGTCGGCACGGTCTCGGTGATGCCGGCGATCGGCTCGGCGGATATCACGCGGTCGAGCGCCAGCACCCGCCGGTTGGCGGCGTCATCGATGGTGCGGCTGAATTCCACCGTAATGGCGCTGTCGCCACTCGGCAAAAGGCGGGGAGGACTTAAGGGTTCGGCCATTGGGTCAAGCGCTGTCGTCAGCCATCAAGCTAGCGTGTTTCGAGACAAAACGGAATTCGCTTCGTGCAAAATGATGCAGCAACTTCAATAAATTAATCGGCATGCCGGCGATAAATTTGGATGATCGCAGCTTTTTCGCGCAGCCCTTGACGCAAGGCCTTTGCCCGGCAACATGCGCCGGTCTTTTCCTCCCATCGGAGCAAGCTTTCCAGATGTCACTGTCCGCCGAAGCGATCGCGACGCTGTCGCACGTGTCCACCGCCACCATCACCACCGTCCTGCTCAAGAAGGGCCTGCGCAACATCTGGATGCGCGGCACCAAGCCCTTGAAGCCGGAGCAGAAGCGGCTGGTCGGACCGGCCTTCACGCTGCGCTTCGTGCCCGCCCGTGAGGATCTGGCGACGCCGGAATCCTGGTCGTCGCCGATCTCGACCCGCACCGCGATCGAGGCGATGCCGGCGGGCTGCATTGCCGTGGTCGATGCCATGGGCATCACCGATGCCGGCATTTTCGGCGACATCCTCTGCGCCCGCATGGCCAAGCGCGGGGTGACGGCGCTGATCACCGACGGCGTGGTGCGCGACGTCGAGGGCGTGCTCGGCACCGGCCTACCGGTGTGGTGCGACGGCTACGCGGCTCCGCCGTCGGTTGCAGGTCTGACCTTCGTCGGCTGGGGCGAACCGATCGGCTGCGGCGGCGTTGCCGTATTCCCGAACGACGTGGTGGTGGCCGACCAGGATGGCGCGGTGCTGATCCCGCAGGCGTTCCTCGATCACGTGCTGGCCGAGGGGCCGGAGCAGGAACGGATGGAAGCGTGGATCGTCAACGAGGTGAACAATGGCGCCCAGCTGCCCGGCCTGTATCCGATGAATGCCGAGACCAAGGCGCGCTACGCCGCGACCAAGAAATAACGTCAAGAAAGGGAGGTAACCCCATGGACATCCACGTTTCCGGCTCGCGGCCGACCCGCCGCGCGCCGAAGGAGAATTTTACCGGCACGGTGTTGCAGGACCCGATCAACATGGCGCCGGCGCCGGCGCGGCTGAACGCCTCGCGCGTGTCGTTCGAGCCCGGCGCACGCACCGCCTGGCACACCCATCCGCTCGGACAGACGCTGTATGTGATCTCCGGCATCGGGCGCGTGCAGGCCAAGGGCGGCCCGATCAGGGAGATCCGCCCTGGCGACGTCGTCTGGATTCCGCCGAACGAGAAGCACTGGCATGGGGCCTCGCCGGACAACAGCATGACCCATATCGCCATGCAGGAGGCGCTCGATGGCGTCTATTCGACCTGGATGGAGCACGTCACCGACGAGGAATACAACGGCAAGGTCGGCTGAGCAGCCGTAGCAGCTCGAAAGATGAAAGCCCCGCTCGTCAGGCGGGGCTTTTGATTTTATGAGACCGTAGCCCGGATGGAGCGAAGCGCAATCCGGGGCGGTCTCTCCCATGGTGAAAATCCCGGATTACGCTTCGCTCCATCCGGGCTACGATTTGCAGGCAATCAATTCACGCGCGTCCAGGTCTGGCCGCCGCAGAACATGCCGCCGAAGGCACAGCCCTGGACGTGCAGCGTGTCCGGGCTCTTCACCGCGATGGTGGAATCGTAGGTGCTGCCGCTGTTCGGATCGAAGATGCGGCCGCTCCACTTGTCCTTGCCCGGCTTCATGTTGACCAGCACCTGTTCGCCGTTGGCGTTCGATTTCTTGTCGACGGCGTAGCCGCAGAGATTGGCGCCGCATTGCTCGATGCGGATTTTGCCTTCCTTCTCTTCGGTGAGCCAGACGCCGAGCGGCGAGTTCGCTGCTTGCACGGGATTGGCGAGCGGCTTGGGCACCGGAGCGCTCGGCGAGGCGGCGCCGACCGTTGGAGCGGTGGTGGGATTTGCAGCCGGCGCAGTTTGCTGGACGGCTGGCGCCGCGGGCGGCGGCGGTGTGGTCGCGGCTGTAGCTGAAGGCGGCGTGGCTGCAACGCCCGTGCTGGGCGGCTCTGCCGTTGCGGCAGGCGCCGGCGGGACGGCGGCCTGATCGACGGCAGGCGGAGCAGTCGCTGCTGGCGCGCTGGGCGGCGCGGCCTGGGAATTCGTCTTAGCGTCCGTCTTAGTGTCCGACTTGGCGTCCGTGTTGGCTTCCTTCGGAGCCTTGCGCTTCTGCTCGGTGTCCTCGCTTTTGGCGCGTTTGGTGCGGCGGGGAGTATTGTCGTAGACGCCGGGGATCGAAACCGTGCCGCGATCGGGATCGATGCGAATAGTGCGGCCGCCGTAATCGAATGTGTACTGCGCCTGCGCTGCGGCCGTGCTTGCCAGCACGAGCGTGGCGATCGCCAGAAGCTTTCTCATCTCGACCTCCGGTGCAGGGAGCCTCGCTCGCAAGGCTATCCGGTGACCACCCCGTTGAACGTGTCCCAGATCACGGTCAGAACATGAGTCGTATCCTCGCGGTCTAGGTTCAAATCGCTGGATTACGGTCTGGTTTCAGGCCGTGCGCTTCAAATTATGCGCGCGGCGCGGGCTATTCGAACCACGCGGCGTAGATCCTCGCGTAGCTGCCATCTTCGCGCGCGATGTGAAGCCATTGGTCGACGAACGCCTTCAAGGCGACGTCGCGCTGCATCCAGTAGGCCTTTTCCGCGAAGTCGAACGGCTTGTCGGGATGCACGGCGCACAGCACGCCGGGATGCAGCTTCTGCTGATAGCGCGTCTCGGACGCATCGGTCATCATCAGGTCGGCGTCGCCCTTGGCGATCTCGTCGAAGATCTTGGTGTTGTCGTTGAAGGCGCGGATCTCGGCGGTTTTCACGTGGGCGCGCGCGAAGCGCTCGTTGGTGCCGCCGGGATTGACGATGACTCGGGTGCCGGGTTTGTCGATCTCGGCGATCGTCTCAAACTTGCCCTTGTCGGCGCAGCGCGCGATCGGCGTCTTGCCTTCGCGCATGATCGGCGTCGAGAACAGACCCTTCTTCTGCCGATCGAAGGTGATGGAGACGCCGCCCATCGCGATGTCGAAATCGTCGGCCTCGAAATCCTTGGTCATCCGCGGCCACGATGTCGGCACGAACTCGACCTTGACGCCGAGCGCCTTGCCGAGCGACTGCGCCATGTCGACATCGAAGCCGCGGAAGGCCTTGGTCTCCTTGTCGAGATAGGTGAAGGGCAAATAGTCGCCGGTCATGCCGACGCGCAGGATGCCGCGCTTGACGATCTCATCGAGCCGGGACGGCGCCTGCTGCGCGTGCGCGGCGGACAGGAGCAAAGCGAGAGCGAGGCCGGCCAGCGCGCGAAACATCGAGGTCTTCTCCATCCGCATTTGATTGCGATGCCCGAAGGGCACGTATCGCGTCTCAGGCCTCGTTGCTGTCCTTGCTCGCCTGAACGACGCTTGCAGTGCGGCTGAGCATCTCGTGCTTGAAATGCTCGAAGCGCCGCCGCGCTTGGGCCTCGCGATCGTCGACGAATTTGATCGCGGCGTCCCGCTCCATCGGGCCGTTGACGAGCGGGGTCGATGCCTCGCCGACGGTCTCGTCGACATAATATTGGGCGCCGTCCTGGCGCACCGTCCAGCGGAAGCGCAGCGCGGCCATTGGTCCTGGGCCGGACTTGGAATAGCCGTTGGCCTCGATCGGTTGGGGCGGCGGCTGGATCGACTCCGGCTCCGCTTCCGGCTGGCTCGGCTCCGGTTCGGTTGGCTCCGGTTCACTTGCTTCAGCTTTACTTGCCTCGGGCTGTTCGACCGGTTCGGACGCCTCGACCGGCGGCGGCTCGCCCGCCGACGACTCGGCGGGCGCGGCCTCGACGGACACGGTCGTGATGGACACGGTCTCGACTGATACGACTTCGACTGACGACGGAAGGGGCGGCGGCATCGCGATGGAGACCGGAGGCTCCTTGGCGGGCTCGGCTTCCTTATCCGCCGTCTTGTCGGACGATTTGGCCTTCTCGGGAGGTGTCGTCGTCTGATCGAGGATGCTCGCGATTGCGGCGAGCGCATTGTCGGTCGGGTCACTCACGGTTCGGTCTCCCAGGCTCGGCGTTGGCGGAATCGCGCCGACGCCATTCCTATCTACCTGATCTGACTGGCCTTTGTCAGCCCGGGCGCTTCGGTGGGGCCTACGCGCAAACCGGCGGACGCCGGTCCTTCCAGGGGCGGACCTGTTCGAGCTGGCCGGCCAGGCGGAACAGCAGTCCTTCCTCGCCGAGCTTGGCCGCGAACATCATGCCGAGTGGCAGACCGGCCTTGTTCCAAGCCAGCGGCACCGACATCGCCGGCTGTCCGGACATGTTGAACATCGAGGTGCCCGGCATGTAGCGGCGCAGCACCGGCGCGATGTGGCCGAGGTCCTCGGACATCGTGTTCAGCTCGCCGAGGCGGAGCGGCGGCGCGCACAGCGTCGGGCTGAGGAAGATGTCGCAACCTTCGAAAAAGGTCGCAAGCGCGCGCGAGATCTGGAACGCTGCAAGCTGCGCGGCCACGTAGTCGGCCGGGTTCATCTTGGTCGCATTCTGGGCGCTGGCGAGCGTGAGCCGCTCGACATCGTGCGACGTCAGGGTGCGCCCGACGCGCTGCTCGAGCAGACGGATGGTCAGCGCTGTGTTGCCTCCGACGATGGTCGTCATGACTGCGGCGGGATCGGCCGCGAGCGGCGGCGCGCGCTCCTCGACATGATGGCCGAGGCCCGCCAGCAGCTTGGCTACGTCGCGGACCGCCGCGGCGATCTCTGGATCGATGGCATCGCCATAGGGCGACTTGTCGGTGAAGCTGATGCGCAAATGGCCGGGATCGCGGCCGACTTCCTGCGAGAACGGTCGCTCCGGCGGCGGCGCGACATAGAGGCTCGACGGCTCCGGACCGTGGATCGCATCCATCATCACCGCGCTGTCGCGGACGCTGATGCTCAGCACATGGCCGACGGAGAAGCCGCCCCAGCCTTCGCCGCGATCGGGCCCGCAGGGGTTGCGGGCACGCGTCGGCTTCATGCCGAACACGCCGGAGGCGGAGGCGGGGATCCGGATCGACCCGCCGCCGTCGCTGGCATGCGCGACGGGCAGGATGCGGGCCGCGACCGCAGCCCCAGCGCCGCCGGACGAGCCGCCGGAGGAATGGTCGAGATTCCAGGGATTGCGGGTCGGGCCGAACAGACGGGATTCCGTCGTCGGCATCAGCCCGAATTCCGGGCTCGAGCTCTTGCCGAAGATTGCAAGCCCGGCATCGAGGAAACGCTGGGCCAGGGTGCCGTTGTGATCGGCGACGAAGTCCTTCAGCAGGCTGGCGCCCGACGTGGTGCGTGTGCCCTCGAGCAGATCGAGGTCCTTCAGCAGGAACGGCACGCCGGTGAAGGGACCGTCAGGCAGCCCCTTGGCGATCTGGCGCTCGGCATAGTCGTAATGCTTGACGACCACAGCGTTGATCTTGGGATCGACGGCGGCGGTGCGCGCGATCGCCTCGTCGAGCAACTCCTTCGGCGTCACGTCCTTGTTGCGGACGAGCTCGGCGAGACCGACCGCATCGTAGTTGCCGAATTCCTTGAAGGTCATGTGGGTACTCCGCATCGCCGGGCCGATCCTTTCGGATCGGCCGCGGCGCAAACGAGGAAGGCTGAAAGCTCAGCCGAGGACGTCCTGGTTGATCACGTTCTGGCGCAGCGGATTGCCATCCAGCACGCTCAGAATATTGCGTGCGGTCTGCTCGCTCATGCGATCGACGGCCTCGACCGTGACGCCGGCCACATGCGGCGCCATGATCACGTTGGGCAAAGCGTGCAGGGGCTGGCCGACCGGCGGCGGCTCGACCTCGAACACGTCGAGGCCAGCGCCGGCGAGCTTGCCCGACACCAGCGCGTCGTGCAGCGCCGTCTCGTCGACGATGCCGCCGCGTGCGGTGTTGATGAGATAGGCGGTCGGCTTCATCAGCCTGATCCGCGCGGCGTTGAACAGCCCGACGGTTTCGGGATTCTTCGGGCAATGGATCGTGACGAAGTCCGCCCGCGGCAGCGCCGCTTCGAGGTTCGACACGGCCTCGCAGCCGGCAGCCGTGATCTCGCTGGCGGGCTTGTAGGGATCGTAGACCAGCACGTTCATTTCCATGGCGAGGCAGCGCTTGGCGGTGCGGGTGCCGATGCGGCCGAAGCCAACGATCAGGACGGTCTTGCCGTAGAGATCGAACGGCAGCACGCCGAGCCGGCTCGCCCAGGTGCCGTCCTTGACCATCGTGTGCATTTCCTGCGCGCGCTTGGCCAGCGTCAGCATCATGAACACAGCTTGTTCGGCGACCGACGGCGAGTTCGCCGTGCCTGCGACCATCAGCGGCACCTTGCGGCGCGACAGCGCCGGAACGTCGACGGCGTCATAGCCGACACCGATCCGGGTCACCACCATCATGCCCTTGGACGCCTCCAGCTCCGCCTCGCCGAAGCGGGTTGCGCCGAGCGCCACGCCATGGACCGGCGCATGCTGCTCGAGCATGGTCTGAAAGTCCTTGGCGGAGATCAGGTTGGGAAATTCGATGAGTTCTACGTCATCCCGCTCGTTGAGGAGCGCCCGTGCCCCCGGTGACAAAGTCTGGGTGACGAAAATCTTCTTCTTGTTGGTGGCCATTTCCTGCCTTTGAGGTTTCTTGTGCGCCGTCAAAGGACGACGCCGGTCACCTCGTTTAGCAAATGCATATTGTTGAGGTCCACAGCCAATCGGAGCGGGCTGCCATCCTGCGCACCGGCATTGGGATTGACCCGGCCGCAGACCTGGGTGCCCTCGAGCGTGAAATAGACCAGGGTCTCCATCCCCATCGGCTCGGTAACGTCGAGCATCGCGTCGAACGGCTCGATGCCCGGTTCGGCATGCGGCCGCGCCTCCATGACGTGCTCGGGCCGGATGCCCAGCAACAGCTTGTCGGTGCGGGAGAGAGCCTGGTAGCGGGCGGCGCGTGCCGGCGGCAGCGTGAAAGCGAGGCGATCGGTCAGCCGCACGTTGAGCTTGCCGCCGGTGTCCTCGAGCCGACAGGGCACGAAATTCATCGCGGGCGAGCCGATGAAGCTTGCGACGAACCGGGTCGCCGGCTTGTGGTAGAGCTCGTTGGGCGTGCCGATCTGCTCGATCCTGCCGTGATTCATCACCACGACGCGGTCGGCAAGCGTCATCGCCTCGACCTGGTCGTGGGTGACGTAGACCGTCGTGGTGCGGACCTTCTGGTGCACCTTCTTGATCTCGATCCGCATCTGCACGCGCAGCTTGGCGTCGAGGTTGGACAGCGGCTCGTCAAACAGGAACACCTTCGGATTGCGCACGATCGCCCGCCCCATCGCGACGCGCTGGCGCTGGCCGCCGGAGAGCTGCTTCGGCTTGCGGTCGATCAGGTCGGTGATGTCGAGCATGCGGGCTGCCTCGGTGACCCGGCTCTTGATCTCGGCCTTGGGATAGTGCTTCAGCCGCAGGCCGAACGACATGTTCTCGGCAACGGTCATATGCGGATAGAGCGCATAGTTCTGGAACACCATCGCGATGTCGCGGTCCTTCGGCGGCACGTCGTTGACGACGTCGCCGCCGATCATGATGTCGCCGTCGGAAATGTCCTCGAGGCCGGCGATCATCCGCAGCGTCGTCGACTTGCCGCAGCCGCTCGGCCCGACCAGCACCACGAACTCATGGTCGGCGATATCAAGGTCGATGCCGCGCACCGCCTCGACCTCATCGTAACGCTTCACAACCTTCCGCAAACTGACATCAGCCATAAGTTCAACCCTTTGTCGCACCGGCGGTCAGGCCGGCAATGTAGTAGTCCATCAGGAAGGCATAGATGATCAGCGGCGGCGCGGCGCCGAGCAGGGCGCCGGTCATGATCTGTCCCCAGTTGAAGACGTCACCCTTGATCAGGGTCGTGATGATGCCGACCGGCAGCACCAGCTGATCGGTCGATGTCGTGAACACCAGCGGATAGAGGAACTGAGCCCAGGAGACGGTGAAGGCGAAGATCGTGGCCGCGATCAGGCCGGGCAGCGCGACCGGGATGAAGATCCGGGTCAGCGTCTGGAACCAGCTCGCGCCGTCGATGATCGCCGCCTCGTCGAGCTCCTTCGGGATCGAGGCGAAATAGCCGATCATGATCCAGGTGCAGAACGGCACCGTCAGCGTCGGGTAGATGAACAGCAGCACGTACCAGCGATTGACCAGCTGGATGCCGGTCCAGTCGCCGAACACGGCGAACATCTTGAACAGCGGAATGAACAGCAGGCTGTCCGGAATGAGATAGGTGAGGAACACGCCGGTCGCGAGCGTCGCCGAACCCCAGAATTTCATCCGCGCCAGCGCAAAGGCCGCCGGCACGCTGATAAGCATCGTGATGGTGACCACGATGATCGAGACCCAGGCCGAGTTCCAGAAGAAGCGCAGGAACTGGTTCGAGGTCAGCAGCTCGATGTAGTTGCTGAGTGTCGGATGATAGACCCACCACGGATTGGTCGCGGCCGAGATCTCGGCGCTGCTCTTCAGCGAGGTGATCAGCATGTAGATCGGCGGCGTCAGCGAGAAGATCGCAAACAGCACCAGGAAGAAATAGGACCAGCGTAGCGCCCAGGCGCGGTCGCGGCTCATGCTGCCGTACTTGACCTTGCGGGTCGGTCCGGACTTGTCGATCGTCAGCGAGCTCATCAGGCTTCGTTCCCGCGTTTGGTGATGTCGCGCAGGATGAAGATCGCCGCGACCGCGAGGATCGGCACCATGAACAGCGAAACGCTGGCGCCGAGCGGCACATCACTGCCCTCGATGCCGACGCGGAACGCCCAGGTGGCGAAGATATGGGTATGGTCGAGCGGCCCGCCCGCGGTCAGGATGCGCACGATGTCGAAATTGGCGAAGGTCACGATCAGCGAGAACAGCGTCGTGATCGCGATGATGTTGCGCATCATCGGCAGGGTCACGTACCAGATGCGCTGCCACCAATTGGCGCCGTCGATAGCGGCCGCCTCATAAAGCTGGTCGGGTACCGATTTCAACGCCGCCAGATACATGATCATGAAGAATGGCGCGCCGTACCAGACGTTGACCAGGATCACCGAGAAGCGCGCCCACATCGCATCGCCGGTCCACGGGATCGGCCCGATGCCGAAGAAGGAAAGCGTGTAGTTGAAGGCGCTGTAGGAGGGGTCGAACAGCCAGAGCCACGCCAGCGTGCTCATCGCCGGCGGGATCACCCATGGCACCAGCAGCATGCCGCGCCACTTGCGCTGCTTGTTGGCGGGTACGTTGTGCACGAAATGCGCGACGATGAAGCCGATCAGGGCTTTGAAGATCACCGCCGAGATCGCGAAAATGCAGGATTGCTTGACCACCAGCCAGAAGGTGTCGCGCTTGAACAGGAATTCGAAATTGCCGAACCCGACGAACTTCGTCATCGCCTTGTTCAGCGTTGCGAGGTGCAAGGAGTAGAGGGCCGGGTAGAGCACCAGGATCGCGATCAGGAGGATCAGCGGCAATGTCATCAGGAACGCGGCCATCGACTTGCGCCGCAGCGCGTTGCGCAGGCCGGCGCGCCTTCGTCCCGTCTGGGCAGCGGCTGCGCGGTTGGATTGGAATGCGACATCAACCATAACGCAGGTCCCTCGCGCGGGTTGGTTGCACAGCACGCCGATTCGGCGGCTGGGATGTGAAGACGGGATCTCGCGCGGCCAACATCACGGGCGGTCGCGCGAGACCTCGCTTGTCGTCAGCTTCGCATGAAGCCTTCGCACTCGCCCTCGGCCCAGGCGAGCGTCTTTTCCATGCTTTCACCCTGGTAGTACCGCAGGCACATCTTGGTCAGCGTGGCCTGGAAGTAGATCTGCTGCGCGATCTTGGGCGGCGCGGGCGAGGCCGCAATCGACAGCGTCTGGTGCTTGTAGGGGTTCGGATAGTGGTAGAGCGTCCCCTTTGGCGGCGTTTGCTCCGCCCAGACCTTCAAGGTCGTGAGCTTTTCGTAGGCCGGCAGGTCATAGCCACCGCTGGCGACCACCATTTTCTCGATCGATGCAGGTTGCGACAGGTGCGTCAGCAGGCTCTTGGCCGCCTCCTTGTTCTTCGAGAACGACCAGATCGACCAGAAGAACGGCAGATAGGGCGCGAAGCGTCCCTTCGGCCCGGCCGGGAACCCGTGCGTCCAGCACTGCTCCGCGACTTGCGGAGCATCGCGCTTGGCGACCGCCCACGCGCTCGGCGGATTCAGGATCATCGCGCCCTTGCCGGCGACCAGCCACTTGTTGTTGGACGCGTCGTCCCATGCCGACACATCGGGCGGCAGGAAGGCGAGCAGCTTCTTGTAGTAGTCGAGGGCCTGGCGCACCGCGTCGGTCTTGACGGTGAGATTGCCCTTGGCATCGACCAGCTGCGCGCCGAACGACTGGAAGATCGCGCCGGCGGTGTCGACGCTGTCGCTGGTTTCGCCGAGGCCGATACCGAACGGGAATCCGGCCTTGTGGCAGGCTTCAGCCGCCTTGAGGAACGTATCGAGGGTCCAGTTATCGGCTTTCGGCTCGCTTCCGACCGGATACATCTCCTGCACGTCGATGTTGGCGTGTTTCTTCATCAGGTCGATGCGTGAGCAGGGACCCTTGATCTGGCTGCCGACGCTGGCGGGAACGCCGAGCCATTTGCCGCCGGCCTGGCCGAGATATTTCACCGTGCCGTTGACATCGCCGTTCAGCTTGAGGAGCGGATCCATGATGTCGTTGACCGGCTCGAGCAACTCGGCGTTGGCCTGCGGCCACCATGTCGGCATCTGGAAAATATCGTGACCGGATTTCGCCTGCGCCTCGGCGGCGATGGTGACGATGTTCTTGTTGCCCTGGCTGGTGATGTAGTCGATCTGGACCTCGACCTTCTCCTTGGCAGCCCATTCATTGACCAGCTCGGTGGACGCACTGTTCGCGCCGGGCACCCAGTGATCCCAGAAGCCCATCGAGAGCTTTCCGGCTGCGTAGGCGCCACGCACGTAGGGGGCTGTAATCAGCGCGGCCGATGACAGCGCTGTCGCTGCGACGAATTCTCGGCGCGAGAGCTTCTTCCGTGACATGGCATTCCCTCCCTGGTAGCCGACGGACAAAAGACTTTTTGAATCCCGTTGTTCTTTTTTGTGCGTCGCGTTTGCGCGACGTCGCGGGATTGCGTTGAAACCGATCAGAACAGAATTGCCGGCATCTGTCGAGAAACGAGATGCTGATGCCAACTAGAACTAACGTTGTGGTCAAATAGCAGGCAGTACCGTTCGCATCACCGCAGTTGCCGGCGGTTTGCCGTGCGTCTTGCGATCATGCTGCGACGCACGCGGGCGGCGACGCAGACAAGGTCGCAGACGGTGCGCGGTTGAGCCGCAGCTTTCCGGTCAAGCCTCAGCGAACTCTGTTCCGCCATGTTGATGCCCGGCGCGGCCGATAGACTTGCTGAAGCCGGAAACGCTAAAGTCCGGATTTGTCGAACCTACTCCCGCATCAATTCCGCAATCCACCACCGATCACGGAGACCCGATCATGCTCATCCCGGTAGCGAAGCTGCGCGCACAATGGAGATTGTGCGCCGCGGTTGGGGCCGCCACCGTCACGTTGCTCGCAGTGCCTCATATGGTCGATGCGCAGATCGTGCAGGGCGTCGAAAAGGGGGCGCGCGAGGGCAACAAGGCTGCCGGGCCGGTCGGCGGCGTTCTCGGCGGAGCCATCGGCGGCGTTGTCGGGGTGGTGACCGGCGTGACCGGGGTGTTGACCGGCAACAATGGCAACAACCCCAATGCCGGCAGCGGCAAGAACGCACAGGGCGCGGCGGCCGGCGCCAAGGCCCCCAAGTCGGCCAAGGCCGCCGCCAAGGACAAGGGCGCGAAGCAAGCGCCGACCGTGCTGACCCAGGCCGGCGCGCCGCAGCTGACGGCCGAACAGATCGTCGCCAACAGCGACGCCAACATCGAACGGATCAAGAAGGAGCTCAACCTGACGCCGGAGCAGGAGAAGAATTGGGCCGGCTTCAACAGTGCGATGCACTATCTCGGCCACAACGGCGCCGACCGACTCAACCTGCGCATCGCGCGGGCGCAGCGCGATCCGCCGGATGACATCATCGAGCAGATGCGCAACGAGGCCCAGTTCCTCAATGACCGGGCGGTCGATCAGCGCGGCGTCGCCGACGCCGCCGAGCCGCTGTTTGCCAGCCTCGACGACAAGCAGAAACAAATCTTCATCAACGAAATGGTCCGCCTGAGCCACGAACGCGGGCTCGACTGAGGAAATCTCGCCGGCCAAGTGGGGACGAATAGCCGGGCCACCAAGCCCTGGGGTAGGTTAAAGGCGCAGCACCCGGCTATTCTGCCGCAGCGGCGCGGCCCGGTTAATTCGTCATTCAATGTTGAAGAAAAACGGACCGGATCACGCCCGAGTGATGGCCGAGTCAGGGCCTTGTCGGGAACCATCCACAGCGCCCGAGGCCAGCGCGGATTGAGCCGTCAATGACCGGGACATCGGCGCGGCAAAGCGACGATGTCCTTCGGACGGCTCTGCCCGGCAATCAGCGATCCGCAAAACGCCGGCGCTTAGCTCTTCGGGAAGTTCAGCTCCACACCGACGCCGTCCGGATCGTAGAGGAATATCTGGGTGTCGCCGGTGCGCGGCACGATCTGCTCACGGAAGGTGACGTTCTTCGACTGGAGGCGCTTGCGCACGGCTTCGACGTCGCTGGCGGCAAAGGCGATATGGTCGAGGCGGCCGGTGTCCTCATATTTCTTCTCGGTGCCGCGCACCACGATGCCGTCGCGGGGCTTGCGGGTGCCCATCAGATGGACGGTGGCCTGACCGCCGGAATAGAGCCAGTAGCCGGGGAAATCGAGCGGCGGCCGTTCGCCGTTCTCAAGCCCGAGCACATCGCAATAGAACTCCCTGGTCTTCTCCAGATCCTGCGGCTCGATGGTGTAATGCTGTAGTCCACCCAATGGCATGGTTCTTCTCCTTGAGAAATCGGGTTAAACGAAGCTGAGGTCGGCATCGACGCCCAGCATCCAGGCGCCGACGGTCTCGAAATGACTGAAGCGGCCCTGCAATTGCTGGGTCACGGTGTGGATGTCGCGGAAGCGCCGCTCCAGCGGATGGCCGTCGAAGATCGCGGTGGCGCCGGCGGTGTTGTAGGCGAAATCGACGGCCTCCCGCGCCTTGTGGATGGCATGGGTGGCCGCCATCCGGATCGTCATGCGCTGTGCCACCGTGATGCTGTGGCCGGCAACCAGATCCTTCCAGATGTCGGCCATCGACTGCAGCAGGAAGGCGCGGGCGGCGCGCAGATTGACCTCGGCTTGGGCGAGGCCGGACTGCACCACCGCATTGTCCCGCAGTGTCTTCTTCATGCCGCGCGGCACCTTGTTGCGGGCGACGTCGACGAAATTGTCGAGCGCGCTGCGGGCAATGCCGCAGGCGACCCCGGCGAAGCCGATCTGGTAGCAAGTATGGTTGCTCATCCGGTACAGCGGGCCATCCTCGCGACACTCGCGGTCGAATTCGCGGGTGATCGAATGGTCCGCGCGGACGAAGAAATCGTCGAGCGCGAACTGGTCGCTGGCGGTACCGCGCAATCCGACCGTGTTCCAGATGTCGGTCCATGCGACGTCTTCGGTCCGCACCAGCATGGTGCGCTCGACCTGCTCGCCATTGGCATCCCGGCGCGGCGAGCCGTCCGCGGCATAGACCGGGCAGTGCGCGCCGAGCCAGGTGGCGTGCCGCCCGCCCGAGGCAAACGACCAGACCCCGGTGACGCGGTAGCCGCCCTCGCACTCGATCGCCTTGACCTTCGGGCCGGGGCCCCAGGCCAGCACGGCACGCGGGTCGGCAAACACTTCCTGCGCGACCGGCAGGTCGAGATAGGCCGCCGACATCGCGCAGCCGCCGGCCTGGCTCAGGCACCACGCCGTCGAGGCATCCGCCTTGGCGATGGTCTCGATGGCATGGAAGAAGGTGACGGGATCGGTCTCGATCCCGTTGCTTGAACGCGGCAGCAGCAAGCGGAACAGCCGCGCCTCATGCAGCCGGTCGAGCAGGTCGGGCGGCAGGCGGCGCGTCGTTTCAATATCGTTGGAGGCGGCCGCCACCGCGTCCCTGATCGCCTCGGCGCGGGCGATCACGTCGCGATCACCGATAAGGTCCGCAGCAGTCACATTCATGTTCGCCTCCCTCAGGCGCGCCGGATCGTTGCGGAGGCCGCGACATCGGCCGTCGCGTTGAGCTCCTTGTCGATCTGCTCGATCGATTTGCCCCGGGTCTCGAGCCCGAAGAACAAATAGACGGCCCCCGCCATCAGGAACCAGCAGCCGAGATAGACAAAGGCGGTCGGGATCTGGGTCAGTGGCACATCGGGCTTGAGGTAGTTGTTCGAACCGACGATCAGCGCAAGCCCGACCGGCCCGATGATCTTGCCAATGCCGCCGAAGCCATAGGCCGACCCCATCCCCGTGGTGCGCAGATGCGACGGCCAGACCTCAGCCGCGTAGGGACCGACGATCGCAAAGCCGCCGTCGGCGAAGAAGAAGGCGGCGGCCAGCAGCAGCCAGAACGCCGACATGCCGAACAAAGTCGCGTCGTAGTGGTAGCCGGCAATGATCGTCAGCGCGCCGGCGCCGAAGCCGAGCAGGCCGCCGGCAACACGCCGTCCGAGCAGCTCCGAGAACCAGGAGAACGAGATGCGGCCGAGGAAGCCGGTGATGCTGAGCAGGATCATCATCTTGGCGGCTTCCTGCGGCGTCACCTTCAGCAGCAGCACGAACAGTGCGGGCGCCCATAGCGTGATGCCGTAGACGCCGGTTTGCGCGCCTGCATTGCCGAGCCAGGAGACGATCAGGCTGCGCGGATATTTGAACAGATCGAACCAGCTCGTCGTGACGATCGGACCGGCGTCGGCCGCGCTCGGCAGCGGCAGCTCCGACGGCGGCACCTGCAGCGCCCAGGCGAGCGACTTGCGGGCTTCGTCATAGCGTCCTTGCCGGCACAGCCAGCGCGGCGACTCCGGAACCCAGATCCGAACCAGCAGCACCAGGACCGACGGCAGCACGCCAATCGCAAACAACAGCCGCCACTGATCGGTTCCCATGAAGGCTCCGAGCACCGCGCCGAGGCCGACGCCGAGCGGGATCACGCAGGTGACGAGGCCGCCGACCCAGCCGCGCTTGTGCGAGGGCATGAACTCCTGCACCAGCGGCAGGTCGACACAATAAAGACCGCCGACGCCGGTTCCGACGAAGAAGCGCAGGATCGCCAGATAGACCCAGCCGTTATCGGGTGTGAAATAGAGCAGGCCGGTCGCGATCGAGAAGTTCAGCACCGTGCCGATGAAGACGATACGTCGACCGACCCGGTCGGCGAGCCAGCCCCAGAGGTAGGCGCCGAGGATGGCGCCGATGCCGGAACTCATCAGCACGGTGGCCGACTGGCCGAAGGTGAGCTTCCACGGTCCGATCAGGAACGCGAGCACGAAGCCGATCAGGAAGTAGTCGAAGAATTCCAGCGCATCGCCGATGATGGCCGCCGCAAGGATCTTGATCTGGTTGCCGGTCAGAGTCGTCCGGCGATCGAGAATCTCGAACATGGCGCGTCTCCCCATGGCGCCTGTTCATTATTCCCCGGAGCGTGCGTCGCGCCAGCGCATCGCCCATAGGAGAGGCTATCCTCGCGCCAGCGCGAACGACAAGCCCGCGCCGACGCGGGGCTCATCTGCATTGTCGCGATAAGCGGTTCGGCGTACTGCTGCGCACAAATGGTGGTGCGAAAGCCCGATGCGAGCCGCCGGAGCCGTTGACTCCTGCAATGCCGATCGCCCACGTTTGCGTGAAGAACATTTGGGGAGGCCGGGTGGACGAAAAGCGTAAGCATCCGCGAACCGAGGTCAATGAACCCGGCTATGTCTCGTCGGGCGGTTCGGTCATGCATTGCACGATCGTGAACATCTCGCCGGAAGGGGCGGCCATCGAGGTCGAGAATCCGGCCTTCGTCCCGCACCGATTCCGCCTGGTGATGGCCCGCGACGCCTCGGTCGTCTACGAGTGCCAGGTGATCTGGAGTAAGAAGTCGCGAATTGGAGTGAGTTTCGTGGCAACCGCCTGAGCGCGGCTATCTCGATTGGGGACGCCCATGAACCTGCGTGCCAAGGCGGTCGGGTTTCGTTGCTGGAACAGCAGGT
This sequence comes from Bradyrhizobium sp. 33ap4, assembly GCF_032654765.1. Lineage (NCBI taxonomy): Bacteria > Pseudomonadati > Pseudomonadota > Alphaproteobacteria > Hyphomicrobiales > Nitrobacteraceae > Bradyrhizobium > Bradyrhizobium sp. 33ap4. The sequence goes on along the minus strand of NZ_JAUMTJ010000088.1, from coordinate 3,901 downwards.
GATCCGCCGATGACTCCGGAACCTGCAACGATCTGCCTTGGCTGCTGGCAAAACCTGCATATGCCGATCCCGTTGCGCGGTCCATTGGCGGCGCCGTTGCGTCTGTTCGGCGTCCGGCCGAGCCGCATGAACCCGAACACATGCACGCTCTGCGAGATGGCCTTCTCGAAGATCATGAAGGCGCGCGCCGTGACCATCGACGCCACCATCCTGTTCGCCGATCTGCGCGGCTACACCACACTGACGCAGACCATCGCGCAGGACGGGCTGACCTCGCTGCTCGACGCGTTCTACGACGACTGTGCCGCCGCGATCTGGCGCTATGACGGCATCATCAACAAGACCAACGGCGACGCCGTGTTCGCGATCTTCAATTTTCCGGTGCGGCGCGACGATCATGCCGTGCAGGCCTTGCTCGCGGCGCGCCAGATCCAGCGCAGTTTTCGCGACAGGCACGATGCGCTGGTGCGGGCGATCGGCGCCGGCGACATCGAGATCGGCATCGGAATCGGAATGGACAGCGGTGACACCAATTTCGGTGAGTTCGGCCAAGCCCACCGCGACCTGACGGCAGTCGGCACGGTGGTCAATCGCGCGGCGCGCGCGCAGGCGGCCGCCAGGTCAGGCGAGATCCTTGTGACGACGGCCGTGCGGGATCGAACCCGCGACATGATCACGGCAGCCGGTGCCGATTACACCCTGAAGGGCTTCGACCAGCCCGTCACATTATTTCCTGCGTGAATTGGCTTTCGCGTGAATTGACGCGGCGCAAAAAAGACGGCTCCAGCGTGCAACTGCGCGCCGAAGCCGTCGGGGATGGTCGTTTGCCGATTACGAACGCCGCCTCAACGCAAGGTCGGCGGCTTGGTTCCAGCCCGTATGAAAATCTTCGAACCGGCGTCAGCGCCACATGCCGCGCATCCGGGCGCCGATGTCGATCGGCGGCGCGCGGTTGGCCGCGGAGGCCTGCGCGGCCGCGGCGCGCGGCCAGGTGGTCCGCTCGAACATCGGCAGCAGTCGTTCCGGGATGAAGCGGGTGCGCGAGGCATACATGTGGCGGTCGCCCTTGGCGGCCTGGCCGTGAACGAAGAAGCGCTGCGGCACCAGCAGATGCAGATCGTCCTTGGCGCGGGTCATCGCGACGTAGAGCAGGCGGCGCTCCTCCTCGAGTTCGGCCGACGTGCCGGCGCCGAGGTCGGAGGGCATGCAGCCGTCGACGACATTGAGCACATAGACGGATGTCCATTCCTGGCCCTTGGCGGAATGGACCGTCGACAGGATCAGATAATCCTCATCGAGCAACGGCACGCCAGCCTGGTCGCTGGTCGCATCGGGTGGATCGAGCGTAAGCTCGGTGAGAAAACGTTCGCGTGACGGGTAGCCGGCGGCGATCTGCTCGAGCTGAATGAGATCGGCGCGGCGTACCTCGCTGTCCTCGTGGATGCGATCGAGATGCGGTTCGTACCAGAGGCGGGCGCGTTCGATATCGACGGGCCATTCCGAGTAGCGAAGGTTCTCGATGGCCTCCACGAACAGCCGCCAGTCCGCACCGGCGCGGGGCGGAGCGGGCAGCGCGACGAGCGCAGCAATCGGATCGGCGGCCTCGGTCATGCGGTCGAGCACCCGCTGCGCCGAGGCCGGTCCGACGCCGGGCAACAGATGCAGGATGCGGAAACCTGCAACCCGGTCGCGTGGATTGGCGGCGAAGCGCAGCAGCGCCAGCATGTCCTTGACATGCGCGGCGTCGAGGAATTTGAGGCCGCCGAATTTCACGAACGGAATGTTGCGGCGGGTCAGTTCGACCTCCAGCGGTCCGCTGTGCGAGGAGGTGCGGAACAGCACCGCCTGGTGCTTCAACAGGGTGCCTTCCTCACGATTGGCCAGCACCTGCTCGACGATGTAACGGGCCTGATCGGCCTCGTCGCGGATCGTGACGAGCAGCGGCTTACGGGTCGAGGTCCGGTCGGTCCACAGGTTCTTGGTGAAGCGCTCCTTGGCGAGCGAGATCACGCCATTGGCCGCCGACAGGATCGGCTGCGTCGAGCGATAGTTGCGATCGAGCGTGACGATCTCGGCGGCCGGGCTGAACTGGGCCGGGAAGTCAAGGATGTTGCGCACGGTGGCGGCGCGGAACGAATAGATCGACTGTGCGTCGTCGCCGACCACGGTGAGCCCGCGGCCCGCGGGCTTGAGCGCGAGCAGGATGGAGGACTGCAGGCGGTTGGTGTCCTGATATTCGTCGACCATCACATGGTCGAAACGGCCGCCGATCTCCTCGGCCAGCGCGCTGTCCGTCACCATCTGCGCCCAGTAGAGCAGGAGGTCGTCGTAATCGAGCACGTTCTGCCGCTGCTTGGCTTCGACATAGGCCCCGAACAGCTGTTTCAATTCACTGGCCCAACCGGAGCACCACGGGAAGAACTGGCCGAGCACGGCCTCGATCGGCATCTCCGCGTTCACGCAGCGCGAATAGATCGCAACGCAGGTGCCCTTGGTGGGGAACCGGCTTTCGGTGCGGGAGAGCCCGAGATCGTGGCGGACCAGATTGATCAGGTCGGCGGAATCCTCGCGGTCATGGATCGTGAAGGCCGGGTCGAGGCCGATACGCTCGGCGAATTCGCGCAGCAGCCGCGCGCCGATGCCGTGGAACGTGCCGGCCCAACTCAGCGCGTCGGTCATGACCGAGGCGCGATCGCCGAGCACGCGGCGCGCAATGCGCTCGACGCGGCCGGCCATCTCGGCGGCGGCGCGCCGCGAAAAGGTCATCAACAGGATGCGGCGCGGATCGGCGCCAGCGACGATCAGATGCGCGACGCGATGGGCGAGGGTGTTGGTCTTGCCGGACCCCGCGCCCGCGATCACCAACAGCGGCGCGCCGACGATGCAATCCTTGCCGACCCCGTGCTCGACAGCGCGGCGCTGCTCGGCATTGAGCGCATCGAGATAGGCTGTGTTGGCAAGATCAGTCACGAATCACCCCCACGAAACGCTAACAGACATTGCGATTCATTGGGGCCGGCGCGCCGAGGCGGACGGAGAGAAATTAGATTGACATTAACGCGGCGCGGCGCACAACCCCGCCATGGGTGACGTATCCAAATCCGACACGCCGCTGAAGGCGACGTTCAAGGTGCGGCTGAACGGCGAGACGGTGACGCTCGCGACCGTCGGCCAGGCCTATAGCTTCATCAGCAATCTCAGCGCCGTCGAATGGATGGAGTTCCGCTCGCTGCATGACGAGGCATTGGTTGCACTCGAGAGAGCGGCCGGTAACGCCATGCTGACGGTGCAAGCGACCAACGCGTTGCGGATGCTGTTCGTCCGCGCGAAACTGCTTTGAAAAGAAAATGAGCCGCCTTGGTGTTCCATTGGCCCTCCAAGGCGGCCCGAGAGTGCGGCTGAAGCGCATTGCGCACCCGCCGTCGCGTGTACCGCCGTTACCTTGTTTGCGGCCATAACGAACAGCGCCTTACGCAACCACCGCCGATTCGGCTGTAGCCGCGGCACCACAATCACGGGCCAACGTCATCGACCAGGCGGTCATACACGAGCGCGGACCGGAGGTTCATGGTTGCGATCTTCAGATAGCTCGGCTCGCGCATGGCGTTGTTGAACATCATGATCGCCGTCTTCCAGTAGCCGCGCTCGCGCTGATCCAGGTTTAGCGCGGACAGGTAGTCCGCGGCGTCGCCGACCGTCGCGAGCGTTCGCCCGTCCTTCAGCGTAATCGGGAACGCAAGCGGCGACCGCTTCTCCAACTCCAGCACGTCAGGCTCCCCCAGGACCAAGCAGCAATAAGACAAAGCAGCAATAACAGGAACAGACCTAGTGGCTCGTCACAGTGATTTTGACGGTTTGATACCGAGCCAGCTTAGGATCGGCAAGTTCTCTGGCGGCACGA
>NZ_JAUMTJ010000087.1:0-28475 GCF_032654765.1 Bradyrhizobium sp. 33ap4 | reverse complement strand
TGCCTCGGTCCTGCCGAGCATGCACCGCGACACAGTGAATCATTCCCCGGACACCCCTGCCGCAAGCGGGGCGAGGTGACTTCAAAGGCACGTCGCCCGTTCGGCCGCGACATAGCCGAACAGCAGCCCGAGCCCGAACAGCAGCACAAGGCCCGCGGCGGCGAACTCCAGGCCGCGCATGATGACCATGCCGCCGCCATCGCGCGCCGCGCTCAGCCGCTCCGCCACGCCGCGCGCCGACACCGCGACCAGCGCGATCGCGGCCACCGTGATGGCGGTGCCGAGCCCCATCACGAAGGTCGCGGCGATGCCGGCCCAGAACAGGCCCTGCGCCAGCGCGAACACCAGCACCAGGATCGCGCCCGAGCAGGGCCGGATCCCGACCGTGAGGATCGCGCCGAGCCCCCGCCGCCAGCCGCCAGGACCGGCGAGCTCGGCCGGCGTCGGCCCGTGCGAATGGCCGCAATGCTCGTCATGGACGTGCTGCGCGTCATGCCCGTGATCGTGATCATGATGATGCCCGTGATCGTCATGCGCGTGACGGTGATGGTGATCATGGCGGTGGTCGTGGTGATCGTGATCATGGTGGTCGTGATGATGCGCGCCGGCCATCGCCAGCGCCGGCCGCGGCGCCTGCAGGGCGCGGAAGAAGCTGCCGCCCTTGACCCAGACCAGCCGGGCGCCAAACGCCGCGATCAGCGCGTAGCTTGCGATCTCGATCGCCTTCTCCGCCCCGCACATCGTCTTCGCGGTCGCGTTGAGCAGCCAGGCACAGATGCCCACGATGAGAACGGCGACCACCGACTGCATGAGCGCCGAGGCGAACGACAGCGCGATGCCGCGCCGCGCGGTCTCGCGATTGGCGACCATGTAGGACGAGATCACCGCCTTGCCGTGGCCGGGGCCGGCGGCATGGAAAATCCCGTAGGCAAAGGAGATCGCAAGCAGGGTCCAGACCGCCGAACCGTCGGATTTCGCGGCGCGGATGGTCTGGGAGATCTCGCGGTAAAACTCCGACTGTTTCGCCAATAGCCAACCGACCAACCCGCCCTGCGGCTCCGCCGCGCGCGGCGCGCCGAACGGATTCTGTGCCAGCAGCGCATGAACGGCGCCATCGAGCAGCGCAAACGCCGTCAGTACGGCCGCGGACACGGCGAGGCCGCGCGTCATGCGCGAGACGATCGGCGTCATGGGCACTCCACCGAGACCTTGTTGGCGAACATCATGCCGAAATTGCCGTTGCCGCCGTCGAGAAAGGTCTGCTCGCCGAGCTTCTGCGCGGCGGCGGTGCCGTCGCTATTCGGCCGCTCGAACTGCATCTTGCAGTTCGCCGCGGCGCCGACCAGCTTGACCGGCTCCTTCTCGGCATACTGGAAGTCGATGAAATAGGTCGGGTCGAACACTTCGAGCGAGAGCTGCCTGGCCTTGAACGGCGTCTTCACCGGCAAGGTGAAGTGCAGCGTCAGCGCCGAATCCTTGTATTCGAGGAAATAGTCGATCGGCTCAGTGAATTTCTGCTTCTTGCCGTCGCCCTTGGCGAAGGTGAAGTAGGCGTATTCCTTCAGCGATTCGACATTGGTCTGCGCCAGCGGCGCCAGCTCCTCGCGGCTGTAGGCGCCCTTCACCTTGGTCTCGATGCCCTGCAGCGCGTAGGTCGAGAACATGTCGTCAAACGTCCAGGCGTGCCGGACCCCCGTGATGGTGCCGTCGGGCGCGTAGATCAGCTCGCTCCTGGCGACGATCCAGACATGCGGATGGGCCTCGGCGGCCGCCGTGCCGAGCACGACGGACACCGCAAGCACGAGCCAGCCGATCAGCCGGTTCAACGACGGCCGCACCTCAGGCCGCCTCAGGCGTTTCGAGCAGGCCGCGACGGCGCAGCAGCGCGTCCGGCTCGGGCTCGCGGCCGCGGAAGGCGACATAGGCCTCCTCCGGATCGCGCGAGCCGCCCGACGAATAGATGTCGTCATGCAGCCGCTTGGCGGTCGCGGGATCGAAGATGTCGCCGGCCTCCTCGAAGGCGCCGAAGGCGTCAGCATCCATCACCTCCGACCACATGTAGCTGTAGTAGCCGGAGGCATAGTGGTCGCCGGAGAAGATGTGGCCGAACTGCGTCGGCCGGTGCCGCAGCGAGATTTCGGCGGGCATGCCGATCTTCTCCAGCTCCTTCTGTTCGAAGGCGCGGACATCCCAGCTCGCCGCTGCCGGCTGGGTGTGGAATTCGAGGTCGATCAGCGCAGAGGAGACGAACTCCACGGTGGCAAAGCCCTGGTTGAACTTGCGCGCGGCAAGGAAGCGCTTGAGCAGGTCGTCCGGCAGTGCCTCCCCGGTCTCGTAGTGGCGGGCGAAGCGCTGCAGCACCTCGGGCCGCTCCTGCCAGTGCTCATAGAGCTGCGAGGGCAGCTCGACGAAGTCGGTGAACACGCTGGTTCCGGACAGTGACGGATAGGTCACGTTGGACAGCATGCCGTGCAGGCCATGGCCGAACTCGTGGAACAGGGTCCGCGCGTCGTCGGGCGACAGCAGCGACGGCGCGCCATCGGCGCCCTTGGCGAAGTTGCAGACATTGATGACCAGCGGCGCGACGGCGCCGTCGAGCTTCTGCTGGTCGCGCAGCGAGGTCATCCAGGCGCCGGAGCGCTTCGAGGGCCGCGCGAAGTAATCGCCGTAGAACAGCGCCTTGTGCTGGCCGTCGCGGCCCCTGACCTCCCAGACCCGGACATCCGGATGCCACACCGGGATATCCTTGCGCTCCTCGAAGGTGACGCCGAACAGGCGGGTAGCGCAGTCGAACGCGGCCTCGATCATGTGGTCGAGCACCAGATAGGGCTTGATCGCGGAATCGTCGAAATTGGCGCGGCGCTGGCGCAGCTTCTCAGCGTAATAGCGCCAGTCCCAGGACGCCAGGGTGAAATTGCCGCCCTCCTCCGCGATCAGCGCCTGCAGCGCGTCGCGGTCGGCGAGCGCCCGCGCTCGCGCCGGCTTCCAGACCCGCTCCAGGAGGCCGCGTACGGCCTCCGGCGTCTTGGCCATGGAATCCTCGAGGCGGTAGGCGGCGTAGGTCGGGAAGCCCAGGATCTTGGCGGTCTCCTCGCGCAGCCTGAGGATCTCCACGATGGTCGCGTTGTTGTCGTTGGCGTTGCCATTGTCGCCGCGCGCCGTGAAGGCCTTGTAGACCTTCTCGCGCAGGTCGCGCCGCGACGAGCTCTGCAGGAACGGCTCGACCGAGGAGCGCGACAGCGTCACGATCGCCTTGCCTTGCAAACCGCGCTCTTCCGCCGCAGCCTTGGCAGCCGCCACAAATGTGTCGGAGAGGCCGGCGCGGTCGGCCTCGCCGAGCTCCATGAACCACTCCTGTTCGTCGCCGAGCAGATGATGGCTGAACGAGGTGCCGAGATGGGCGAGGCGCTCGTTGATCTCGGCCATGCGGGCCTTTGCCGCATCGTCGAGGCCTGCGCCGGAGCGGCGGAAGCGGGTGTAGGTGCGTTCCAGCAGCCGCATCTGCTCGCCGGTCAGGCCGAGGGAGGCGCGCTTCTCGTGCAGCATGGCGATGCGGCCAAACAGCACAGCGTTCATCATGATCGGATTCCAGTGCCGCGCCATCCGGGGCGACACCTCCTTGTCGATCTCCAGGATCGCCGGGCTCGAATGCGCCGAGACCAGGTCGTAGAACACCGCCGAGACCTTCGACAGCAGCTTGCCGGAGCGCTCCAGCGCGGTGATGGTGTTGTCGAAGTCGGGCAGCGCCGGATCATGGGTGATCGCAGTCACTTCCGCGGAATGATCGGCGAAAGCCTGCTCGAAAGCGGGGAGGAAATGCTCCGGCTTGATCTCGGCGAACGGCGGCGTCTCGAGCGGCGTCCGCCATGCCTTCAGGAGGGGGTTGGCAAGAGCCTGAGCCTTGGCGTCTGCGCTGGTTTCTGACATCGAATGTCCCGTTTTTCGCCTTGAAAATGCTGCCCAATCTATATCACGCGATACGGCATTTTTGGGCCTTTTGCGCTTGATAGATGGGCACTTTTCGGAGAGATTGCGCCCCCTGAACAGGACCTATTTCATGACCATGCAGCCCTCCAACTCAGGCAACCGCACCATCGCCTGGCCAAGCGTCATCACCGTGATCTCGGCGGCGATCCTGATCGGCGCGGAAGTGTTCGGCGCGGCGTTCGCCGGCGGCTGGGCGCTCGCGATTCTGCTCGGGCTCGACGACGTCGCCGCGCACATCCTGCAGGCGGTGCTGTTCGGCATCGGCGTGCTGATCATGATCGCCTTCATCCGCGCAGCGCAGCGCGTCGAGCCGTTCACGCGTCGCGCGTGAGCTTGAGCGATTCAAGAAAGCGCTGCGGCACAGGGCTAAAACGCACACACGCTTCGTTAGTGATTCTTAACAGCCGTTCATCTTCAGCGCATCCGACGCGTGCTGCGCGCGACATCGCAAGCACGCGTTAGGGAAATTTGCCGCTATCGCAAAAAAATTCTTGCGCCACGAAGTCAAAAGACTTATTTCCTGCCTTGCCCAATTTCGCACGTGCCTGTGGTCGTGTGTCAGTCGGTAGGTATCCGGACAAGAGGCCGGACAGCCGCCAAGGGGTGGAAGAACCGAGGGTCGCTTACGTCCATCAGGACACGAGGCGGCCAGCATCTCTCTCCAGGGATGCCGTTGAAGGTCTCACCATTCTTTGCAACCGTGACTGGCAGCCGGAGGCGAACCGGCGCACCCCGCTCTCAACGGGGGACGCGACTTAAAGCAACGACGGATCGGGCTTTTTTGGTCTCTACCGGCGGTCCAACGCCGGCCCGGGCTACTGAAAAGGCTTGTCCTTCATTGCCAGGTGATCGGGCGGGAAACTCTCCCAACCAATCCACGGCAGCACAGTCTGGTTTGAGTCTCTTGGCCTCAACGCGCCTCCATCGCGCGATGTGGCCGAAGCGCTCTTACCCGACGTCACGTTGATGCGGATCCCGTCGCTGGGGCCGTTGGAGAGTGCCATGACTGAACGTATCCAGGAATTCCTGCGCCACCGCCGCCAGGATGGTCTCGACACCGAGCCGTGCCTCGTCGTCGACCTCGAAGTCGTGCGCGACAACTACCAGACCTTCGCCAAGGCGCTGCCGGACAGCCGCGTGTTCTACGCGGTGAAAGCCAACCCGGCGCCCGAAGTGCTGTCGCTGCTGGCCTCGCTCGGCTCCTGCTTCGACACCGCGACGGTTGCGGAAATCGAGATGGCGCTGGCCGCCGGTGCGACGCCGGACCGCATCTCCTATGGCAACACGATCAAGAAGGAGCGCGACATCGCGCGTGCCTTCGCGCTCGGCATTCGCCTGTTCGCGGTCGATTGCGCCGCCGAGGTCGAGAAGATCGCCCGCGCCGCCCCCGGCGCCAAGGTGTTCTGCCGCATCCTCTATGACTGCGCCGGCGCCGAGTGGCCGCTGTCGCGCAAGTTCGGCTGCGACCCGGAGATGGCGGTCGACGTGCTCGACCTCGCCAAGCGCCTGGGCCTGGAGCCGTGCGGCATCTCGTTCCATGTCGGCTCGCAGCAGCGCAAGGTGAAGGCGTGGGACCGCGCGCTCGCGATGGCGTCGACCGTGTTCCGTGACTGCGCCGAGCGCGGGATCAACCTCACCATGGTCAACATGGGCGGCGGCTTTCCGACCAAGTACCTCAAGGACGTTCCTCCGGTCCTGCAATATGGCCGGTCGATCTTCCGCGCGCTGCGCAAGCATTTCGGCAACCAGATTCCGGAGACGATCATCGAGCCGGGCCGCGGCATGGTCGGCAATGCTGGAATCATCGAGACCGAAGTCGTTCTGATCTCGAAGAAGAGCGACGAGGACGAGGTGCGCTGGGTCTATCTCGACATCGGCAAGTTCGGCGGTCTCGCCGAGACGATGGACGAGTCGATCCGCTACGCCATCCGCACCCCGCATGACGGGGCGGACATGACGCCGTGCGTGCTCGCGGGCCCGACCTGCGACAGCGCCGACGTGCTGTACGAGAAGCTGCCGTATCCGCTCCCGGTGACGCTCGAGATCGGCGACAAGCTGCTGATCGAAGGCACCGGCGCCTATACGTCGACCTACTCGTCGGTGGCGTTCAACGGCATTCCGCCGCTGAAGACCTACCACATCTGACCCGCCTCCTTTTCGAGGCCCGATAAACCGGGAGCCGGCCCCGCCGGCTCCTCCCCGATCATTTTTGATTTTCCTGAACGACGCTTGCCGCGGCGTACGACATGCCGTTGCAAGCGGGGACTGACGTGCCATGACTGCAAAACGGAACACCCCCGTTGCCCTCATCCGAGATGCCGCCCCGTTCGCGATCCGTGCGGAGCGTGGCTCGGACGTCGTCGCACGCGAAGCGCTGCTGGATGCCTGCTTTGGCTGTAATCGCCATACGCGCACCTGCCAGCGCCTGCGCGACGGACGCGCGCCCGCCGAAGGCCTGAGCCTTGCGGCCGTGCGCCAGGACGGCCGGCTGGTTGGAACCGTGCGGTTGTGGCACGTCAGCGCGGGGGGCCGCAGCGCGCTGATGCTGGGGCCGCTGGCAGTCGATGACGACTGCCGCGGCCTCGGCGTCGGCGCCGCGCTGATGCGGCGTGCGCTGGCGGTGGCCAAGGCGCGCGGCCACGGCGCCGTGATCCTGCTTGGCGATGCGCCCTACTACGCCCGCTTCGGCTTCACGGCGGCCAAGACCGGCGAGCTGTCGCTGCCGGGCTCGTTCGAGCGCGAGCGGCTGCTCGGCGTCGAGCTTGTCGCAGGCGCGTTGGATGGCGCCTGGGGCACGATCACGCCGACCGGCGCGCCGCTGCCCGAGGCCAAGGCATCGCGGACGCGATCCCGGACCCGGAAGGCACCGCTCGCCGTGCCGCACGCGGCGTAAGGCGGGCCGCCATGTCGGAGCACCTTCCCATCACCGATGGCGCGCGCCCGCGTTGGCGCGGCCTCGTCACCACAGTCATGCTGATCCTGATCTCGGTGATGATCGTCAGGGATATCCTGGTCCGGCGCTGGACCGGCACGCCGCCATCGCCGCCGGACGCCACGCAGCAGTCCCGCTAACGCCGCCCGCGCCAGGCCTGAACCAAGGGGTTGCGCGGGCGCCAAAAATGCCCGTAAACCCCGCGCAAAGCCATTTTCAGTCGAGGTCCAATATGTCCCGCCGCCTGATTTCCACCGGCTCGCCCTTTGAGAAGACCGCCGGCTACAGCCGTGCCGTGATCGACGGCGACTTCGCCTTCGTCGCGGGAACCACCGGCTATGACTACGCCACGATGACCATGCCATCAGATGTCACGAGCCAGTCACGGAACTGCTTCAAGACCATCGAGGCCGCCCTCAAGGAGGGAGGCTTTGCGATGGCCGACATCGTCCGCGCGACCTACTACCTCACCGACGCCCGTGACGTGGATGCCCATTTCGCGGTCTGCGGCGAGGTCCTCGGCGACATCCGCCCGGCCGCAACGATGCTGATCGTCGCGGGGCTCTACAAGCCCGAGATGAAGGTCGAGATCGAAGTCACCGCGAAGCGTCGCAACCCCTGATCCACCCTATCCGCCGCTAGGCACTCTCCTGGAGAAAATGATGAGCCCCGCCTCGCAGATCTACGCGAAGATCACAGGTCCCATTGTTATGATCGGCTTCGGCTCGATCGGCAAAGGCACGCTGCCTTTGATCGAGCGGCATCTCGATTACGACAAGTCGCGCGTCACCGTGATCGACCCCAAGGACGAGGGCCGCAAGGCGCATTGCGAGAAGCACAACGTCAAATTCATCCAGAAGGCCGTGACCAAGGACAATTATCGCGACCTGCTGAGCCCGCTGCTCACTGAAGGCGGCGGCCAGGGCTTTTGCGTCAATCTGTCGGTCGATACCGGCTCGACCGACATCATGGAGCTGTGCAACGAACTCGGCGCTCTCTACATCGACACCGTCAACGAGCCCTGGCTCGGCTTCTATTTCGATTCCTCGAAGGGCCCGGAAGCGCGCTCCAACTACGCCCTTCGCGAAGTGACGCTGGCCGCCAAGAAGGCGCGCCCCGCGGGCTCGACGACGGCCGTCTCCTGCTGTGGCGCCAATCCCGGCATGGTCTCGTTCTTCGTCAAGCAGGCGCTGCTCAACGTCGCCGCCGATCTGAAGCTCAATGCCCCGAAGCCGAAGACCAAGGCCGAATGGGCGGACTTGATGCGGCAGGCCGGCGTGAAGGGCATCCACATCGCCGAACGCGACACCCAGCGCTCCAAGTCGCCGAAAGAGCCTGACGTCTTCGTCAACACCTGGTCGGTGGAAGGTTTCCTGTCGGAAGGCGTGCAGCCGTCCGAACTCGGCTGGGGCACCCATGAGAAATGGATGCCCGAGAATGCGCATACCCACGAAGCCGGCTGCGGCGCCGCCATCTATCTGATGCAGCCCGGCGCCAACACGCGCGTACGCACCTGGTGCCCGACCCGCGGCGCGCAGTATGGCTTCCTCGTCACCCACAACGAGTCGATCTCGATCGCCGATTACTTCACGGTGCGTGACGCATCGGGCACGGCGATCTATCGGCCGACCTGCCACTATGCCTATCACCCGGCCGACGACGCCGTGCTGTCGCTGCATGAAATGTTCGGCCGCGCAGCGAAGATGCAGGAAAAGCATCACATCCTCGACGAGAACGAGATCGTCGACGGCATCGACGAGCTCGGCGTGCTGCTGTTCGGCCATGACAACAATGCCTACTGGTACGGCTCGCAGCTCTCCATCGAGGAGACCCGCAAGCTCGCGCCCTATCAGAACGCCACCGGCCTGCAAGTGACCTCCGCCGTGCTCGGCGGCATGGTGTGGGCGCTGGAAAACCCGAACGAAGGCATCGTCGAGGCCGACGAGATGGACTTCGATCGTCTGCTGGAAATCCAGCTACCCTATCTCGGCCCCGTGAAGGGTTTCTACACCGACTGGACCCCGCTGACGGATCGTCCGGGACTGTTTCCGGAAGATATCGACACCAGCGATCCCTGGCAGTTCAAGAATATTCTGGTGCGCTGACAGGGTCATCCCGGGATGCGCGCTTAGGCGCGCAGACCCGGGATCTCGAAATCGTGGCGCGAGATTCGCAGGTGCGCGAGTGCGCACCATGGTCCATCGCCGACGCGATGCCCCGGAATGACTTCGTCATCTCGCCATGTAGTCGAACGCGACCGAGCCGAGGCCGAGGGTCAGGTCTGCCTTGAAATGCAGCGCCGAGACCACCTCGCGCACCGGCAGGCGGGCGACATCGCATAGCGCGTGCGGAAACAGGCCGAGCGCGGCGGGGCCGGTCCAGGCCTCCTTCAGCGTGATGTCTTCCAGATAAAACCGCACCAGCTCGCAGATCCGCGGGCTGCCGTCGACATGCGGGATGATCTTCAGAATGAAGTTCGGCGCCGTCATCGACTTCAAGACGGTGTCGTGGTCGACCTTGCGATGCTTGTAGCCCATGGTGGCGGAGGCGCAGAGCACCGAGCCGTAATGCAGCGAGCCGACCAGCACGTCGCTCTCGACCTCGATCCTGGGCTTTGCCAGCTTCTTCGGAAATCCCCACAACTCGCGGCCGCCGGCGATCGGGCCTTCATCGTCGAGATACATCGCGTGGGTGTAGGCGCCCTCCTCGCCCCTGAAGCGAACCGGGATCACCTGCCCGGTCTCGGTGTAGTCGCCGAAACCAGTCGAGTCCGGCATGCGGATGAACTCGTACTTCACTACCGGCTCGGCGACCTCGAGCGGCTCCGGCACCACGGCGGCGAGCGCTTCCGGGTCGGTCTTGTAGGTGATGATGAAATATTCGCGGTCGAAGAACCGGTAGGGCCCCGGCGGAAACGACGGGTTGGTAAGCGGCATCGAATAGGCGGTGCGCCGGACGTCCTCGATCTTCATGGCAGGCCCCATCTGTCGTTGGCGAGACGACAGATTATGGAGTGTGCCGGTGGCGGAGGCGAGACCGTATAATCGGCAGCGTCCGTCAAATCCGCGTCACAATGCGGGCCGCGGCGCGCTTACTTTTTCTCGATCGGCGGCGCGGTCTTCTCCGCGGGCGCGGGCGGCAGCACCGGCTTGGCGCCGGCCTTCCGTGCCTCATCGTCGGGACGCGCGGGCTGCGGCGCCGGCGTGGTCGGCCGCTCGCCGCCCGGCTTCGACTCGGCCGGCGGCGCCGTCTGCTGCGGCTCGGGCGTCGGCGTCGGTTGCAGCGGCTGGGTCGCCTGCGCGATCTCCTGCGGCGGAGCGGCATAGATCGCGTGCAGCGAAAGCACCGCGATCGCAACGCCCGCTGCCACCAGCGTCGAGGCGATCAGCATGTCGATTCGCAACCTGGTCCGATCCACAGCCATCTCGTTCACCTGCGCCTTGTCCACGGGGTCAACGATCCCGCCACGGCATGGTTCCGAAGCGGTGCCTGCGGGAACCTCGGCTCAATCCGTGGTGCTGACTTCCCAGGTCGCGTGCCGCACGCCGGGCTGATGCTGCAGGTCGACCACCACGGCATTCAGCTCGTTGGGCTCGACCGCGGTCGAGACCAGCGTCGCCACGATCTCGAGGAAGTCGTCGCCGGCCTCGACCACGTCGACATCGGCAACCGGGTAGTTCGCTGCCTCCAGCTTCTCGACCAGGCGATCGCGCATGTCTGGCAGCGCTTCCGGGGTAACCGCGAGCTTGAAGTAGTAGGTCGCCTCCGAGGCCTTCTCGTTCAGCGGGATGCGGTTGATGGCGTTGACCAGCGGACGCAGCAGCGTGTTGCCGGCGATCACGAACACGGTCAGCGCCGCCGCCTGCGCCACGAGGTCGGCACCGGCGCAGGAGCCGACCGCGGCCGAGGCCCACAGCGTGGCCGCGGTGTTGAGGCCGCGCACATCCATGCCCTGCTTCATGATGACGCCGGCGCCGAGGAAGCCGATTCCCGACACCACATAGGCGATCACCCGCACCGCGCCGTCGGCGCCGGCCAGATGCATCGCGAGGTCGACGAAGGCGGCAGCGCCGACCGCGACCAGCACATTGGTGCGCAGACCCGCGGTGCGCTGTCGGTACTGCCGCTCGGCGCCGATCAGGGTGCCGAATACAAAGGCCGTGGTCAGGCTGACCAGCGTGTCGATGAAGTCGGCGAGTTGGAACGTGGTGAGAAATCGCATGACGCTGCGGCCCCGGCGCGAGTTTCGTCTTTTGACGCGTTTTCTTCATGCGAACCGGTAGTCACTTCGCTCGAAAACGCTTCGTCTGCCGCGATCTCTTACATTTCCGCGATGCCCGCGTCACCATCTTCCGTGCCGAAGGCGAGCAGCGTGCCCTTGGCATTCCATCCGAGCGCCGACACCGCCGTGCCGGCGTTCCGGCGCACCAGGATCTCGGCGCCGTCCTCGAGGCGGACCATCAGCACGGTGCCGTCGGCATAGCCGACCGCCATGATGTCGTTCTTCGGATGGCAGGCGACCACGGCGACCCGCGCCGGCATCGGCGCCAGCATCGCCGGCTCCTTGCCCATCGGGCCGTCCTTGCTGGTGAACGGCCAGACGATCACGGTATCGGCGCCCGAGGTCGCGAGCCCCTTGCCGCCGACGCTCCATGACATCGAGCGCACCCGGCCGGGATAGCCGCTCATCCGCATATGCCGGTTGTCGGCGAGCCGCCAGCCATGCATCGCGGGCTCGTGCATCGCGGTGACGAGGAATTTGTTGTCCGGGCTGAACATGACGGCGAGATGCGAGCCGGCCCATTCCAGAAACTCCGGATTGGCCGCCATGTTGGGAAACCACAAGGTCACGCCGTTGTAATGCGCGATCGCAAGCCGCAGGCCCTTCGGCGCAAAAGCAAGCCCGCCGACGGTCGACGGCACCTCGAAGGTTTTCTCCTCGCCCTTGGGATTGCGCACGAAAGCGGTCTTGCCCGCCGACCATGCTAGCGTGCCGTCGCTGTGCAAGGCGACATTGTCGATCCAGCGCCGCTTGGCGTCGGTCGCAATGACAGCGGTCTCGCCCTTGGCGTCGATCGCGACCAGCTTGCCGTCGTCACCGCCGGTGACGAGCCGCTTGCCGTCGGAGGCGGCGCACAGGATGGCGCCGAAATGCGTCTGCGTCCGTGTGATCTCGCCTTCGGCGGTCGCGATCGCAACACCCTCCTCGGCGCCGACGAAGAACGCGCGGTCGCCGAGGAAATGTACCGAGCTCACCGCCGCGCCGAGCGGCAGCGGCTTGACGCGGTCGGTGATCGAAACGATGGAAGAAGGGGCCTCGCCCGGATCGAACTCTTTCATCACGTGGTGATGCACTGCTCGAAGCCGTCGCGGATCGCCTGCTCGGGCAGTTCGCGACCGATGAACACGACGCGGCTCTCGCGCTTCTCGCCGTCCTTCCATTTCCGCTGATGGTCGCCCTCCAGCATCATGTGGACGCCCTGGAACACGTAGCGGTCGTCATCGCCGGTGAAAGCGAGGATGCCCTTCGAGCGCAGGATCTTCTGGCCCTCGGTGGCGACGAGCTGCTGCAGCCAGGGCATGAACTTGGTCGGGTCGAGCGGCTTCTCGGAACGCAGCGACAGCGATTGCATGTCCTCGTCGTGATAATGCTTCAACCCGCCATGGCCATGGTCGTGATCATGGTGGTGGTGATCATGGTCATGGTGATGATGATCGTGATCGTGATCATGGTCGTGATCGTCGCCGGCCTCGAGGAAATCGGGCTCGATCTCCAGGATGCGGTCGAGATCGAACGCGCCGCGCTCCAGCACGTCGGTCAGCCCGACCTGGCAACGCTCGGTGCGGTGCAGCTTGGCATAGGGATTGATGCCGCGGATGCGGGCTTCGACCTCGGCGAGTTCGGGCTTTGAGACCAGGTCGGTCTTGTTCAGCACGATGACGTCGGCGAACGCGATCTGGTTCTTGGCTTCCGGCGCGTCCTTGAGGCGGTCGCTCAGCCATTTGGCATCGGCGACGGTCACGACCGCGTCGAGCCGGGCGTTCTTCTGCACGTCCTCGTCGACGAAGAAGGTCTGCGCGACCGGCGCCGGATCGGCAAGGCCGGTGGTCTCGACGATGATGGCGTCGAACTTGCCCTTGCGCTTCATCAGGCCGTCCATGATGCGGACGAGGTCGCCGCGCACCGTGCAGCACACGCAGCCATTGTTCATCTCGAACACTTCCTCATCGGCGCCGATGATGAGGTCGTTGTCGATGCCGATCTCGCCGAATTCGTTGACGATGACGGCGTATTTCTTGCCGTGGTTTTCCGACAGGATGCGGTTCAACAGCGTGGTCTTGCCGGCGCCGAGATAGCCCGTCAGCACGGTCACAGGAATTTTTTGCGAAGCTTCAGCCATAACAACTCCGAAGGAACTCTTTGTTTGAACATGATCTTATCGGAAAACCGGACCCCACTTTTCCGGATCATGCTGGTCCGCGCTCAACCCCGGCAGGGAGGCCCCTGCCCTACTCGGCGAGCGCGCTGGTCAGGGCCTTTATATTGTGCCTGACCATATCAATGTAAGTGGGTGCATCGCCCTTTTCGGCCGTCAGACCGTCCGAATACAGGGTGCCGCCGACCCGGGCGCCGGTCTCGGCCGCGATCCGCTCGATCAGGCGGGGATCGCTGATATTTTCGAGAAAAACTGCCGGAATTTTCGCAACCTTGATCTGGGCGATGATGGCGGCGATATCGCGCGCGCTGGGCTCGGAATCCGTGGACACGCTGAGCGGCGAGAAGAACGTGACGCCGTAGGCGTCAGCGAAATAGCCGAAGGCGCCATGGGTCGAGATCACCTTGCGCCGCGCCTCCGGCACTTTCGCCACCGCCTCATGCACCTCGCGGTCGAGCGCCTCGAGCTTGGCCAGATAGGCGTCGGCATTGGCCTTGAAGATGGCTGTCTGGTCGGGGGCCGCGGCGATCAGCCCGTCGCGAATATTGACGACGTAGATCTTCGCATTGGCCACGGATTGCCAGGCATGCGGATCGTCATGGCCGCCCATCTTCCGTGGCATGATCCCCTTGGTCGCCACCGCGACCGGTGCCTTGCTGCCCGAGGCCTGCAGCAGCCGCGGCATCCAGCCCTCGAAGCCGAGACCATTAATCACCACGAGCTTGGCGTCGGCGACCTTCCTGGCATCCGCCGGCGTCGGCGCGTAGACATGCGCGTCGCCGTCGGGCCCGACCAGCGCCGTCACGTCGACATTATTGCCGCCGACATTGCGCACCATGTCGGCGAGGATCGAGAAGCTCGCGACGACATTGATGCGTTCGGCGGCGCGCGCCGGTCCACTCGCCAGCAGCAGCGCCAGACCAATCAAACCGAACAATCGCCGCATCGTACTCACGCCTCGAGATGGCGGCCGGGAAACAGCTGCCGCACCAGGCCGCTGACATTACCGAACAGCAGCGACACAATATACAGCCCCGCCGCGACCAGGATGATCGCGGGGCCGGATGGAATCCGGGTCTGGTACGACAGCACCAGTCCGGCATAGCCCGACAGCATCGCGCTCACCACCGCGATGCAGATCATGGTGGTGATGTCGCGCGACCAGAACCGCGCAATGCCCGCGGGCAGGATCATCAGTCCGACTCCGAGCAGCGTGCCGAGCGCGTGGAAGCCGTTGACGAGGTTGACCACGACCAGCGCGAGGAAGGCGAGATGCGCCGGCGCGCCGGCCCGGCTCACGGTGCGCAAAAACACTGGATCGACGCATTCGATCACCAGCGGGCGATAGATCACCGCGAGCACCAGGAGCGTGAGGGTGGCGTTGAACGCGATCACCAGCAGCGTCTGGTCGTCCATCGCCAGGATGTTGCCGAACAGCACGTGCAGCAGGTCGATATTGGTGCCCTTGATGGACACGATGGTGACGCCGAGCGCGAGCGAGACCAGATAGAAGGTCGCAAGCGAGGCGTCCTCCTTCAATTCGGTGGTGCGGGCGACGAGGCCGGCGAGCAGCGCCACGGCAAAGCCCGCGATCAGGCCGCCGGTCGTCATCGCGAACAGGTTGAGCCCGGACAGCAGGAAGCCGATCGCCGCCCCCGGCAGTATCGCATGCGCCATGGCGTCGCCGACCAGGCTCATCCGCCGCAGCATCAGGAACACGCCGATCGGCGCACCGCCGAGCGACAGCGCGATCACCGCCGCCAGCGCGCGGCGCATGAACTCGAATTCGGTGAAGGGCGTGACCAGCGCGTCGGATAGCATCGGCGTCAGGCGGCCCGCGAGCGTGGATCGGCGGCGCAGGCCGCGGCGCTATCGTCGAACGCCTCGCACATCCGCATTGCGACCATCAGATTGTCCGCCGTCAGCGCCTCGGCGGTCGGTCCCCATTCGACCGGGCCGCGCGCCAGCAGCAGCGTCTCCGGGAAATTGTTGCGCACCATGTCGAGGTCATGCAGCGCCGCCAGCACGGTGCGCCCCTCGCCGTTCCACCGCTTCACCAGCGCCAGCAGGTCGGCGGTGGTCTTGGCGTCGATGGCGTTGAACGGCTCGTCGAGCACGATCAGCCGGGCATCCTGCAACAGCACGCGCGCGAACAGCATGCGCTGGGTCTGGCCGCCGGACAGCGTGCCGATCGGGCGGTTCTCGAATCCGTTGAGGCCGACGGCGGCGAGCGCCGCCAAAATCTTCTCGCGCGCGGCCTTGCCGATGCCGCCGAAGAAGCCGGTGGAGCGCCACAACCCGGTGCCGACGAAATCGAACACCGAGATCGGGAAGCTGCGGTCGATGTCGGCAGATTGCGGCAGATAGGCGATGTCGCGATGATCCAGCCCGTCGAGATCGATCACGCCCGAGAGCGGCTTGAGCACGCCGGCGATGCCGCGCAGCAGGGTCGACTTGCCGGCGCCGTTCGGGCCGATCACGGCGAGCAGCGCACCGGCCTCGACGGCGCCATTGAGATGATGCACCGCCGGGTGGCGGTCATAACCGAGCGTGACGTCACGGAAGGTAACAAGAGCAGCCACCGGTCTCACCTCATCGCCAGCCAGACGACAGCCCACAGGCAGGCACTGACCGCGAGCGCCGCGAGCAGTCGGCCCGGCACGGGCATGCGCAGGATCGACCAGTGCGCGGCCTGCGCCGGATGCGCGTGCGGGGCGTGGCTGTGCCCGTGGGGGGCGTGGCCGTGATGGTGGTCCTCGTGGGTGTGCGTATGCGCCATGGAACGACTGTTATATTATAACATAACGCGAGTCTACAAAGGAGGAACTCATGGCGGACCCGCAAAACCGAGGAGATTTGAGCCGCGCCGGCAGAGTGACGTCCCGGTCGACAGCTTTGCCGGAAACCTGCCTGGATGGGAACCGTTGGCTACCTGCGCCGGAGCGACGGCGGACCCGTGCGCAGTTCTCTCCGCGTCGTCCTGGCGAAGGCCGAGACAACGGCGAATCCGTGGTGCAGATTGCGAGGCCCGCCTGCGCGCCTCAAATTCAGTGTCGTCCGGCGCAGGGCGGGACCCATACGCCGCGGCGGGTGTTGTTGACGGGACCCGTTATTCCAACGGTGCGTAACAATCGGCATTTGTGGTTATGGGTCCCGGCTTTCGCCGGGACGACACTGAGTGTGTGGAGCCGCGAGTAAGACAAACTTCTGCGCTCTCGCGATATGAATTGCCCGAGCTTTGACTTTTCAATCCGCCCTCTCTTGAACTGAGGGCGCGGGAAAGCCGGGTGTCGATCGCACACATGGGCTCCGTGCGGGGACTTGACACGTTTTGCTGAGTTGTCCGTCGGCAAATCACCGATTGGCGTGGGGAAAATACCGGCGGAACGCCTTCGGCGACGGAGAGGCTGCCCTATGCGAAGAGGCAGCCCTATGCGACCAGCACATAGACCAGCATGGCAGCGGTGATCGCCATCCAGACGAGCGAGAGGCGGAAATACAGCAGGTCCCAATTCATGGGCGCGAGCGTACACGCCCGCGCTTACGTCAACCTTTCACCAAGTTAAGGCATCGCGGATTTAGTAACTAAGCACGCCAGCGGAATGGATTGGTGGTTGGCACGCCGGAAGACACAGCTCCGGCCCTCAATTTATGAACATGGCAATCGCCACGAGGATGACCGGGCTTAGCCCCATCAGTACGACAAACACGCTGTAAAGTAGGTTGCCCATAACGCCGCCCTACGTTGGAAGGGGAAGCTATGCCGGGCGGAACTCGGCAAGCCAGTGCAGTTTGTGCCAGCGGTGTTTGAGCTTTGGGAATTACCCAGTTATCTCCGGGGCCTAGCTGGACATCCCCGTAACACTACGGGGGCGACACAGCTCAGGCAGAGAAAAGGGCGACGAGCGCCACCACCGCCAAAGCGGTAGCGACGCACCCTGCGATCATGACCCAGTCCTGACGCTTCGCCATGCCGGGCACGCTCACCCGGCCAGCGCAGGTCGTGTTGACCTAGGTCAACCGGCCAAAATCATTCATCGGCCGTCGAGGCATCACGCAACGAGGCAGCCTCACGCCTCGCGCGCGTAACTCTTCAACCTTGCCTCAAGCACCGCGATCACCTGGTCGCGGACCGGATCGCGGGAGCCTTTCAGCCAGGCGGCGGCGAGCGGCAGGCGGCCGGCGCTGCTGCCGCGCGTCAGGCGGAGCGGCACAAAGCGGACGCCTGATATCGCCATCCGTGCGGTCCAGCGCGGCACGATGGCGACGCCGAGCCTTGCTGCGACCATGTTGACGATGGTCTGCTTCTCGTCGGCGATCTCCTGGATAAGCGGCGTCAGCCCGGCCTCGAACAGCTTTTTATGCAGCCAAGACGTTATGCCCGGCGCAAGGCCGGGCATAACGCGTTGTGGGGGAAGCGATCGAGCTCGTGTGCTCTCCGGCAAGAGCCGGGCGCGTCGTCACAGTGCGGGGGTCCACCTGTTGCGATGACGGTAGAGCTTTGACAGGCTGAAGTTTCCGACCTCTTGTTCGCCCTTGCGGAAAATGGCTATCGCCTTCTGAACGCTCATTTCCGAAATGATATCGGGCCGGCTTCCACAGAGCATGACGAGCTCGAAGATCAGATTGGTGAGGGCGGGCATATCGGTCCATTGCTGCGTCTGATAGGGCTCCTCCCAATGAGCCCAGGCCCAATCTTCGATCAGATAGAGACCATCGCTCTTGAGATAATGGAAGGACGCCTCGAAGCTTGCTCGCGAGAGCTCGTATTGATGCGAGGCGTCGTCGATAATCATATCTATTCGCTGGCCGGGGAATTCCGTCCTGATGATGGTCTGGACGCGCGCGGTGTCGCCTTGCGACGTATTGTAGTATAATTTGACGCGGTCCGTCAGACCGTGGTCGCGGATCAGGCCAAGCACCGCTGGGCTCGCAGGTCTGATATCGATCCCGACGAACTTGATACGTTCCTCGATCGCGGCAAGAAGCAAAGCCGAACCACCTTCGAAGATGCCGAATTCCAGGATATTGGTAACCCCGTTCTCGCGAATGAGGCTTTTGTAGCGATCAATCATCCCGCGGTTCTTGATGATCGCGATGGAATCCTTCGTCGTCCTGGCATCATTGAAGTTCTGCCTGATCAGGCCAAACTTCATGTTGTTGATCACGAAGGTATTCTCATCACTCCAGACTTCATCCATTGGGAACCCCCTGTCGATATTGACTCAATTAACTGATCGCTGTTGTTTGCCCTGTGGCGTGCAGAGCCTCTCCTGCCAGATAAGCGGTATTTTTTCTCCATCCTCGGACGGTGCTTGGCGCAATTCCTCGCCTGCAATCTGCATGCCTGGCGGACATGGCCACGCAGTTGTCATCGAATCACTGGCCGATTTGCATCCGGCGCCAGCCGTTGTAGTTGAGATCGATGACGAACCGACGGCACACGCCTTCGGATCGATCCGCGTCGGCCACACCAGCTTGAACGGCGGAAGTGTCGGGCGTCGGCCCGCCGCGTTGGCGATCACTTTGAGACGCCGCACGCCTTCAGACAGCGTCGGCTGAATCCAGCCGCCTTCGGAGCTCTCGTTCCAGGCATAGATCACAACGCTCTTGAAGCGATCGTTGCGCGGATTGTTGGCCGCCTGACTGATTGCAGCACGGATTTGCCGTGTCCATTCCTCATCGGTGGCAGGTTGACACCAGTCCGGATTCGGCTTGCGAGTTTTCAGTTCCTGAGGATCGCGCAAAGCCGGTCGATAATCCCAGCCAAGCGTCACGGTTGGTAGGAAGCCTCCAGAACCATTCTGGGCTTCGGCTTGCCAGGCTTTCTGTGCGAGAGCCGCGCAACTGGCGTACGGCAGGGATTTTCCATTCGACCCAAGGGCGGTCGCATATGTACTCGCCGCATCAAATCCTATCCTGTGAGCAACGGGCTCCGTCTCGGACAGGTTGAAGAGCAAGGCAACCAGGTAGAGATCTCGGCCGGTCGCGGCCTTGACCCGATCCCTCATATCCTTCAGGGCCGCCTTTGTACCCTCTTCACCCCCAAGCCCCTTTATCCACGGGGTCATCGTACCAAGCAGGAAGAACACAGGCGCCGAGCCGTCGCTCGCCCGCATGTAATCCGGCCCGGCTACCGCTTTGCTGATTGCATCACTCACCATCGGCACATCACGAGGGGGGAATGACAGGTTGAAATTCAGCGCGTATTTGATGCCGAGCTTGTCTGGAAGCCGAAGAAAATTTCCCAACGCCCGATTGAGCGCCACGGCTCGACTGGGATCGCGTCCCCAGGACGAACTCTCCAGGTAGTAGCCGAAGATGAAATAATCCAAGCCTGCGGACTTCGCGTAATGCACGTCCGCATTCAGTGCTCGTTCGGTGTTTCCGGGAAAACCGAGATTTCCGTTCGGCAGACGCTCTGTGTAATACGGAGCGCGCGCGCGCAATCCAGGGTCGGCCAGGACCTGCCCATAGGGACTGTCGAGACTCCAATTGTCCCACCGAATGGCACCTAATGAGACCTTGCTCGACGAGGCCGGTGCCGCAGTTGGTGCGGCGGGCGCTGCGGGTGCCACGGCGGAAGGACTGCCCTTGCTCACCTGAGCCATGGCTGGGAATGAGGAGACTGCCGTCGCAAGCACAACAAGCAGACGGATCGAGCAGTGTCGGGCTGTCCACATCATCACTTTCCCTTGGTCCAAAGCCGCCATGATGCGGCTCGGGATTTCGGTTGTTACTCGACATGCATTCAAGAAGTAACAAAGGGCGCTTATGTGGCGGCGCACTGCAATCGGATCCGTTGAAGCGGAACATCGATGCAACAGCGTGACATCAGACTTGCCTTGGTTCTCGCGAGCATTGCGTCGCGATTCACATAGGTCGAAACAGAACGGGATCGGTGGAACTTTCTGCGCCATGCGTTTCAGTTGATCGAGGAACTTTCTGCCGCCGAAATGGGCACAGGCGTTACCGCGCTCCATGCCTCGCGACGACACGGTTGAAAAATCGAATGATCCTTCCATTGGTTGAAGACAGAGGCTCCGCGTTTTGCAACACAGGTCCCGAATCCATCGATCCGCAAAACGCGTGGTGGAATGGATTCCGAGCTCGCGCTTCGCACGCCCCGGAATGAAGAGAGAGAGAGAGACGTGTTCACGCCTCGCGCGCGTAACTCTTCAACCTTGCCTCAAGCACCGCGATCACCTGGTCGCGGACCGGATCGCGGGAGCCTTTCAGCCAGGCGGCGGCGAGCGGCAGGCGGCCGGCGCTGCTGCCGCGCTTCAGGCGGAGCGGCACAAAGCGGACGCCGGGGATCGCCATCCGCGCGGTCCAGCGCGGCACGATGGCAACGCCGAGCCTTGCCGCGACCATGTTGACGATGGTCTGCTTCTCGTCGGCGATCTCCTGGATATGCGGCGTCAACCCGGCCTCGTCGAACAGTTTTGTCGTCAGATCGTGGCTATGCGGCCGCGAGCGGCGTTCCGGCACGATCAGGGGCTGATCCGCGATGTCGGGCAGCACGATCTGCTTGCGCCGCGCCAGCGCGTGCTTGTGCGACAGCGCCACCACGGCGGTCTCCTGCAACAGCGGGACAAATTCGATGCGGCGGTCGGGCCGCTCCGGCGGGCGCACGAAGGCGAGGTCGAGCGCACCAGACAGCAGCTTCGGCAGCAGGCGGATGGTCTTCTCCTCGAGCAGTTGCACGGCAACATCAGGATGGGCGGCGCGGAGGTCGCGCAGCAGCGGCGGCAGCAGGCCGGCCGCCGCGCTGTCGATCGCGCCGATCCGGAAGCGGCGCGCCTGTGGCTTGCGCAGCCGACGGCGAAAGCCGTTCTCGATCGCCTCAGCGCGGCCGAGCAGCGCGCGGCTCTCGCGCAGCAGCACAGCGCCGTCCTCGGTCAGCGACACCGCGCGCGTGGTGCGCGCGAACAGCCGCACCCCGAGATCCTCCTCCAGCAGCTTGATGTGGCGGCCGAGCGCCGACGGCATCATCTGCAGGCGCTGCGCCGCGCGGCCGAAATGCAGTTCCTCGGCAGCCGCGACGAAGCAGCGAAGCTGGTGCAGTTCCAAGACGTCGCTTCCTTATGCCCCGCGTTCGTCATGGCCGGGCTTGTCCCGGCCATCCACGTCTTTCTTTGCCGCCAAGACGTGGATGTCCCGCACAAGGCCGGGCACGACGCCAAGTGAGACCGGGTCCGATTATATCATTTTTTTGTATAAACCGGCGTGGGTTGAAGCGGAAGGGCGCGAGCTTCTAGGCTTTCCGATGGCGCGCGACAGGCGCCGTCCCAACAAACAAGACGAACCCGGGGGAAGAAGCCCATGGAAAGCCAGCTTGGCGCGCGCGTATTGCGCAAGATCTCACTGCGCATCGTGCCGTTCATCATGCTGCTGTACTTCGTGGCGTTCATCGACCGCGTCAATATCGGCTTCGCCTCGCTGACCATGAACAAGGACATCGGCCTGTCGCCGACCGTCTATGGCTTCGGCGCCGGTATCTTCTTCTGGGGCTACTTCCTGTTCGAAGTGCCCTCCAACATCATCCTGCACAAGATCGGCGCGCGGATCTGGATCGCGCGGGTGATGATCACCTGGGGCCTGGTCTCGGCGGCGATGGCGCTGGTGCAGGGCGCGACTAGCTTCTACGTGCTGCGCTTCCTGCTCGGCGCCGCCGAAGCCGGCTTCTTCCCCGGCATCATCCTCTATCTCTCCTACTGGTTCCCGGCGCGGCAGCGCGCCGCCGTCACCGCGCTGTTCATGGCGGCGGCGCCGCTGTCGACCGTGCTCGGCTCGCCGCTCTCCGGTGCGCTGCTGGAGATGGACGGACTGCTCGGCTTCAAGGGCTGGCAATGGCTGTTCGTGCTGGAGGCCGTGCCCGCCGTGCTGCTCGGCTTCGTCGTGCTGGGCTTCCTGACCGACCGGCCGGAGCAGGCCAGATGGCTGGCCGACGACGAGCGCGCCTGGCTGGTCAAGACCATGAAGGCCGAGAACGACGGCAAGGCCACGACCGCAAGCCACAGCATCTGGCGCGGCCTCGCCGACCCGCGGGTGCTGGCGCTGGCGCTGGTCTATTTCGGCACCTCGGCCGGGCTCTACACACTTGGGGTGTGGGCGCCGCAGATCATCAAGGCGTTCGGCCTGTCGTCGATCCAGGTCGGCTTCCTCAACGCGGTACCGGCGACGGTTGCCGTGATCGCGATGGTGCTGTGGGCGCGGCATTCCGACCGCACCGGCGAGCGCACCTGGCACGTCGTGCTGGCGTGCCTGATGGCCGCGGCGGGACTTGCGCTCGCCGGGCTGTGGACCGGCCTTGCCGCCGTGATCGCGGCGCTGACCCTGGTCAATATCGGCATCTCCTCGTCGAAGCCGCCGCTATGGAGCATGCCGACCATGTTCCTGTCCGGCTCGGCCGCCGCGGCCGGGATCGCCACCATCAACTCGATCGGCAATCTCGGCGGCTTCGTCGGGCCGGCGATGATCGGCTGGATCAAGGAACGCACCGGCAGTTTCGACGGCGGTCTTTATTTCGTCGCCGGCCTCCTGGTGCTCTCGGCCGTGCTCACGCTGCTGCTGTCGCGCGCGCAGAGCGCGCCGGCACAATCCGAACCGCAACCAAATCCCATGCGAACCCGCTAACCACTCATCCGGAGACAACCCATGCGTACCCATTCCATCGCCGCCATCCCCGCCGACGGCATCGGCCCCGAAGTGATCTCCGCGGGCGTCCGCGTGCTGGAGGCTCTGGCGAAGCGCAGCGGCGACATCAGCTTCAACGTCAAGACCTTCGACTGGGGCTCGGACTATTACAAGAAGCACGGCGTGATGATGCCGGCCGACGGGCTCGCGGAGCTGAAGAACTTCGACGCGATCTATTTCGGCGCGGTCGGCGCACCCGATGTGCCCGACCACATCACGCTGTGGGGCCTGCGGCTGCCGATCTGCCAGGGCTTTGACCAATACGCCAATGTGCGGCCGACCAAGATCCTGCCCGGCGTCGCCTCGCCGCTGCGCAATGTCGGCGTCGGCGATCTCGACTGGGTGATCGTGCGCGAGAATTCCGAAGGCGAATATGCCGGCATGGGCGGCCGCGCGCACAAGGGCCTGCCGGAAGAGGTCGGCACCGAAGTCGCTGTCTTCACCCGGGTCGGCGTGACGCGGATCATGCGCTATGCGTTCCAGCTCGCGCAGTCGCGGCCGCGCAAATTCCTCACCGTGGTGACCAAGTCGAACGCGCAGCGCCACGGCATGGTGATGTGGGACGAGATCGCGGCCGAGGTGGCGAAGGACTTCCCCGACCTCACCTGGGACAAGATGCTGGTCGACGCCATGACGGTGCGGATGACGCTCAATCCGAAGAGCCTCGACACCATCGTCGCGACCAATCTGCACGCCGACATCCTCTCCGACCTCGCCGGCGCGCTGGCCGGCAGCCTCGGCGTCGCGCCGACCGGCAACATCGACCCGCAGCGCCGCTATCCCTCGATGTTCGAGCCGATCCACGGCTCGGCCTTCGACATCACCGGCAAGGGCATCGCCAACCCGGTCGCGACGTTCTGGACCGGTGCGCAGATGCTGGAGCATCTCGGCGAGAAGGACGCCGCGGCGCGCCTGATGGCCGCGGTCGAGAAGGTGTGCGCGGCCGGCGTACTGACGCCCGATGTCGGCGGCAAGGCGACGACGAAGGAAGTCACCGATGCGGTGATTGACGCGATCCATGGGTCGAATGTGTAAGGCGGCGACGGTCCCGTCGCATCACGCAGTGAGGCGAGCGCGCTAGTCGGACTCCTTTCCCCCTTGTGGGGGAGGGTTGGGGAGAGGGGTACCGCTTGCTCCGCTCTCCATGAGGATTAGCGCCACCCCTCACCCCACCCTCTCCCACAAGGGAAGAGGATGCCTGAGAGGGGTGCTCACCTCACGAAAGCGTGCCCGCCTCCGCGCAATTGGTCAGCCGCGCGGGCACGCCGATGGCGGTGCAGCCGGCGGGCACATCCGTCGTCACCAGCGCGCCGGCGCCGATCCTGGCGAAATCGCCGATCGAGAGATGTCCGATCACCGTGGCGCCGGCGCTGAGCAGCACGCCGTGGCCGATCTTCGGCGCGCGGCGCGGATCATCCTGATGCCGCGCGATGGTGACGTTCTGCAAAATCGTGACCTCGTCGCCGACCGAGGCCAGCGCGCCGATGATGATGCCGGTGCCGTGATCGAGGAAAACCGCCGTTCCAATCCGGGCCGACGGGTGAATGCTGATCTGCAATTGGTCCGCCGTCGCGCCTTGCATCATGAGCGCAAGGTCGGGGCGGTCCTGGCGCCACAGCCAGTTCGACACCCGCCAGGCCTGCAGCGCGACGAAGCCCTTGAAGTTGAGCAGCGGCGGCAGGAAGCCCGTGATCGCGGGATCACGGCGCACGATGGCCGTGAGATCGGTGGCCGCGGCATCGACCAGTACGGGCTCGGCCGCATAGGCTTCGCGGGTGGTCCGCGCGAACTGTGCGCGATCCTCTTCCGCGCGGCTGATATGCCGGCCGATCAGAAAAGCGAGCGCCCCGCCGAGGTCGCCCTGATCGAGAATGAAGGCGGCCGACGCCTCGAGGAACGGATCGGCAGCGATCGCCGCCTCCGCCTCGCGCCGGATCGCAAGCCAGAGCTCGCCGGCCGTCACTGTCGCTGATCCCGCCATAGTCTCCACCTCATCGTCCGGATCCCAAACGATAGAGTGGGCGTCACCATCCCAAAATGCAAACCGCCCGCTTGCTCATCGCAAACGGGCGGCTCAGGGCCATCAGGTTCTATGGGGGCACATCGCCTGAAGGCTAGCGCTTGCCTCGCGCGATCAGCTCTGCGGCGGCTGGTCAGTCGGCGGGGTCGGACGGGTCTTGTGCTGCGCCATGAAGGCGTCGAACTCTTCCTTGTCCTTGGCGTGGCGCAGGCGATCGAGGAAGTTCTTGAACTCGACCTGCTCCTCCTCGAGACGGCGCAGCGTGTCCTGGCGGTACTCGTCGAAGGCACGGTTGCCGCTGGAGGGCGGACCGAAGCCGCCGAACGGGAAGCCGCGGCGCTCCATGCGGCTCTTCATCCGCTCCATCTTGTCCTGCATGCGCTCCATCTTGTTCGCCCAGCGATCCTGATCGTAGTGACTCCAACAGGCCATCTTTCTGCTCCCGAGTGTGAAAAAGAGAAGGGCGAGGCCGATCGGCCACCAGATCATGAAGCCGAGGATGATCCCGGCGATCTTCAGGGGATGCCACGGCGTCGCGTAGAAGTAGGGACGGTAGGGCTCTTCGACGGGGCCGCGCCAGCGATTGACATCAGCGGTGTAGGCCATTTCCTTCTCCATCACGGCATCACGCCGTTGTGAATGTAAATAACATTTACATAGGTAGCCGATCCCTTGGGAAAGTCAAGCAGCGCGGGTGACGCACCCCTCGGATTATTTTTGGCTTGGCCGTTGAACCTTATTTCGGCTTGCCCCAGGGACCAGACCTTTCGCCGGCCGGCTTGTCGTCGGCGGCCGCGGTTCCAGGCCGGCGGTCAGTCGGGAAGCCGAGGCCGCGCAGGTAGATCAGCACTTCGGCCTCGAGCAGATCCTCCGGCGACATCGGCAGCTTGCGCCGCGCGGCATCGCCGCGGCCGAACAGCGAAGCGACGCCGTGCGACATCGCCCAGATGTGCAGCGCCATCATCATCGCCGGCGGACGCGGCATGCCGGGCGGCGCCAGTGCCGCGAGCCGTTCGGCAGCGGCGCGGATGATCGCGAAGGCGCCCTCGCTTGCGGCCATCAAGGTCGGATTGGAATCGACCGGCAGGCCGGATTCGAACATCGCGGAATAGAACGCCGGCTCCTCGCGGGCGAAGGCGAGATAGGCCTTGCCGACCCGCTCGAACGCCGTGACGGTATCGGGGCGGCCGTCGTCCCAGGCCTGCGTCAGCAGCGATTCGAACTGCTCGAAGCCGCGCTGCGCGATGCTGGCGATCAACTCGTCGCGGTCGCGGAAGTGGCGGTACGGCGCGGCCGGGCTGACGCCGGCCATCCGCGCGGCATCGGCGAAGGTGAAGCCGGCCGGCCCCTTCTTCGAGATCAGGTCGAGGGCGGCCTGCAGCAACGCCTCTTTGAGATTGCCGTGATGATAGCCGCGCTCGGCGCGGCCTTGGTCCTTGCGCCAGCTCATGTGAACGGCTTTTACATGAGCCCGCGGTAAAGGTCACTAGCGGGGCGGCAACGCGTCCATCAAGATTAACGGGTGTGACGCGGCCTCGCTGCACGCGCTTGACGGCAGTAGCCCGGCTCAAGCATGGCTCGATCTTCTCCTTCCCCCTGAAAGGGGGTCAGCCGCAGTCGACGCTGTATGCGGGGAGAGCAGATCCCACCCGCTTTGCTCTGGCGAGCAAAGCGACCCCCTTTTCAAGGGGAGGTGAATTCTCCCGCCTTAGCGGCCCGGGATCGGTAGCACCGGCATGATCTCCACGGCCTCGCCCGGGAAGATCGAGAAATGCGGGTGGTTCTCGAACAGCTTTGCCGCCGCTTCATGCGAGGGCGCGCGCACCACGGTGAAACCGGTCATCAGATTGGCGATGTCGGTGACGCCGCCCTGCCCGACCTGCTTGGTCTTGCCGAGCGGTCCGCCCATCTCGACGATCACGTCATGATGCTTCTCGACCCAGGCGCCCCAGGCCGCCATGCCCTGCTGCTCCTTGGCACGGCGTTCGGCCTCGGGCAGCGCGTTCCAGGCTGCCATCCGCGAGCCGGTTTTACCGCCGCCGAGATAGACGGCGAGGAAGGTGTTGGTGCTCATGTTGCGTCTCCGTTGTGGTCGTTGTTGGTGGACGATGGTTCGGTGATACGGTGACGCTTTGAAGCGGCATCGTTTCTCGTTGAATGTTCAGCGCAGCGCCTTGCCCCAGCCGCCCTGCGGATGCTCGAAGGTGGCGGCCGCCTGCTGCACCTCTTCGGAGAAATCGGCCATCTCCTGCACCTGGCGGATCTCGATCATCTCGTTCGCGGTGGCCGGGCACTTCCTGGCCCATTCGATGGCCTCGGCGCGCGAGGCGACCTCGATCATCCAGAAGCCGCCGATCACTTCCTTGGCCTCGGTGAACGGGCCGTCGATCACGACCGGCACGCCGGTGTCGAACTTGACGCGCGCGCCGGCGGCCGGCGGATGCAGGCCTTCCAGCGTGATCAGCACGCCGGCGTCCTTCAGCGCCTGATTGTACCGCATCATCGCGGCGACCCGTTCGGGGTCGAGCTCGAGCTTGGCCGGCGCGGACTCGTAGCCGAGCGGGATCATCAGCATCATGAAACGCATTGGTCGGATTTCCTTGCCTGTTGAGTAACTCGCAATCTTCACCCTCGTCATGCCGGGAAGCCCCACGCGGCGCCGGCCCGGAATCCACGACTTGCGACGATGATCATGTATTCCGGGCGCATCGCCGGTGCGATATCGCGGAATGACGTCGGGTGTCATTTCTTGCCCACCTGCGCACGCAGGCGCTCTCCCCGCTCGCGCAGCTCGGGCGTCAGCGCCTCGCCGAAATCCTCCGCGGCAAACACCTGGCGGATTTCGATCTCGGAGCCGCCGTCGAACGGCGCGCGCTTCATCCAGTCGATCGCTTCATCGAGCGACTTGGTCTCGATCAGCCAGAAGCCGGCGACCAGATCGCTGCTCAGGCCGAACGGGCCGCGCGACACCGTGCTCTGCCCGCCGGCATATTTGACGCGGGCACCCTTGCTGGTCGGATGCAGCCCCTCGCCGGCCTGCATCACGCCGGCCTTGACCATCTCCTCGTTGAACTTGCCCATCGCCGCGAGCAGCTCGGTGCTCGGCATCACGCCGGCCTCGGTGTCCCTGTTCGCCTTCACGATCACCATGAACTTCATCGTCCTGCTCCGTTGTCTTGTTCAGCTGCTTTGCCGGTATCTCCGGTGCTCGTCTCAAGGACGACGCGGGGCTTGCCACGCCGACAGGCCAAGCGAAATTATTTGGGAGGTCATTGCATCGCGCGCCACAGCCCTCAGCGGTCCTGCCTGACAAGTTCGCCGTCCTAAGTCGGATCGTAGCCATGTCGTTCTGTGAGCCAAGGAGTTGAGTGTTATAGTTGTCTTCCTAAGACCGCTTGGG
>NZ_JAUMTJ010000086.1:0-29038 GCF_032654765.1 Bradyrhizobium sp. 33ap4 | reverse complement strand
ATGCAAAGGTGTCCTTGCTGCATCCGGCTCATCAAAGGGCGCGACCCGCCGATCCACTTATGACACAGTAAGATTAGAGCCCCGTTGCGATTCTATCGGAACGGGAAAGACTTCAGGCTCACGCATAGCGCGCCGCGCCCATGCACAGCGCGGTGATCGCGAGCAGCCCCGCGGCGATGCGCTGGGCAACCGCCAGCCGCGAGCGTGCGGCTGACGTATCGTCCACGCTGCTGCGCAGCTGCCGGACCGCGCCGCCGCCGACGATGATCTGCACGGCGATTGCAGCCAGTGCTGCGATCGCGCCACCGGCCAGGATCTGCTCCGACAGCCCGAACGAGCCTTCATGGACCAGGCGCCAGAGCGTGGCGCCGGTCACGATCGCGACCGTCGCGGCGCCGATTTGCGGAAACAGCAGCTTTTCGCCGCCGAGGCCGCCGGTGCGCGCCAAGGTGAAGCTCGAGCCGGCCCAAAACACCGATGACAGGACGTGAAGGGACAGCGCTATGATGAGGGCGGTCTGCATGATGTCGCTCCGGATGGGCATTGGAAATTAGATATACATAATGTATAGTCAATCTGACGAAAGCAAGGCAAACCGATGCCGCCGCGCAGCTATGTGAGCCCGGCGCGCAGCGCTGCCGCCGCCGAGACCCGCGAGCGCGTGATCGAGGCCGCCTCGCGCACATTGCGCGACGAGAGCATCGCGCGCTTCTCGCTGGATACGGTGGCCAAGGCGGCCGGCGTGACCCGGCTGACCGTCTACAACCAGTTCGGCTCGCGGCGCGGGCTGCTCGAGGCGGTGTTCGACGAGATCGCGCGCCATGGCGGGCTGCACCAGCTCGCCGACGCCATGACAATGGCCGATCCGCGCGCCGCGCTCGACCGGATGGTGGAGATCTTCTGCGGATTCTGGAGCCGGGATTCCGCGGTCGGCCGGCTGCACGACGCGATGGCGACCGATCCCGAATTCGCCGAGGCCGTGCGCGAGCGCAACGAGCGCCGCCGCCGCGGCGTCACCGCATTGATCGACCGCGTCGCGGGCAAGGGCGCGTCACAGCAAGCGCGCAAGGACGCGGTGGACCTGATCTTCGCGCTGACAAGCTATCCGACCTTCGCGTCGCTGAGCGCGGGGCGGTCGAGCGATGATGTCTGCCGTGTCGTGCAGAGCGCCTGCCACGCGGCGCTGCAGCCGCTCGCAAACCCATCCTGAGGGTCACTGTCCATCAACCGTCATTGCGAGGAGCGTTAGCGACGAAGCAATCCATCGCTCCACTACGCGGTGAAATGGATTGCTTCGCTACGCTCGCAATGACGGGATGGGAGCCGGGTTCGTCGGCTACCCCACCTTGAACTTGCTGTAGGCCTCGCGCGTCGCGATGATGACGTGCTCCTCGCAGCCGTTGCGGCGATGCGGGTCGCAGCGATCTTCGTAGTCGGCTGAAGTCATCATGTCGATGAAGGCGGCGACGCTCGGGTAGTAGACCAGCGCGAGATAATCCCAGCGCTGGCCGGCCGGCTCGCCCAGCGCGACCGTCTCGGCGCTGCCGGTCCACAGCAGCGTGCCGCCGCGCGCCTTGATCATCGGGACGGTGAGCGCGCTGTAGCGCAAATAGGCATCCCAGCCCGAGCCGTCGCCGTCGAGCGACCGCGCCCGAAACCGCATCAGATTGACCATCACGACCGGCGCCTCGCGGTCCAGCTCGTTCAGGCCTTTGACGTTCAAGAGATCGACACCCATCACCCGCTCCCGCCCAAAGCCCGTCACTCCCGCCACATCGGTCTAGCCGCAACGATTATGTCACATCGCAGGACTAGCCTGAAATACCGCCGGGCCGTAAGCTCAGGCCAGCTCTCGGAGGTCAAGGCCGTGATGACCCTTCCAGAACTAGCGGCCGACGCGCTCGGCAAGTTCCTCGGCGAGTACATGCAGCGCCGGTTCGGCTCTTCGCAGACCCAGCTGGTGGAAATGGTGCCCTCGATCGCCCGGATCGCGCTCGAATGCATCGGCAACAGCGACGCGCTCTATCACAATGTCGAGCACACCATGCTGGTGACGCTGGCCGGCCACGACATCCTGCGCGGCCGCGCGCTGCACTCGCACATGAGCGCCGAGGATTATGCCCATGTCATCATCGCCTGCCTCACCCATGACATCGGCTATGTGCGCGGGCTGTTCGAGGCCGACGGCCAGGCCGGCTATCTGGTCGATGCCGTCGGTCGCAAGATCATCCTGCCACGCGGGTCGTCGGATGCCGCACTGATGTCCTACCACGTCGACCGCTCCAAGATCTTCGTGATGGAGCGGCTCAAGGGCGTCACCCTGCTCGACAAGGAGCGCATCGTGCGTGCCATCGAAGGCACCCGCTTTCCGCTGAGCGCCCCTGATGACGACGAGGATTTCGGCGAAGAGGCCACCCTGCTGCGGGCCGCCGATTTGATCGGCCAGCTCGGCGATCCCCACTACATCCGCAAGGCCAACGCGCTGTACATCGAATTCGAGGAGGCCGGACTGAACCACCAGCTCGGCTACGATTCGCCGGCCGATCTCGTCGAACGCTATCCGCGCTTCTACTGGGACAGCGTCGCGCCGCATGTGCAGAAGGCGATCCGCCACCTCAACATCACCTCGAGCGGACGGCAATGGATCGCCAATCTCTACAGCAACGTGTTTCGCGCCGAGCGCGACATCTCGCTGTCGGGGCCGCAGAAATAGGCGGGGATGCAGCGCAATCTCTCCGCTCGTCCTCTCCGCTCGTCGTCCCGGCTTTCGCCGGGACGACATCGAGTATGTTGCGTCATCGAGAGGCATTCATTCACGGTCTCTCAGGATGACGGGTTCTGTTATTCCGCGGCAGTGTGGCTTCCGTGTCAGATTGAGCCCCCGCGCATGGCTCCAATCCGCTCTTTCGTCTTGTCGCGGCGCCGGATTCGGGCACAACATCCGCCCGATAATGACCGCTTTGCCCGCATCTGCCACAACGCCACGCCGCTCGCCGCTCAACTGGCTCAATAACCAGCCCTATCTGCTGCTCAGCCTGACGTCGCTGTTCTGGGCCGCCAACATCGTGCTGGCGCGCCATGTCGGCAGCCATGTGCCGCCGGTCACGCTGACCACGATCCGCTGGTTCGGCGTCTTCCTGATCCTGTTGCCGTTCGCCTGGCCGCATCTGAAGCAGGACTGGCCGAAGCTGCGCAGCGCCCTGCCGCTGATGCTGCTGCTGTCCGCGGTCGGCTTCGCCTTCAACAACGCGATCTCCTACTGGGCGATGCAGTATACTGAAGCGCTCAACGCGCTGCTGATCCAGTCGGCGGGGCCGCTGTTCGTGGCGCTGTGGTCGCTGATCCTGTTCGGCGTGCGGCTGACGCCGGCGCAGCTGGCCGGCATCGCGATCTCGCTGGCCGGCGTGCTGACCATCATCCTGCGCGGCGACTTCTCCGCGCTCGCCGGCATCAGCTTCAACCGCGGCGACATCATGTTCGGCGCCTCGCTGGTGTCGTTCGGGCTCTATTCGGCGCTGATCCCGCGGCGGCCGAAGATCCACCAGCTCTCGCTGATCTCGTTCACCACTTGCTGCGGCGCGCTGATGCTGCTGCCGGTGGCGGCCTGGGAGTTCGCCAACGGCGTGACGCTGAAGTTCGACTTGCTGACCGGCGCAACGCTCGCCTATGTGCTGATCTTCCCGTCCACGCTCGCCTATCTGTTCTTCAACCGCGGCGTCGCGCTGATCGGCCCGAACCGCGCCGCGCCGTTCTTCCATCTGGTGCCGGTGTTCGGCTCGGCGATGGCGATCCTGCTGCTCGGCGAGAGCCTCGCGCCGTTCCATCTGATCGGCTACGCGCTGGTGCTCGCCGGCGTCATCATCGCCTCGCGACAAGGATCCGCCAAGACATCGGCGAATCCCTAGACTAGCCTACCTTGCGCAAGCCGGCGGATTTGCGTGGCGAATATGGCTTTGCCGCCAGCGTGTCCGTGATGAAGTCGATAAACCGCCTCACCTTCGCCGGCACGTGGTTACGCGAGGCGTAATAGACGTAGAGCGGAAAACACTCGTCGGGCCAGTCCGGAAACAGCTCGATCAGCGCGCCGCTCCTCAGGTGATCGTCGAGGCCGAGATCGATCACCTGCGCGATGCCGAAGCCGGCCAGGCAAGCGCCGAGCTTGGTTCCTGAATCGGTTACGGTGAGCCGCCCGTTGACCGCGACCGGCACGACCTCGTTGCCGCGCCGAAACTCCCAATCGAAGGGACGCCCGGTCGCCGCATCGATTGCATGGATGCACTGATGGTCGCGGCTTGCCAGCTCCCGCGGATCAAGCGGCCGGCCGTGTCGTTCGAGATAGATCGGCGAGGCCACGGTGAGCACGCGCGCATCGAGCACGCGGCGCGCAATCAGCGCCGACGGCACCGGCTCGCCGAAACGCACCGCCAGATCAAAACCGTCGCTGACCAGATCCGCGATCCGGTCGCGGGTCTCGATACGCAGCTCCATGCCTGGATTCTGCAGCAGGAACTCGCTCAGCTTCGGCGACAGCACCATGCGGGAGAACAGCGGGTCGACATTGACCCGCAACCTGCCGCGGACCGCATCGCGCGATTTCGAGGTCTCCGCCGCCGCTTCGCCGATCCCGGCCAGATGCGCAGCAACCCGCTCGCACAGCGCGCGTCCTTCCTCGGTGAGCTCGACGGCGCGGCTCGTGCGGTGAACCAGCCTGGCATCGAGGCGCGCCTCGAGCTTGGCGATCGCCTTGCTGACCCCGGATTGCGTCATGCCGAGCCGTTCGGCGGCCCGGCCAAAACTGCGCGCATCCGCCAGCGCCGCGAGGACCACCAGGCCGCCAACCAGCCGACCGTCAACTTCGTCCATGCCGATGCCTTTCAGTCATCCAAGAGATGACTGCCCAGTCGTAGCACTCCGCCACCATATCGGCCACTGTCGGCGCAGATCACCGGTTCGATCCGGTGCGGCCACCGCCACATCATCCGCCAGGGAGATTTTGCAATGAGCGACATCCAGGCCATCGCATCCGCGATCGATGGATATTTCAACCTGATGTATGACGTCGACGATAGCCGGTTCTGCGACGTCTTCGCCGATGCCTGCATCGTGCACGGCATCCGGGACGGCAAGCACACGGTGCGGTCGGCCTCAGAATTCCGCGACTTCATCCGCAGCCGTCCCTCGCCGGCGTCGATGAAATCACCACGCGAGGAGGCCATCATCAGCATCGACCAGACCGCGTCCGACCTGGCCATCGCCAAGGTGCGCGTCAGGGCCGGCCAAACCGGCTTCATCGACCATCTGGTGTTTCATCGGATCGACGGCCGGTGGCTCATCACCACCAAGGCGTTTCACGTCGCGCAGGTCTTTCCGGCGGGATCGTAACGCACTCACGGCTGACTTTCGGAATATTAGAAATATGACACTGATTTGCCCGACGTGTCAAGCTGCCTGGTCGAGCGCCGGCCGCCACCGGCTCCTTTGCATGGGGTTGTTTTCGATATTTTTGGCAGCGCGCCCCTGCGAGACCCGGGAGTGGCCATGCGGCGAAAGGCTGCTCCCGGCACGGCTTCCGCGGCCATGGCGGCCGGGTTAGCTTCGGCCGCAATGGGCCTGTTCAGGGCCTGCGCGGGGGGACGACGACATGGTGATGGGATTGAGACGATACTGCTGCCTCGCGGTCGCAGCCGCCGCCGCGCTTGCGGCGATATCCGGGGCGGCACTTGCCCAGACCTATCCCACCCGCAACATCACGCTGGTGCTGCCGTTTGCCGCCGGCAGCGGCACCGACACCACGACGCGGCTGATCTCCAAGGAGCTCGGCGTTGCGCTCGGCGTCGGCATGGTGATCGACAACCGGGCCGGCGCCAACGGCTCGATCGCGGCGAACTATGTCGCCCGCTCCGCCCCCGACGGCTACACGCTGTTCGTCACCACGAACACGACGCACTCGGCCAATCCGTATCTGCTCAAGACCATGAACTACGATCCGATCAAGGATTTCACGCCGATCGCGCGCACCGGCGACCTGCCCTTCATGCTGGTGATCCATCCGGACATCCCGGCGAACTCGGTCGCCGAGCTGATCGCGCTCGCCAAGAAGGAGCCGGGCAAGTACAGCTACGCCAGTGGCTCGTCATCGGCGAGCGTCTCCGGCGCGACCTTCGCGCGCCTCGCCGGCATCGACCTTCTGCATGTGCCCTACAAGAGCTCACCGCCGGCACTGACCGACGTCATCGCCGGCCGCATCTCGATGATGTTCATCGACGTGCCGACCGGGCTGCCGCACGTCAACGCCAAGGTGCTGAAGCCGCTCGCCGTCACCACCAAGCGGAAGTCGGCGCTGCTGCCGGACCTGCCGACGATGGACGACACCGTCAAGGGCTTCGATATCACCTCCTGGCAGGGCTATCTCGGCCCCGCCAACATGCCGAGGGACGTCGTGGTCAGGCTGAATGCGGAGATCCGCAAGATCATCGAGCGGCCGGATATCAAGAGCCAGCTCGCCGAGCGCGGCATGGAGGCATTCTCCGGCACGCCCGAGGAGTTCGAGGCATTCCTTAAGGAGCAGCTCGTGCTGTGGGAAAAGCTGATCGCCGACGCCGGAATCGAGAAGCAGTAGGCCCCGGTCATTGCGAGCGAAGCGAAGCAATCCATCGATCCGCATGCACGGAAAGATGGATTGCTTCGTCGCTACGCTCCTCGCAATGACGTATGGGGCAGGCCTACAAACCTTACGCCGCGCGCACCTTCTGCAGGAACTCATCGACCGCGTTGCGCAGCATGCCCGATTGCGTGTCGAGCTCGCGGGCATTCGACAGCACGTCGCCGGCCGCCGTGCCGGTGGCGGCGGCCGCTGACGTGACGCCGCCGATATGGGCGGAAATCTCGCTCGAGCCGGCCGCGACCTGCTGGATGTTGCGCGCGATCTCGCGCGTCGCATCGCCCTGCTGGTCGATCGCGGTCGAGATCGAGGCGGTGATCTCGCTCATCTGCGCGATCGTCGCTGTGATGCCGCCGATCGAGGTCACCGCCTCGCCGGTGGACGCCTGCATCGCGGCGACCTGCGCCGAGATCTCCTCGGTCGCCTTCGCGGTCTGGTTGGCCAGCGCCTTCACTTCGGAGGCGACCACCGCGAAACCGCGGCCGGATTCGCCGGCGCGCGCCGCCTCGATGGTGGCGTTGAGCGCGAGCAGGTTGGTTTGAGCCGCGATCGAGTGAATCAGCTTGACCACCTCGCCGATCTTCTCGGCGCCGGTGGAGAGCGCCTGCACGGTCGCGTTGGTGCGCTCGGCATCGGCCACCGCCTGGCTCGCGACCTCGCTGGAGCGCGCCACCTGGCGGGAGATCTCCGCAACCGAGCTGGAGAGCTCCTCGGCGGCAGCGGCGACGGTGCCGACATTGTTGGAGGCGCTGTCGGACGCAGCGCCGACGGTCGCGGCCCGCGCGCTGGCGTCGCTTGCGGTCGCGGTCATCGACTGCGCCGTGGTCTGCATGCCGGCGGCGGCGGAGGCCACCGTGCGGACGATGCCGTTCACGCTGCGCTCGAAATCGTTGGCGATATTCTCCATCGCACCACGGCGCTCGGCCTCCGCGCGTGCTTTGGTCTCGGCCTCGGCCTGTTCCAGGCCGCGGATGCGAACCGCGTTGTCCTTGAAGACCTGAACCGTGGCCGCCATTCCGCCGACCTCGTCACCGCGGCCGACGCCGGGGATGTCACCGTCGAGCTTGCCGTCGGCGATGTCGCGCATGCGGGCGCCGAGCAGGTTGAGCGGACGGGAGATGCTGCGGCCGATCAGCCAGGCGACCGAGCCGGAAACGATGCCGATGCCGAGGATCGCGAGGCCGAGCAGCCAGGCAATCGGCCGCATCTTGGCATCGATATCGTCGAGATAGGCGCCGGTGCCGAGATACATATCGAAGCCGGGGACCGCGACGGCGTAGCCGAGCTTGCGGATCGGCGTCTCCTGGCCGGGCTTCACATAATCATAGAACAGCAGGATCTCGCCCTTGGCCTTCACGCCGTCCATCAGTTCCTGCGAGAGCTTGCGACCATTGGTCACGATGTCCATGCGATTGGTTCCGACCTGCTTCGGATCGGGCGCCAGCACCGTGATGCCGCTGTAGTCGGTGCCGAACAGATAGCCGGCGCCGTTGTCGTAGGTCAGGGTGTTGGCGCGCTTGCCGAACTCGGCCAGTGCCGCTTCCTTGGTCAGCTTGCCGGCGTCGACATCCTTCTTCAGGCCCGCCGCCATGTTCTTCGCCATCTCGACGATGGCCTTGGCTTGGTCGATGCGCGCATTCATCATCTCCCGCTGCATCAGGTGACCGGCGAGGATGCCGGCCGTGCACAGGCCAAGGAGGGTCACCCCCACCAGAATGCCGAGCTTGGGGGTGATCTTCAGATTTGACAGCTTCACGGGGGTCTCCAGAAGAGGCGGGGAACGCGACGCGATTGGCGGATTGATTCCGCGCACCGTAATGTGAGACCCTTTACCTGATGGTTACGGAGGTTCCCCGTAGAAGCCCGGAGAATCAGGCCGCGGACCAACCGGCAATTGTGGAGAGAACAGCGCGGCTCGCGTACAAGCATGGGAAGGCGGCGACCCAGCCGCGCTCCAAGAAGCAAGAAGAATCAAGATCAAGAAGCAAACCAGCAAGAAGCAAGAACAGCAGACTCACATCGGGAGCAGACAATGTCGAAATTCAGGGTGGTCACGCCGAAGGGCGCGAGCTTCACGGTCGCCGGCGGCGGCTACGATTATGAGCGCGAGGCGCTCGATCCGATCGGCGCCGAGATCGTCGAGGCGCCGGCCAACGAGGCCGAATTCATCGCGGCGGCACGCACCGCGGACGCGATCTACGCCAAGGGCATGCCGATCACCAAGGCGGTCATCGACGCGCTCGAGAACTGCAAGGTGATCACGCTCGGCAGCGTCGGCGTCGACTCGGTCGACGTCAAGGCCGCGACCGCCCGCGGCATTCCTGTCACCAACATCCCCGACACCTTCATCGAGGAGGTCGCCGATCACGCCATGATGCTGCTGCTCGCCGGCTTCCGCCGCCTGATCGAGCAGGACAAGATGGTGCGCACCGGCCGCTGGGCCGAGGGCCGCCCGGCGCTTTTGAAAATTCCGCGGCTGATGGGCCAGACGCTCGGCTTCATCTCGTTCGGCCGGGTCGCCCGCGCTGTCGCCAAGCGCGCCGCGCCGTTCGGCCTCAGGATGGTGGCCTACGATCCCTTCATCCAGGAAACCCTGATGTACGACCACGGCGTGGTCCCCTCGACGCTGTCGGAGGTGCTGTCGCAGTCGGATTTCGTCTCGATGCACGCCCCGGCGCGGCCCGAAGTGCACCACATGCTGACCGAGAAGCATTTTCGCCAGATGAAAAAGTCGGCGATCTTCATCAACACCGGCCGCGGCGCCACGGTCGACGAGGAATCGCTGATCAAGGCGCTGCAGGAGGGCTGGATCGCCCACGCCGCGCTCGACGTGCTGGAAAAGGAGCCGCCGTCGCACAACAATCCGATGCTCGGGATGGACAATGTTACCTTGACCGCCCATGTCGCCTCGGCGTCGGCACGTTTTGACGAGGCGCGCAAGCGCCGGGTGGGCTACGAATTGTCACTAGTGCTGCAAGGCATGTGGCCGGTAAGCTGCGTCAACCCGTCGGTGCTGCAAAACACCGCGTTGCGCCGCTGGCAGCCTGTCAGCATGGATCGCGGTCCGAACAGCTAGGGCGGGAATGCGTTTTTCGTGCGGGGCCCGTCTCTTGCGGGCCCTTTGTGCGGCTGGCGCCGAGACCAAGAGACCTTCACCGGCGGCCAAACGCCGGGAAGGAAAAACAACAACGAAACAATAAGAACGGGAGTGCGAACGACATGAAGTACGAGATCACGCGTCGCGACGCGCTGGTGCTGGGGGCTTCCGCGGCGGCGCTGGCGGTCACCGGCGCTTCGGCGCAGGAGGCGTCGAAGGTGAAGGCAGCCGACGTGGCGGCGCCGTCGCTGCCGATCGAAAAGGACGCCACCTTGCGTATGCTGCGGCCGGTGCGCTTCGTTCAGGCCGACGAGGACGTGTTCCGCGCCAATGCCAAGAAATTCACCGACAAGACCGGCGTCGAGATCAAAGTCGACTTCGTCGGCTGGGAGGACATCAACCAGCAGACCGCCGTGACCTCGAACTCCGGCGCCGGCCCCGACATCATCATCGGCTTCGGCGACGCACCGCACATCTATATCGACAAGCTGATCGAGCTGACCGATGTCGCCGACTATCTCGACAAGCGCTATGGCGGATGGCTCACGCTGGCGCGCCGGTACGGCATGCGCTCGAAGTCGAAGAGCTGGGTCGGCCTGCCGTTCGGCGCCTCGGGCGGCCCGCTGGTCTACCGCAAGTCGCTGGTCAACGCCGCCGGCTTCGACAAGGTGCCGGAGGACCACGCCGGCTTCCTCGAACTCTGCAAGAAGCTGAAGGCGGCCGGCAAGCCCGCGGGCTTCGCACTCGGCAACGCGGTCGGCGACGGCAACGGCTTCGCCAACTGGCTGTTGTGGTCGCACAACGCCGCGCTGCTCGATGAGGAAGGCAACATCATCATCAACAGCAAGGAGACGATCGCGGCGCTGAAATATCTGAAGGAACTCTATCCGACCTTCATCGCCGGCACCCCGTCCTGGAACGACGTCTCCAACAACCGCGCTTACTCGTCGCAGGAGATCGGCCTGACCGCAAACGGCGTCTCGCTGTATTTCTCGCTGAAGAACGATCCCGCGACCAAGGCGATCGCCGACGACACCGCGCATCAGTTCCTGATCAAGGGGTTGGCTCCCACCTCTCCGATGTCCGGCCTGACCTTGAACGCAATGGTGTTCAAGCACAGCAAGTATCCCAACGCCGCGAAGGCGTTCCTGCAGTTCATGCTCGAGCACGAACAGTACGAGCCGTGGCTCAACGCCAACTCCGGCTACTGGTCGCAGCCGCTGGCGGCCTATGCCGACGCCGCGGT
Organism: Bradyrhizobium sp. 33ap4; assembly: GCF_032654765.1. Taxonomy (NCBI): domain Bacteria; kingdom Pseudomonadati; phylum Pseudomonadota; class Alphaproteobacteria; order Hyphomicrobiales; family Nitrobacteraceae; genus Bradyrhizobium; species Bradyrhizobium sp. 33ap4. Next base: position 18,034 of record NZ_JAUMTJ010000086.1, on the reverse strand, counting down.
GTGGTCGAGCGACCCCAAGGTCGCGATCTTCAAGGACACGATGCGGAGCCCCTACTACAACGGCTACAAGGGGCCGATCTCGACCGCGACCGGCGCCGTCAACGCCGACTATGTGCTGGTGCAGATGTGCGCCTCGGTCGCGACCGATGCCGCAACGCCCGAAGCCGCAGCCGCCGAAGCCGAACAGCGCGCCAAGCGGTACTTCCGGCGGCAGGGCCGGTAAGATCGACCTCAAGCCGCTGTCATTCCGGGGCGATGCGTAGCGTCGAATCCGGAATCTCGAGATTCCGGGTCTGGTGCTAACGCACCATCCCGGAATGCCCCTGGAAGTCGGACCGAGACAAGACCTGATGTCTGTCACCACCCTCCCCTCACGCGGCGCGGCGCTGCACCAGCCGGGCTGGCTCGCGCGCCTGTTCGACTACAAGCCGTTCCTGATCGTGATGTGCCTTGCGCCCGCGATCGGCCTGCTGCTGGTGTTCCTCACCTATCCGCTGGGCCTCGGCATCTGGCTCGCCTTCACCGACACCACGATCGGCCAGCGCGGCATCTACATCGGACTTGAGAACTTCCAGTATCTGCTCAAGGATCCCTTGTGGTGGAACGCGGTGTTCTATTCGATCTTCTACACCGCGATCGCAACTTTCGGAAAGTTCGCGCTCGGCTTCTGGCTGGCGCTGCTGCTCAACAACCATTTCCCGTTCAAGAGCCTGATCCGCGCCATCGTGCTGCTGCCGTGGATCGTGCCGACGGTGCTCTCCGCGCTGGCATTCTGGTGGATCTACGATCCGCAGTTCTCGATCATCTCCTATCTCCTGGTCGACGTGCTGCACTGGCGCGACAGCAATGTCGACTTCCTCGGCTCGCCCTGGCCGGCGCGGTTCTCGCTGATCGCCGCCAATATCTGGCGCGGCATCCCGTTCGTCGCGATCTCGCTGCTGGCGGGGCTGCAGACCATCTCGCCCTCGCTCTACGAGGCGGCGATGCTCGACGGCGCCACCTCCTGGCAGCGCTTCCGCTACATCACCTTCCCGATGATGATGCCGATCCTGGCGATCGTGATGACGTTCTCGATCATCTTCACCTTCACCGACTTCCAGCTGGTCTACGCCATCACCCGCGGCGGCCCGGTCAACTCGACCCATCTGCTCGCGACACTGGCGTTCCAGCGCGGCATCGCCGGCGGCGAACTCGGCGAGGGTGCCGCGATCGCCGTCTCGATGATCCCGTTCCTGGTGTTCGCAACATTGTTCAGCTACTTCGGCCTCGCGCGCCGCAAATGGCAGCAGGGAGAAGCCAATGACTGACGTCGCAGCCCAATCCTCCAACGTCGCCAGCGCCACGCCCGATACGATGGCGTGGGACTCCCGCGCCCGGCGCGTGGTGATGATCTATCTGCCGCTCGCCTGCTTCATCCTGATCCTGCTGTTTCCGTTCTACTGGATGGCGGTCACCTCGTTCAAACCGAACGCCGAGCTGCTGAACTACAAGGAGCACAATCCGTTCTGGATCACCTCGCCGACGCTCGCGCATATCAAGCATCTGTTGTTCGACACGGCCTATCCGCGCTGGCTGAAGACCACCATGCTGGTCGCGATCGGCTCGACCTTCCTGTCGCTGTTCGCCTCGACGCTCGCCGCCTACGCGATCGAGCGGCTGCGCTTCCGCGGCAGTCCCTATGTCGGCCTCGGCATCTACCTCGCCTATCTGGTGCCGCCGTCGATCCTGTTCATTCCGCTCGCCACCGTGATCGTGCAGTTCGGCCTGTTCGACTCGCCGCTGGCGCTGATCCTGGTCTATCCGACCTTCCTGGTGCCGTTCTGCACCTGGCTGTTGATCGGCTATTTCAAGTCGATCCCCTACGAGCTCGAGGAATGCGCGCTGGTCGACGGTGCGACGCGGTTGCAGATCCTGTGGCGGATCACGCTGCCGCTCGCGGTGCCCGGCCTGATCTCGGCCGGCATCTTCTCCTTCACGCTGTCCTGGAACGAGTTCATCTACGCGCTCGCCTTCATCCAGAGCGGCGCCAACAAGACGGTGCCGGTCGCGATCCTGACCGAGCTCGTCACCGGCGACGTCTACCAGTGGGGCGCGCTGATGGCCGGCTCGCTGCTCGGCTCGCTGCCGGTCGCGCTGTTCTACTCGCTGTTCGTCGACTACTACGTGTCGTCGCTGACGGGGGCGGTGAAGGAGTAACGGAGCTTCCGGCGTATTGAAGCGAACTCAATCTATCCCCGTCATCCTGAGGAGCGCGAAGCGCGTCTCGAAGAATCGACGGCCAGCAGCCGGGCCGTGCATCCTTCGAGACTCGCCCAGCGGCGCAAGTGCGCCGCAAGGCTCGCACCTCAGGATGACGGGAATAGATGTGCGGCCCCTCTCAATGAGGTCGCGCACTACCGCGGCACGAACGCGACCGGCACGGAAAAGCCCATCGAGCCCTGCGTGATCTCGGACGGAAACGCCGGAAACGGCTGGGCCTGGCGCACCATCGCCAACGCGCGCGCGTCGAAGGTCGGACTGCCGGACGAGCCGCCGAGATGGCTCGACAGCACCTGCCCACCGCTGCCGAGCGTGAACACCAGGCGGACCACGCCGCGCTGACCGTTGCCGCCTGCGGGATAGGAATGGAAGCGCAGCAGATGCGCGCGGACGCGGGCGTTATAAGCGGCGATCGCTGACGCGGCTGCGCCGGCGCTGATCGCGGATGCTGCCGGCGCCTGCCGTTCGGCGCGGCTTGGCGCGATGGTGCGCGGTGCCGGGGTTGCCTCGGACGGCTGCTTTGCTTCCCGACGAACCACTTTCGGCTTGACCGGTTCGACCTTCGTCTCCGGAACGACTTTCGCGGGCTCGGGTTTCGGCGGCGTGATCTGCGGCTTCTGTTCCGGCGGCGCGACGACGTCGGGCTTCTCCTGCATCGGCGTCGGCGCGATCTCCTGCGGCACTGGCTGCGCGGCGGCAGGCTCCGGCGGCGACGCGTCGGCCTCCTGCATCGCCGGCCCCGGCGGCAGCTCGGTCTCCGAAATCTCCGGCGCCGAGGTGATCGGCGTCAGATCGACCAGCACCGCCGGCACCGCAACGCCGGGCGGCGGCGCCGGGACCCAGCTCATGCCAACCGCGAGCACTGCCGCATGCGCCGCCAGGATCGCAGCCACCGACAGGCCCCAGCGCCGCAGCCAGATCTCGTCGCCCGCATCATGAAGCGCGTACGCATTCATGGATCAGCTACGCCCGTCGAGGCCAACCAGCGCAATCTTGAGATAGCCGGCGTTGCGCAGCAGGTTCATCACCTCCATCAGATCGCCATAGCTGACCGCCTTGTCGGCGCGCAGGAAGATGCGCTCGTCCTTCTTGCCTTGTGTGGCGCCATCGAGCGTCGACGTCAGCGTCTCGCGCGCGATCACGTCCTCGCCGACCGCGACGGAGAGATCGGACTTCACGGTGACGAACACCGGCTTGTCCGGCCGCGGCTGCGGCTCGGCGGTCGAGGCCGGCAGATCGACGCCGAGATCGACGGTCGCGAGCGGCGCCGCCACCATGAAGATGATCAGCAGCACCAACATCACGTCGATGAACGGGGTGACGTTGATCTCATGCGCCTCGACCAGATCGTCGTCGCCACGACGCCGGCCGCCGAATGCGCCGCCAGTGCCAAGCTTCGCGCCCATCGCCTACTCCGCAGCGCGTGCCAGCCGGAACAGGCTGCGATCGCCCTCGCGGCTGACCAGTAGCATCACCATGGCGGAGGCGTCGCCGAGCAACGCGCGGTAGGACGCGATCGAACGGGTCAGGTGATTGTAGATCACGACCGCCGGAATCGCTGCGACCAGGCCGAGCGCGGTTGCAAGCAGCGCCTCGGCGATGCCGGGCGCGACCACTGCGAGATTGGTGGTGTGGGCCTCGGAGATGCCGATGAAGGCATTCATGATGCCCCACACCGTGCCGAACAGGCCGACGAACGGCGCGGTGGCGCCGATCGTCGCCAGCACACCGGTGCCGCGCGCGATCTGCCGCGACATCGCCGCCTCGACCCGTTCGAGCCGCAGCGCGATGCGCTCCTTGAAGCCGTCGTCGAACATCCCGCCGGACAGCGCAGCCTCGCGCGAGGCCGATTGCACGATCTGCGCTACCGCATCGCTGCCGTCGCGGCTCGCCTGCTCGACCTCGGCAAGCTGGGTGTCGCGCTCAAGGAGGCCGATCCGCTGCCGGGCGAGCGCGGTCTTGCGGCGGATCTCGACGGTCTTGGCGAGCCAGATCGTCCAGGTGACGAGCGAGGCGAAGGCGAGCCCAACCATCACCGCCTTCACGACGATGTCGGCGCTTTCGAACATGCCCCAGGGCGAGAGGTTGCGCGGCAGCAGTGCGGCGTCGGATGCGGCAAGGCTACTGCTTGGGAGAGATGCAGTCACGACCGCAATCAACTGGACGACGATTGATAGCTGGCTACTTCTGCCAAACGTGCGAATTAGCATACTCACCTCCAACCGCATCTCACCTCGCCCCGCCTGCGGGGAGAGGTCGGATCGCATCGCAAGATGCGAGCCGGGTGAGGGGGACTCTCCACGAGCACGGTGCCCGGAGGGTCCCCTCACCCCGACCCTCTCCCCGCAAGCGGGAGAGGGAGAAGAAATCTTCAGCCCGCGTTCGGTGCGAGGCGGTCCGCCAGCGCATGAAAGCGCACCAGCTGATCGCTACGCAGCGCGCGCGTCTCGTCGCGGCCGACGAACACCTTGAACATGATGCCGCCGTCGCGATTGATGAAGGCGATGAACGCCGACACCTTGCCCATGAAGGGCCGCTCGACGAACGCGATCGCCGCGCAGCGATCGTGCCTCAGATGGCCGTGCAAGCCCTTCGGCTGCATCAGGTTGAAATAGCCGCGACCGACCGCGCCGTTCGGAATGGCGCCGGTGAACTCGAAGATCGCGTCATCGGTATGCACGATCAGCGTCACCTCGCCCCACTCCGCGATGTCCTGCATCGCGGCGGCAAATTCACCGGCGCCGATCCGCACCATGCTCTCGGGGAGCGCCTCGAGCACCGCGCGCGGCGTCACCTTGCGCTCGCGCGCGACGTCCTCGATGACCGTGCCGGGATTGTCGGCCATATAGGCCTTCAATCCCGCAAGCTCCGCGTTCTGCACGGCCGTCTCCGTCATGCCGGGCTCTTCGCGCGCTCGGTGATCAGCACCTCAAAACCCTCGAATTTGGGATGGCCGAGATAGAGGCTGCCGCCGGTCTCGTTGCCGGCGCGCGAATGGGCGCGGCGGAACGCATCGGATTTCGTCCAGTCCTCGAACGCCGCCTTGCTGACCCAGACGGTATGGGTCGCATAGAGCGTGTGGTCCTCGGCCTCGGGGCCCTTCACCAGATGAAATTCGATGAAGCCCGGCAGATCGCCGAGATAGGATTCGCGCGTCTTCCAGACCGTCTCGAACGCCTGCTCCTTGCCCTTGATCACCTGGAACCGGTTCATTGCGATGAACATGAAAACTCTCTCCTGTTTGACGGCGGATGCCAGGATCCTGCCGGTTGATCTCGTTAATAACATGAACGCGCCAAGGAATACGCCAAGGCCGCGCTGGGGGCACCAGCGCGGCCGGAGCAACCTGGATGGAATGATCGGCGTCTCGCGTTACGCTCCACCTAGGTGAATCCTGAGTCCGGCCTTGTAAACGGTGCCCGGACCGGGGCTCGAGAACAGCACGTCGTTCTGCGTCGTGCCGTCGGTCGAGGAGCCCGGGATCGCATAAGGCCGGTAGTACTGGTTCAAGAGGTTGTCGACCGATGCCGTGAAGGTGATGTCCTTGGTGGCGTTCCAGGTCAGATAGAGGTTGACGAGCTCGTAGCCGGTCGAGGGCAGATAGCCCGCCGGCAGGTCGTTGTTGGCGCCGAACGAGGACCATTGCGCGGCAACGATCAGCGAACGGTCGAGCAGGCGGACGCCGCCCGTCGTCGTCACCTTGCGCGGCGTGATGGTGGCGAGCCCGACATTGGTCTGGGTGTTCCGGCCGCGCATCAGATGGCCGGCGACGCCGACGAACCAGTCGCCTGCATCATACATCGTCTCGAGCTCGAAGCCCTCGATGCGGGCGTGGGCGATGTTCTGGTACTGGTAGAACTGGCTGAACCGCCCGAACGGCGTCAGGGTCGGCGCCGAGGCGACGAGGTCGATATAGCCGTCGACGTCGTTACGGAACACGTTGACCTTGCCGCGGAACGAGTCGCTCGCGGTGAAGATGCCGTCATATTTCAGGTTGATGCCGGCTTCCTTGTTCTTGCCGACCTCCGGCCGCAGCGCTGCATTGGGCAGGAAGCAGAACAGGCCGCTGGTGCCGTCAGGGCAGTTGAACAGCGCCGGCCCGCCGCCGGTGGCGTGACCGCCCGCGATCAGCGTCTCCGTGATGGACGGCGCGCGATAGCCTTCGGCATAGCTGACATAGGGCGTGAAGCCGGCAACCGGCGTGACGCCGAGCGTGATCTTCGGCGACAGCCGGTCGCCGCTGGTCGTGGTGTTGATCGAATTGAGCTCGTAGTGGTCGTAGCGGACAGCGCTGATCAGCTCGAGCCAGGTCGAATAGTTCTGCTTCAGCTGCACGAAGCCGCCGGACACGGTGCGCTGGCCGCCCGGCGTCGTAATGTTGGAATTGCCGCGCGAATCGAACGTCTCGACATCGTCGCGGAAGGCGTCGAAACCGTAGGTCACGGCGTTGCGCCAGTCGCCGAAATTGAAGCGCGAGGTGTTGTTGACGTCGACACCAACCGTATCCAGCAAATAGCCGCGCTTGTCGCCGACGCAGCCGGAGATGTTGTTGCCGGGATTGGCGAGCGTGCAGACCCCGCCGCCGGTGGTGATGCGGTTGCTGTAGGTCTTGACCTGGTCGTTGTCGGTGCGGTTGCCGTAGACCGAGATATTCCAGTCGAACAGCATGTCGTCGGGCTTGGAATATCGCCAGCTCAAGGTGCCCGTGTAGTTCTTGGCGTCGGAGGCATAGACCGAGGAGCCCGCGATCGCGGCGAGCGGCGCCGCCGCCGTGGTCGGGCCGCGGTTCGGCTGACCGATATTGTATTGGTAGTCCTGGAAGATGCCGCCGATCTTGAACTCGTGGCCTTCGGCCGGGCGGAACGTCACCTTCATCAGGCCGGCCGCGATATCGTTGCCGGTGTTACCGATCTCGGTGCCCGCGCCGTCCTTGTAATTGCCCTGGGTGCGATAGACCGCGCCGCCGAACACATCGACATTCGGATCGACGCGTACACCGCCGAACACGGAGCCCATGCCGCGGTCCTTGTTGGTGCCGTAGGAGCCCGACATGTCGACACCCCAGCGCTCACCGGGACGCACCACGTCGTCGATGTCCTTGGTGCGGAACGAGACCACGCCGCCGATCGCGCCGGAGCCGTAGATGTTCGCGGTCGGGCCGCGCACCACGTCGACGCCGCCGATCAATTCGGGATCGAGGAAGAACGAGCCGTTGGCGTTGTGGCCGGTGCGCTGATAGTTCTGCCGCGCGCCGTCAACGACAACAGCGACACGGCCGAAATCCTGCAAGCCGCGGATGTTGATGACGGTCGCCGGATCGTCGCCGCGCTCCTGAACCGAGACGCCGGGCACGTTATAGAAAATATCGGAGAGCCGGTTCGGCTGCAGGCCCTGGATCTTCTCCAGCGTGACGGAGCTGACCGGCGCCAGCGCATCGATCGCGCGCTCCTCGGTCTTGGAGGCCACCGCCGTGATGGTGTCGAGCGATTGCACCGGCACCGCGCCGATCTGCGCGCGCGCATTCATCGCCGCCGACGCCGCCTGAGCTTCGGCCGCCGGCTTCGGCTTCCGCTTGGCCTGCTTCAGCCGCTCGGTAGAAGGATGCGCAGCCGACGGATCGGCGGTCTGCGCGAAGCCGCGTTCCGGCAGTGCTGCCGCAAATGAAAACACCGACGCGCCCAAAATCAGGGCGCGCGAAACCCTAGCTCCATCAGCCATTCTAGCCCCAGCCTGATCATCGCTTTTCTGGTTTGGCTGGCGTGCGCTCCGACGAGCGGCTTGCTGGCTACATCGCGATGCAAGTCACCCGCCTGCATCGCGTGAGGATTGGTTACGAGCCGGCAACAAAACGGTCAAGAATGCGGCAGCGCTGTTTATATCGATTGTAAAGTGCCGCCGTTGGAATGCGCCTTCGTCCGCTTATACAAGCAAACACCATTTGAAAATTTTCGCAGGCGCAGCACCACAATATGTCCGCAGCTTCCGAAGACAATATCGACGCAGCCGGAAAGCAGACCGAGCCTGCATCCGGCGCGGCCAAAACGCTGATCATGCGCGGTAATCGTCTCGACAGCCGCGACCTGTTCGCTGCGGAGCGCGAGATCATCATCATGCACGGCGAAGAGCATTACCGGTTGCGGCTGACCTCGCAGAACAAGCTGATCCTGACCAAGTGACGGCCCCGATGACAATTTGTCGCACGCTCGCTTTGCTCGCCTTCTCTCTGCTGCCGATCGAAGCCGTGACGGCCGAGGGCATCACCGTGCATGACGCACGCGACCGCGACGTCGTGATCGACAATCCGTCGCGGATCGTCTCGATCGGCGGCGCGATCACCGAGATTCTCTATGCCCTCGGCTTCGAGGACCGCATCGCCGGCGTCGATGCGACCAGCCTCTACCCGCCGGCTGCGCTGCGCGAGAAGCCCGACGTCGGCTACATGCGCCAGCTGTCGCCGGAGGGCGTGCTTGGCCTGCACCCGTCGCTGGTGCTCGCAGTGCAGGGCTCCGGGCCGAAGGAGACCATGGACGTGCTCGAGGCGGCCAAGGTGCCGCTGGTGCTGGTGCCGGAGACGTTCTCGGAGGCCGGGCTGGTCGAGAAGATCAGACTGGTGGGCCACGCCATGGGCGCCGATCCGCGCGCCGCCTGCCTGACCACGGCGGTGGAGAGCGATCTCGCGCAACTGCGCGCGCTGCGTGCCAAGGTAACGAAGCCGGTGCGCGTGATGTTCGTGATGTCGCTGTTGAACGGCCGGGCGATGGCGGCGGGCCACAAGACCGCGGCGGACGAGATCATCCGGCTTGCCGGCGGCGTCAACGCCATCGATGGTTACGACGGCTACAAGCCGGTCAATGACGAGGCCATCGTGGCGGCGAAACCGGATGTCGTGCTGTCGATCGATCGCGGCAAGGACTCGCTGACGTCGGATGCCGTGTTCGCGCATCCGGCCTTCGCGCTGACGCCGGTCGCGGCCAACAAGGCCTTCATCTCGATGGAAGGCCTTTATCTGCTCGGCTTCGGACCGCGCACCGCGGCCGCGGCACGCGACCTCTCGGTCAAGCTTTATCCGGCGCTGGCGCCGGAGGCCGACTACTTCAAGCCGGCAGCGCTGACCGCGAATTGCCGGCAATGAGCGTGCTGGCCGAACGCCGCCGGCGTGCGAAACGACGGCGCGCCGGCATGTCGCTGCGGCCGGCCGCGACACTCACCCTGCTCTGCCTGCTTGCGGCGCTCGCAGGCACCGCCCTCGTCGCCCTGACGGTCGGGGCTGCCGGCATTCCAATGGCTCGGCTTCCGGCGGCGCTTGGGCTTTGGGCTGATCGTGTCGCCAACCCGCTGCTCGCACGCGACCAGCTCGTGGTGTGGTCGATCCGCATCCCGCGGATCGCGGCGGCGGCGATGGTCGGCGGCCTCCTTGCCGTATCAGGCTCGATCATGCAGGGCCTGTTCCGCAATCCCCTTGCCGACCCCGCGCTGGTCGGCGTCTCCTCCGGCGGCGCGTTTGCCGCGGCGGCCGCGATCGTGTTCACCGACAGCCATCTCGGCGAAAGCCTGCGCTTCCTGCAACACCAGCTGCTGCCGATCGCGGCCTTTGCCGGCTCGCTGATCACGACCGTCGTGCTTTACGGCATCGCCAGCCGCGGCGGCCGGACATCGATTGCGATCTTCCTGCTGGCCGGGCTCGCGATCGCCGCGATCGCCAATGCCGGCATCGGCCTTCTGGTGTTCGTCGCCGACGACCGCCAGCTTCGCGACATCACCTTCTGGCTGCTCGGCTCGCTCAGCGGCGCGACCTGGAGCAAGCTCACGGCGCTGGCGCCGGTGCTGGCGGTCGCGCTGGCCGCCTGCCTCTCGATCGCGCGCGGGCTCGACGTGCTGGTGCTCGGCGAGGCGGTGGCGTTCCACAGCGGCGTCGACGTCGAACGGCTGAAGCGGATCTCGATCGTGCTGGTGTCGGCGATGACCGGGGTCGCGGTCTCGGTCTGCGGCGTGGTCGGCTTCATCGGCATCGTGGTGCCGCATCTGTTGCGGCTGGTGATCGGGCCGGCGCATCGGCTGCTGCTGCCGGCCTCCGCGCTGCTCGGTGCCATCCTCCTGGTCGGCGCCGACACCGTGGCGCGCACCATCGTGGCACCCGCGGAAATGCCGATCGGCATCCTGACGGCAGCGATCGGCGCGCCGTTCTTCCTCGCCATGCTGCTGCGGCAGCGCGGGCTGGTGTCGCTATGACGGCCCTGCTCGAAGCACAGTCGGTATCGATGACGGTCGGCGGCGCGACGCTGGTCGATGCGGTGTCGCTGCAGATCGATGCCGGCGAGATGGTCGCGATCGTCGGTCCCAACGGCGCCGGCAAATCGACCCTGCTGCGGATGCTGTCGGGCGACCTGCGCCCGTCGCGCGGAGCGATCAGGCTCAGGCAGCGCGACCTGCAGGTTTACGGCCCGCGCGCGCTGGCGCAGCACCGCGCGATGCTGTCGCAGCACGTCAACGTCACCTTCCCGTTCACCGTCGAGGAAATCGTCAGCGTGGGCGCCGGCGAAAGCCCGCGCGCGGTGGCGCGCGCGCTGGTCGAGGCGGCGCTCGACGAGGTCGGGCTCGCGCGTTTCCGTTTCAGGCAATTGCCGACGCTGTCCGGCGGCGAGCAGCAGCGGGCGCATCTCGCCCGCGTGCTGGTGCAGCTCGCCTGCGGCGAAGCGCTGCATGGACCGGGACTGTTGCTGCTGGACGAGCCGACCTCGAGCCTCGATCTGCGGCACCAGATCGACCTGGTCGAAACGGCCCGGCGGCGCGCTGCCCGCGGCACCGCGGTGATCGCGATCCTGCACGACCTCAACCTCGCGATGCGGTTCGCCGACCGCATCCTGCTGCTGCACCGCGGCCGGCTTGCCGTCGACGGCGACCGTACGGCGGCGATGAAGGCCGAGACGCTGCGCGAGATCTTCGAGATCGACGCTGCGATCGCCTATACCGGAGGTGGCGTGCCGTTCCTGCTGCCGCAGACGATGCAGCCGGCGGGCAAGGCGACGTAACGCCGCAAGCCTTATCCCGCCGCAACATCCGCGGTTCACAAAACTGTCAGCCGGCTGTAACAGGCGGCTCGGAGAACACCGCATCGTTTATCCTTTGGGAGATCAACCATGCGCCTGTCCCTGCTCTGCTCCGTCGCCTCGATCCTGCTCGCCACATCGGCATTCGCGCAGGGTGAGGGCGAATTCCCGGCGACGCTGGCGGGACACGCCGTGATGCCGGCGGAGAGCTTCATCGACGCGCCCGCCGACGCCCCTGATGATCTGAAGACCTCGGGCAAATACACCACCGGCAAGCGCGTCGACGCCATCGGCACCGTGATGGGCAAATCGTACGAGCGGCCGACCGGCGTGTCGCTGCCGTTCAAAGGCCAGCCGCTGCAGGGCCATTCCGGCATCAAGGTGATGCCCGACGGCTCGTTCTGGGTGATCACCGACAACGGCATGGGCTCGCGCTACAACTCGGCGGACTCGATGCTGTACCTGAACCGGCACAAGATCGACTGGGCGAGCGGCACGATCGAGCGTCAGGAGACCGTGTTCCTGCACGATCCCGACAGGAAGGTGCCGTTCCGCATCGTCCACGAGGACACCGCCAAGCGCTATTTGACCGGTGCCGATTTCGACACCGAAGGCTTCCAGATCATCAACGACATTTTCTGGATCGGCGATGAATTCGGGCCCTACATCCTCAAGGCCGACAAGACCGGCAAGATCCTCGCCGTGTTCGAGACCGTCGCCGACGGCAAGCCGGTGCGCTCGCCGGATCACTGGGCGGTGCAGTCGCCCGGCGCGCCCGGCGCCAGCTACACCAACGTCAACCTGCGCCGCTCCAAGGGCTATGAAGGTTTTGCTTCCTCCAAGGACGGCAAGTTCCTTTACGGCCTGCTCGAGGGGCCGCTGTGGGATGCCGACATGAAGGATTGGGAGAAGGTCGACGGCAAGGAGGCCCCACGCATCCTGGAATTCGACGTCGCGGCGGAGAAGTTCACCGGACGCTACTGGCAGTACTTGTTCGAGCAGAACGGCAATGCGATCGGCGACTTCAACATGATCGATCCGGCCCAGGGCCTCGTGATCGAGCGCGACAATGGCGAAGGCACCGCCGACAAGGCCTGCCCGCAAGGCCAGCGCGGCGAGAACTGTTTTCCTGATCTCGCCAAGTTCAAGCGCGTCTACAAGATCGAGCTGTCCGATGCCAATGTCGGCAAGCCGGTGCGCAAGATCGCCTATATCGAGCTGATGAAGATCCGCGATCCGAACAAAAAGGCGCGCAAGCCGCTCAACGACGGCGTCTACACCTTCCCGTTCTTCACCATCGAGAACGTCGACCGGGTCGACGAGACCCACATCATCGTCGGCAACGACAACAACCTGCCGTTCTCCTCGAGCCGCGACCCGAACAAGGCCGATGACGACGAGTTCGTACTGCTCGAGGTCGGCGACTTCCTGAAGGCGAAGTGAGGCGGCGCTCGCCACGCACAACAGTGTCGTCGCCCGGCTCGACCGGGCGACCCAGTATTCCAGAGGCGCGCCCGAGCTCAACGGACAAGCCGCGGCGTACTGGATGCCCCGCTCAAGGCGGGGCATGACAACGAATATGCGGATAGCGTGATGCTCATCCCGGCACGACGGCCATTCCGTCATCCCCGCGCAAAGGCTTCGCCTTTGTCGCTGGAGTGCGAGCCAGCGGCGCAATCGCGCCGCTGGGCGAGCCTCGAAGGATGCACGGCCCCGATGCAGCCGACGCGGAGACAGCCGGGCCGCCGCCCTTCGAGACGGCCGCTTTGCGGCCTCCTCAGGGTGACGGCGATACAGCTCAGCGCGCGGCTTGCGTGATCCTCACTCCTTCTTCGTCCGGTAATCTCCGAACGTCGTGTCGCGCTGGTCGAGCTGGGCCTTCACGCTGCCGCCGTCGCGGCGGAAGCCCGCCATGTAGGCCTTGCTGGCCTCGGTCGTGAAGGCCAGCGCCTGGATCTCGGTGCCGGCACGCATCGCGGCGCGGGCGCCCATGATTTCCATCGCGCGGTGGACGCTACGCTTGTTGAGCTGCTGCAGCTCGATCGGCACCTTGGCCGCGCGCTCGGCGAAATCCAGCGTCTTCGTCTCCAGCTCGGCGAGCGGAAACGACCGGGTCGCATAGCCCCATTCGGCGGCCTCGCGGCCGGACATCGCGTCGCCCGTCAGCATCAATTCCATGGCACGGCGCATGCCGACCAGCCACGGGTGATACTGCATGTCGGGCGGGCTCATCAGCCGCACCGGCGGATAGCCGATCTGGGCGTCGTCGGCGACGTAGACCACGTCGCAGGCGGTCGCGAGCTCGGTGCCGCCGGCGAGGCAATAGCCGTGCACCTGCGCGATCACGGGCTTTGCGAGATCCCAGATCGAGAACCAGCCCTCGACGACATGGCGCGACCATTGGCCGGGCCCGGATGCCGAGTGATAGGGCTGGTCGACGCGATTGTCGGCGGAGAGATCGTAGCCCGCCGAGAAGCAGGGTCCGGCGCCGCGCAGGATCGAGATCGAAATTTCGGGATCGCGGTCGGCCTGCTCCAGCACCTCGAAGATCTCGCCGCGCAGGCGATTGTTCAGCGCGTTGCGCTTCTCGGGGCGGTTCAGCGTGATGCGGCGGACGCGCGGACGCGGATCATCGACGATGATGTGCTGGTAGCTCATGGATCCTCCCGATCTCAGGCTTTGTTGCCTTTGGCAAAGTGATGCCCGAGATCGGGAGGGTTGTCATCGGCAGATGACGCAGGTCCTCAAAGCGTTTTCAAGCGAAGTGGGTTCCGGTTCGTGTGAAGAAAACGCGTAAAGCAACAACGCTAGAGCCCCGGCACGGGCTCTAGCCCGCCGGCACCATCACGACGCCCTTGTCCTTGGGCCAGCGCATCCGCCAGGCGAAATTGATGTCCCTGATATCACCGGCCTTGGCCTCGAACGCCCATTCCAGCACGCCGCGCTTGTCGCGCAGATTGGTGGTCGTGGCAGGCGTCGACGACGGCAGCATCTCCACCACGATATCGTCGTTCTCGCTGACCGGGAGCTGATCCTGGACCGCGACCTTGATCGGGAAGTCGTGGCCGTTGCGCACCGTGGTCTTGAAGGCGCGCTCGTCGGTCTTCGACGTGGTCACGATCAGGCCGGCGGAGCCCTCGTTGCGCTTCACCACCGTGCGTTCGATCTTGACCTTGTCGTCGGCGCCGAAGCCGAGCCGCACGGTCTCGTCCTTGGCGGCGGTGGCCATCCGGCTGCGGCCGACAAAGATACCGTCGCGGTAGATCGAGATTTGCCCCGGCAGCAACGGCGCATCGTCGGCCTGCACGAAGCTCGCTTCCAGGAACGCGGTCGGGTCGATCACCGGAACGGCGCGAACCGCGAGATCGGGGGTGATGGTCGCCGTCGAGATGCGCAGGCTCTTCGCGCCCTCATTGGCGGCAACGCTGACGCGGCCGGGAATCTTGAAGGTGGCCTGGAAGGCGCCGACCTCGGCGGTGGCTTCCAGTTCGTCCATGCGTCCCCCACCAAAGCGGAATTGCTGAACCGCGTCGGCGGCCGGCGCGGGTGCCAGCGCCTCGCGCGACCGCATGCTGGCCTCTCCCGAAAGCTTCGCCAGCGGTCGCGGCGGCTGCGGATATTGCACGATCAGCGAGCGGAGGTCGGGCGCATTGCCGCCGCGCGCGACCCGCACGGTGGAGACGACGAGCGCCACGTTCGACCAGTCCTCGCCGGTCGACTGGGTGATCTCGGCGCGGCGCACCAGTTCGATCGCGGGCTTGCGGTCTTTGGCGCCGGTGTCGAGCCGCGCGTCATAGAGCGGCGTCCAGCGCGCGTTGGGAACCGCATAGGTGACCCGCAAGGTCGCCTTGGTCGCCGCCTGCGAGGCGACATCGATCCGCACCTCGACCTTGCTCGGCGGCTTGCTGGTGCGATCGGCTGCGAGCTGCGCAAGATCGCGGTCGATCACGCGGATCTTGCGCTCGGCGTCACGGATCGCGCTGTCGGCGGTTGCGACCTCGTCGGCCACCGCCGAGAACGCCGCGCGCCACTCGCTGAGCGGACGCGCCTCGCCCTTTTCGCCGAGGCCCGCGGGTGACGCCTCGGCAAACCGCTCAGCAAATTTGCGCCGCGCCTCGGCCGCGCTGATCAGTCCCTGCAAATCGGCGCGCTGATCGTTCAGCGCCTCGATGCGCTTGTCGATCTCGGAGAGATTTTGCGGCAGCAGCGGCCCCGGCAGCTTGGTGTCGATCGCGCCTATCGTGAGCTTCGCTCCGCCCTCGCCTTCGACCCGCAGCGAGGACGGATCGAGCCCGATCGGGAAATCCCTGGCGATGAGGGTGTTGTCGCCGGCAGGCAGATCCAGCGTGATGACGCGGGTGACGCTCGCGCCATCGGGATAGACGGTCACGGCATCGACCTGCGAGGCCGCATCGAGATTGGCCGCTTGCAGCGGCCCGGCAACCAGCGCACCCGCCAGCACCAGGCTGGTGGTCACAAGATAATTCGCAATCCTACACATGACATCCCTCCGGAAAAAAACGCCGCATCGCGCGCGAGACGAACGGCGCGCCGGGCTCGACTGCGCGCCGTTTCTCGTGGTGAGACGCAGCGAGGAAGGGACTGGTTCGATTGAGGTTTCCCTGCGGCGCGACGAGGGCGCCGCCGCGGCTGCCGCATGGCGCGGCGATGTCTTTCGGGCGTTAGCGATCTGCCTTGCGCCGGATGAACAGATAATTCGGCACGAAGCCGGCCAAGGTGATCGCGATCATGATCCACCAGCCGCGCTGAAACGCTGCGATCCGCTCGGTCATCGAGACCGGCGTTGCAAGGATCGCCACAAAGATCGCGACGCCGATCGCCAGTGCCGCCTGCCGGATCATGTTGATGACGCCGGAGCCGGTGGCAAACGACGACGGCGGCAGCGCGCCGGCGCCGACGCCCATCAGGGTCGGAAAGGTCAGCCCGACGCCGATACCGATCAGCATCACGCCCGCGACGACGGCAGGCGCATTGGGGTCGGCCCCGAGCAGCGTCGCCCAGATCGCGAGGCCGGCCGCGAACAGCAGGATTCCGGCGGAGACGACGGCCGCGGCGCCAAACCGCGCAATCAGCCGGCCGGCAAACAGCAGCGAGGTGATCGGCACCATCAGCGGGCCGGGAGCGATCGCAAGGCCGGTCTTCAACGCCGACCAGCCCCATACCGTCTGCTCCCACAAGGCGCAGGACAGCAGCATGGCGCCGAAGGCCGCCGAATAAGGCGCCATCACCAACGACGCGCCGGTGAACGGCCTGACTGCGAACAGCGCAGGATCGACGAAGGGATTCCTCGATCTGAGGCAATGCCGTGCGAAGGCGGCGAGCGAGACGGTCGCGACGGCAAAGCCAAGCACGACGCCGCGCGAACTCCATCCCCAATCGTTCGCCTTCACGATCGCAAATGTCAGCGCACCGATACCGGAGGTCACCAGCAGCGCAGCCCATGAACTCGGACGCGGCACGTCGTGACCGGGCACTTCGGGCAATTTCAGCCAGCCGACGATCAGTGCGACGACGCCGATCGGGACATTGACGATGAAGATCCAGCGCCAGTCGAAGGTGACCAGCACGCCTCCCGCGAGCGGGCCCAGTGCGGCGGCAAGGCCGCCGATCGCCGTCCAGGTGCGCACCGCCCCGGCGCGTTGCTCGGGCGGAAACGACGCCAGCAGCAGGCCGATCGAGGTTGGCGTCATCAATGCCGCACCGGCCGCTTGCGCCACGCGGGAGACGACCAGGAACTCGACACTGGAGGCCAGCGCACATGCCGCCGACGCGGCCGTGAACAGCGCGACGCCGAGCAGGAAGCTGAGATTGCGGCTGTGGCGTTCGGCGAGCCGGCCGAAGAACACCAGCAACGCCGCGTAGGCAATGGCGTAGGCATTGAGGATCCAGGACAAATCCTCAAGCGAGGCGCCGCGAAATTCCTGCGCGATGTTCGGCAGCCCGACATTGACGATGAACAGATCGAGATTGGCGAGGCAAATTCCGACCGACACGATCGCAAGCACCTGGCGCGGGGTTGCGGTGGCGACGCAGGACCGCGGCCGCGCATCAGGTTCGACGACCAGATCGATGGTCTCCGCCTCTACCTCCGACATCACACCCTCCGAAATACGTGCATATGCATCTATTGCCATTAGGTGCATATGCATGTATCTGTCAAGTCCTCGGAGGCAGCGATGGCGAAAACGGAACCCAGCCGGTGTAATCTCACGGCGTTGCGCAAGGCGACGCGGCGGGTGTCGCAGCTCTACGATCAGGTCCTTGCGACATCCGGCCTACGCGGCACGCAACGGGCGATTCTGGTCTATGTCAGGCGGTCGGGCGCGCCGACGATGGGCGAGCTTGCCGCAGTCCTGGTGCTCGACCGCACCGCGCTGAACCACAACCTCAAGCCGCTCGAGCGCGACGGTCTGTTGACCATCACCGTCGACAAGAGCGACCGGCGCAGCCGGCTGGTGCGGCTCACCAAGCGCGGCGAAGCCAGGCTCGAGGAATCCCAGGCCGCATGGCTCAAGGCGCAGGAGCGCTTCGAGACCGCCTTCGGCGCAAGGCAGGCCGCCGATCTCCGGCAGACGCTCGAACTGATTGCCTCGCTCGAGTTTGACGAGCGCGCGCTTACCTCACCGGCGAGCTAGTAGCTCGTCACAGTGATTTTGACTCTTTGGGTATGCCTGGATAGGCGCGCCCCAGTTTGGTGCGAGCTTTGT